>JAFYBM010000036.1 GCA_017540225.1 Oscillospiraceae bacterium | reverse complement strand
CGCGCACTCTGCCGTTGACAATCACCTGCGAGCCGACGTCCGTCGTCGGTTTCAGCAGTACCGGATTCATCAGCGCGGACGGTTCGATGCCGGCCGCTTCCGCCTGCAAAGCCTGCGCCCTGCCGATCTCCAGACCGTCCGGCGTGATGTACGAATTAAGCGCCATATTCTGCGACTTGAACGGCGCGACGCGATGACCGTCCTGCCGGAAAATGCGGCACAGTGCGGCGGTCAGCAGGCTTTTACCGACGCCGGACATGGTGCCCTGGATCATGATCGCTTTGCTCATCTGTATTCCTCTCTGACTGCCGCCGTCAGCGCAAGATTCTCCGCATGAGTGCGGACAGCAATTCGGAAATGTTCATTGGTCAGCCCGCTGAAATCCGTGCATCTGCGTACAATTATTTTGTGCTTTTCCATTCTGTCTGCAAAATCCGCAGGTGCTTTTATCAGCAAGAAATTTGCAGAACTGTTATAGACCGTCAGCCCCGCATATCGCAGTTCATCTGTCAGAAACTGACGTTCCGCGGCAACATAACACACCGTTTTGCTGACCCAGTCAGGGGTCTGCAGCGCGGCGATCCCGGCGGCCTGCGCGGGCACGGAAACACTCCAAAACTGTCCCGTTAGACGGATGCGCTCCGCCGATTCCGCACACCCGCAGAGCGCATAGCCGAGGCGCAGTCCGGGTATCGCATAGAGCTTTGTAAATGCGTTCAAGATAATACAATTTTCGTACAGGAAAGGACGCAGACTGTACCGTTCCGCATCCTCGGAAAAGCGCAAAAAGCATTCGTCAGATACAAGTAAAACGCCGTATTTTCTGCACTTATCAGCGATCATATAAAGCAGCGCAGCAGGGATTATCTGGCATGTCGGGTTATTCGGTGTACACAGAAAAACCATGTCAAGATCATCCGAAATCGCAGATAAAAAGCCGTCGGTCAGCTGATAATTATGTTCCGGCGCAAGCACAAATTCCCTGATCTCACAACCGACACCCTGCAGAGCATAGGCATACTCGGAAAAGGTCGGTGCACAGAGCAGCGCACGCTTCGGCCGGAACGCACGGACGATCCGGTCAATCAGGTCGGCAGCACCGTTTCCGCAGACGATCTGTGCGGGTGCAATATGCTCATAATCCGCGAGTGCCGCTGTCAGCTTTATGCAGTCCGGGTCGGGATAATGTACACAGTCTGCAGCGGAGCGAATGATCGCATCATACACTGAATCCGGCATTCCGAGCGGATTGATGTTCGCAGAAAAATCAAGCATTTCTGTGAAATTGTATATGTTTCCGCCGTGTATTCTCATAGACAAAATACTCCAAAAATAATGCAGCGAATCGCCGCTGAGATCAGCAGCATCAGTACAGAGGTTCCATACATCAGCCGGTTCGCACGCCGGATATCCGCCGGCTCGATCGGGCGATCATCATCGCCGATGAACGGCTTTTTATGCAGCTCCCCGAAGTACCACGCATCGCCGGCAAGACGCAGATGCAGTGCACCTGCACATGCTGATTCCGTCTGCGCGGAGTTCGGACTGGCATGCTTTCTGCGGTCGCGCCGCCAGATGCGGAACGCGTTTTGCGCATCCATTCGCAAGATCGGACAAACCGCAATCATCAGCAGCGCAGACAGCCGCGATGGGACAAAATTCAGCGCATCGTCAAGCCTCGCCGCAAATCTGCCGAGGTCTGCATACTTCTCGTTTCTGTACCCGATCATAGAATCCATTGTATTAGCCGCCTTATAAAAAAAGCCGCCGACGGCACCGCCAAGCGCAATATAAAACAAAGGCGCAGTTACCCCGTCAGAGGTGTTTTCAGCGACTGTTTCGACTGCTGCACGAACGATGCCGTCACGGTCGAGTGATGCCGTATCGCGCCCGACGATCATTGAGACAGCCTTTCGCGCACCTTCCGTATCGCCGGAATTCGCCGCTTTGTAAACCTTCATGCTCTCGTCGCAAAGATTCCGAGCTGCCAGCTGATAACAGATCAAAATGCTCTCCGCAGCAATTCCGCAAATCAGATGGATCCGATAGCAAAGCATCAAAATGATAAGTGGAATCAACGAAGATACAATCAAAACAATTATAACAAGCAGAAGTCCGCCTTTGCGCAGATCACGGCATCTTTTACGTATAATGTGCTCCAGAGCCGCAATCATCTTCCCAATCAGCCGAATCGGATGCGGGAGATTATATGGGTCACCGATGCAGGCATCGAGCAAAAAACCTACGATCAAAGGGAACGCAGGCAACAGATATTTCATGCTAAAGATTCTCCGGATTTATCAAATTTGTTCCGTCAAATGTACACAGCCAGCTGTGTGCATTGTCGGTCATCCAGTCAAAATAATCGCGGTGCGGCAGTGCAAATTGCGACAGAATTGCCATGATCGTGCCACCGTGTACTACAAACGCAATACGAGAAGCATCAGAGTATTTGTTAATAATCGTCAAAAATCCGTTACAGCATCGTGCACGGAACTCCGCCGGTGATTCGCCGTTCGGAAACGGCATCATTCCGCCGCTGTCAATCCATTTCTGGTACTGCGGATCGCCGCGCAGCTCCGAATAGTTCTTACCCTCAAAATCTCCGAAATCGCATTCACGGAAAGCGCAGCAAATATGGGCTTTTTGTTCCGGAAACAGAATCTCTGCTGACTGCAGGCAGCGCTTCATCGGACTGCTGACAAGAATATCACAAGGCGGATAACTGCACTGTTTCAGTGCGGCAAGACCCGCAGAACAAAGCGGCTCATCCGTGCGCCCGATATACCGTTTTTCGAGATTTCCAGCCGTCGTGCCATGACGGATCAGCAAGATTTTCATAGCAATTTTCCTTTAATTACAGTCGGAATCCCACAGACAAGACGGATCACAGTGTCCGATTTTTCAGCCAGAATACATCCGCATCTGCCGACCGTTTCGCGCCAGATCCGCTCGGATTTTTCCATGGGAATGATACCGCTGCCGATCTCGTCCAGCAGAATAACACAGTCAGGATTCTCCGCACATAACAAATGCGTAAACGCTTCTGCGTCCGATCCGCATTCCAGCAAGCGGCGCACAAGAATATGATAGTTTTTCAGCATTTTCGTTGTTTTTGCGGTATCAAACGAACAGTCAGCACCGTCTGTGATCGGATACAAAAAATGTTGCTGTGCATACGCCGTTTTTCCCTGATATGCACCGCCCGTAATCAGAATCATGTCAGTACCTCCGTCAATATTTTTGCAAAAACAGCTGCCGCAAGGATCGCGATTTCACTTATCTGTAAAAACCAGCCGCAGAGATCGCCATTTGTTCCGCCAAAATCACGATAAGCAACATATTTATAATGCAGAAAGCAAAGAAATACACTTCCGAACGCAACGCAGCCCTGTATATAGCTCGCAAAAATCATGGTAAAGAACGCGGCGGCAGCAAAAAAACTGACCATTGCGATGACCGCCGTTCGATGCGACGGCTTGACAAAATCCTGCAAGGTACCGCTCTTTTTTGCACATCGGAATGTCACAGCCGAAAGGCCGCTGAAAGACCGTGAAAGGACATATCCGCAGGCAATCACTGCGGTGCTGTGAACATCGGAAATCCGCGTAAATAAAGCGGTTTGAAGGATCAGATACAAGCAGACGCGAATCACGGCAAACGAACCGATATGCGGGTCAGCCATGATCGCAAGCCGCTTTTCTTTGTCCGAATAGGACGAGCGCGCATCGGTTACATCGCAAAAGCCGTCAAGGTGAATTCCGCCGGTAATCAGCACGGGCAGCAATACGGCAACCGCCGCAAACAGCATTTGTCCGCAGTTAAAACGGTTACAAAATATCCGCCAGAGTATGAGCAGACCGCCGATAACCGCACCGATCAGCGGAAACCAGCCGAGCGCATAGCGGCGATTTTCTTCCTTCCATTCAACATGCGGTACCGGGATCCGTGAATACATCAGGAAAGCAGAAAACAATGATCTAAGCATACATTCACCCCTTTAATGTCACAGGAATGCCATATACACATTCGATTACTTTGCCAGCATTTGCTGCGATTTTCTGGTTGATTCTTCCGAGTTCAGCAATAAATTCAGCTGTCCCGCGTTCGTAACATATCCCATCATGGCCGACCTGATTCGTCACAATCACAAGCAAGTTCGTCTTATTTTTCAGACGTAAAATATCAGCAGCAATTTTATCAGAACAAATATTGATATTGTCATTACGGAACATCTCATTTGCAAGCAAATTGCTAAGGCATTCCAGCAGAACAGAACTGCCGTCGGGTATTTCGACGCGGTCAATATCTGTATATTGTTCGACAGTCAAAAAGCCTTTATCTGCGCGCATTATGCGATGCCTGTCAATTGCGGAAAATGCTTCTTCGCCGTATGGTATCATCGTCGCTAAATAGTATTTCGGACCGTCAACAGTATTCATAAGCGACTCTGCACAGCAAGATTTACCACATTTTGACCCGCCTGTAACCAGAATCATCATGACAGTTTTCGATACCTTTCCATTTTTTCTTCATCAAATGTATGCGCATGCCGATACAGCGCGAGCGCACCGTCAAGCAGCGGCAGCAAAAGCAGCCCGCCGGTACCTTCGCCCAGCCGAAGCCCGGCATCAATGACCGGTTTCAGATGCATCATTTTCAGCAGACCGCTCGCAGCAGGCTCACGAGAGCAGTGACTGGCGAGCATATATTCAGCACAAAACGGGTTGAGCTGATAAGAAATTGCAGCAGCTGCTGCAGAAATCACGCCGTCAATGATCACAGGCACATGATAAACCGCGCCGCCGAGAAACAGTCCTGTCATGGCAGCAATCTCAAGTCCGCCGAGCGTTTGAAGAAGATGAAGCGGATGATCCGGAGAAGGGGCGTGCAATTTAATCCCATTCTCAATCGTAACGATCTTGCGCCGCAATCCTTCATCCGATAAGCCTGCCCCCCTGCCTGTGACGGCTTTTGGCGGCAAGCCAAGCAGTACCGATGCAAGCGCAGAAGCAGACGTCGTATTGCCGATTCCCATTTCGCCGGATACAATGATCTGTGTTCCGGATCGTTTCAAATCGCGTACAAGATCCATTCCGGTTGTAATTGAAGAAATCATTTCAGATTCGGTCATCGCTGCTTCTTTTGTAAAATTGCGGGTTCCGCAGGCAATCTTTCTGAGAACGATTTTATCTGTATCTGCGTTCGTTTTCATACCGATATCAACAACATGTACGGAAGCATGATAAGCATTTGCAATCGCGTTTACATTGGATGTTCCCTCAGCAATCGCCTTTGCACAAAGCACAGTCACCTCACTTCCGCACTGTGTCACGCCTTCTTCAACAATGCCGTGATCGGCGCAGAACACAACAACAGCGCGGTGAGTCATATCAACATCGACTGTCTCCTGAATGGCTGCAATCTTCTGTATCATTTCTTCCAGATTGCCAAAACTACCAAGCGGCTTCGCAATATTATCCCAGTGATTTTTCGCAGCAAGATAAAACGATTTATCCGGTTTATTGATCATTTGAATACGATGCATCTTTACCTCCGTACTTCGCACAAGCAGCAGCAAAACGCAGTGCAATCCGAATATCCGACGGGAAATACAGATGCGGAAACCCCGCATACATCGTGCCGCTGATATGGCAGCATTCCCACGCTCTGCCGTCCGCTTTTGTCGCGGTAAAGCATGCACCCGCATTCGTGCTGTCCCAATAGTGAAATTCATGCGCTTTCAGCTGTTCGCCGGCGTCGCACAGCAAGTTATTTATATGTGCCTGTATCGTCACATAGCCGAAACGCTGCAGCTTATTCGTCGGGAACGCCGTCCCGTCAACAACGCCCGCAAATGCATATTTTTCACCGGATTCTGTTTGCAGAAATCTATGCAAATACATAAATCCGCCGCATTCTGCTATCAATGGAATATTGTTTGATATTGCTGTTCTGATCTCATGCAGCAACGTAACATTTTCAGAAAGCTGCTTGGCATAAAGTTCCGGATATCCGCCGCACAGAATCAGTCCGTCTGCCTTCGGCAAATGCTTATCTGCAAGCGGTGAAAAGAATTTGATCTCACATCCGATTTTACGCAGAATCGAGAGATTCTCATCATAAAGAAAACAAAAAGCACGGTCTTTTGCTAAAGCGATAACAGGTTTTGTCTGAAGCTTTGGAATCACTGTAGGCTGATAGAAAGGAAGCAGACTGCAGTGCATATTCATAAGTTTATCCAAAAGAATATATTGCTCTGCAAGCTTTCCAAGTTCGCTCAATTTCTCATGCAGATCTGATATTTCCTCTGCAGTAACAAGCCCGAGATGACGGCTTTCAAATTTGTATTCATGCATCGGAAGGCAGCCGAAATATGCAGTATGCAGCTCCGAGCAAAGCTGTTCTGCAAACGGAATGAGACGAACCGGAAGTTGATTAAAAATAAATCCGGCAATGCGATTCGGCTGCTGATACTGCAAAAATCCCTGCATCACAGCACCGATCGACTCCTTCATTCCGCGCGCATTTACGACAAGGATCACAGGGGTTTCCGTCATTTCAGATACACGAACTGCCGCGCCTTCAGCACCGTCATAAAAGCCCATAACGCCTTCAATCACAGCAATATCATTATATTCAGAATCTGCCGTGAGGATCTGGCAAAGCATGTCCCGGTCACAAAAAAAGCTATCGAGATTATGCGCAGTCGTACCGATCATTTCACGGTAAAACATCGGGTCAATATAATCCGGTCCGCACTTGAATGCAGATACGCGTACACCGCGGTGACGTAACGCAGAAAGGATCGCACAGGTCACAGTCGTTTTCCCGCATCCGCTGCCGGTTCCGGCAATCATGACCCGCTGCATTCCAAATCTCCTGCTATCAGAAAAACCGGATTCTGCGCATCAAACATAGTATGCGCGCCGA
The DNA here is from genome assembly GCA_017540225.1 of Oscillospiraceae bacterium. GTDB lineage: Bacteria > Bacillota > Clostridia > Oscillospirales > Ruminococcaceae > Firm-04. The sequence continues at coordinate 4,293 of JAFYBM010000036.1, read as the reverse complement.
CTTTTTTGGTTCGTGTAACAGCTATCTGAACAACGTCAACATCGTTAGAATAGTGTGAAAAAAGAGCTGTAGCTTGCGAAACTGTTTCCAATGAAACTGCAGTAAGAACAACTTTTATTCCCGGTTTTCTCGAAGCAATTTCTTCCAATATTCCATCCAGCATACCGCCAGAACCGCCGATGAAAACAGCATCAGGGGCAGGATAATCATGCAGGATATTCGGGCAGGATCCGTTCACGACTGTAATATTGTCGCAGCCAAATTTATAAGCATTTTGCTGTGTCAAATGAACTGCATCTTCGCTGCAGTCAAACGCAAACACCTGTCCGGTCTGACAACGAAAGGCAATTTCAACCGAAACAGAGCCCGTCCCGCAGCCGATGTCCCAGCAAATTGCATCATGCGCAATTTTCAACAAAGATACGGCATTGCAGCGCACCTCGGATTTTGTCATCGGTACCCTTTCGCGAATAAAATCAGCATCCGGAATTGCAGACGGAATGTAACGATAATGATGCGGATTTTCAATGATCAGCACAGATAATGTTTCATCAGGTAATGCGAGAAAATCGCATGGTTTCCCATGCAAAATTGTTTCGTTTTTGTAACCGAGATTCGTTCCAATATGTACAAGAATATCACCAAGACCGAATGCGCAGAGCCGCTGACAAACCTGAGCTGCACCGATATCTCCGCCAAGCAAGAAAAAACAATAACGGTTCATTTTCGCATGGATCGCAATATTCGATTTTGCGCCGTGAAGTGTGAAAAAGCGCATATTTTCGTAAGAAACCCCACATCTCGCGCAAAAGGCCGCCATTGAAGAAATACCAGGTAAAACCGCCACATCCATGTCACAAATTAGCGGAAGAAGATTCTTTGTGCCGCTGAAAAAGCCGGTATCACCGGAAAAAAGAACGGCTGCGTACGCCGCGTGACTGCACCGAAGCGTTTCCGCGATGCGCTCCGCCTGATACATGCAAACAAGCTCCTTGCCGGAACCGGCATACGGCTCCAGCATTCGCTTCGCACCGACAAGCAGTTCAGCCCGCGCGATCGCATCTGCAGCCTCTGCCGTCAAAGTCCGGACGCCCTCCGTCCCGGTTCCGATCAGAAATACTTTCATAGCATATGCTTCTCCTTCATAGACAGCAGCAATTTTTTCATATCTGATTCGTCATATCCGTCTGCCGTTTCAAACGGTCTTCTCAGTGTTATCATACGTATCTGCTCGATTTTCGCTGCTTTTTCTTTTTCTGGATATCCGCCGATCGAACCGCTTTCCTTTGTCAGCAAGATCTTTGCACCGCTCAGCCTGATATGCTCAAGGTTTTGTTCTGTACTGAACGGACCCTTTTCATAAATCAGCTTCGCCGGATCAAAGCCAAGCCGCACACATTCCGCAGACACACTATCCGACGGCAGCAGACGCAGCCAGATTCGGTCACAAAAACGTCGCACCTTCGTTAATTCTGCAATGGATTTGCTGCCAAGCGTACTCAAAATCGTATCGTCCGACCGATTGAGCAATCCGATCATTTCATCCAACGAATCGACGGATTCACCGGTCACAGGCAGCGGCCGACGCAGAAGCCGCCGGTACGGTATTCCGGTTTGCAAACACGCGGCACGAATGTTTGCGGTCGCGTCCTTCGCGTATGGATGTGTCGCATCAATGACTACCGCATAATGACACGCACGCAATAATATACAAATTTCTTCTGCATACAATCTGCCGGACAACAGACCGATTCCCTCCGGCAAAAGAGACGCGCCGTAAGCTGTCGCGGTCGATACATCCGCTGCAATACCGTTATCGGCGCAAAACTCCGCAAGCTCCCTGCCTTCCGTCGTCCCGGCAAATATCAAAATTTTATCCATGGCTGTATCCGCGCGGCGTAACCATTTTTCCGCCGATGATCCTTGTTTCGGAATTTCCGATATAGACTGTCGTAAACATATCGACCTGTTCGTTTCTTAGTTCGGAAAGTAAGCAGATACGTGATGTTTCGCCTTCTCGACCAATGTTCTTCACATACCCGCATACGGTCTCCGGACTGCGGAATTGCAGGATGATATCACATGCTTTTTTCAGATAATCCGCCCTCTGCTTCGACGACGGGTTGTACAACACGATGACAAAATCCCCCTCCGCTGCACAGCGCAGCCGGCGTTCGATCTTCTCCATCGGCGTCAATAAATCGGATAAACTGATGATCGCCGTGTCATGCGTCAGGGGTGCGCCGAGCACTGCTCCCCCGCTGAATGCCGCCGTAATCCCCGGCACGATCTGGATTTCTGTCCCGGGATATCCCGCAAGATATTCATATGTAAGTGCAGCCATGCCGTAAAGCTCCGGGTCACCGCTGCAAATCAGCGAAACGGTCTGTTTCTGCGCATATTCCAGCGCAAGCCGGACACGCGCAGACTCCTGACGCATCCCGTTTTCGACAAATTGCTTATCCGGAAAAAACGGTTTCATCAGCGCAGTATAGGTTTTGTAACCGACAATCACATCACTTTGCAGCATTGCTTGTTCGGCTTCGGCGGTTATACATTCCCGTGCGCCGCAGCCGAATCCGACCACATACAGCATCAGAGCAACTTCCTTTCAAAATCTATATCGACCGGTATTTCCGCGGCTGCTACAGTCACACCGTCACGCGCAGTCTTTCGCAATATCATACGACCGCCTGCACACATGACCGCACTTCGCTCGCAGATATTATCTGCGCCGGTCACTTGTTCAGCAAAATCCGAGTGCGCGAAATCGCCCTGTATCCGCATCAGTTCTTCTGCCGGGTATGTATGCAATGTGATTCCAAAATCATCGCAGAATCGTAATAATCCGTCCTCATTTGCTTTCAGGTCTATACTGGCCGCTTTGCAGATCCTCCCCGCTGACAGATGATGATCTGCGAATGCCGCCTGCACAGCATCCTTGATTTTCTGCGCGGATGTTCCCTTTTTGCACCCGATCCCGACAGCAATATTCTTCGGAATCAGATGCAGCGTAACCGGATAGGAAGAGAATTCTGTCGTATCCGCGATCACAATTCCGTATTCCGCATCGTCTGTCACGGCCAGTTCAGGCGGCAGATTCCGGAACGGATAGGCGCAAGATAAACCAATTTTCTCGTTATTCAGAACCGCAGCCGCAATTGCCTTTGCCGCATCCAGATCGGTGATCAGCAGATCATTTGTGAGCGGTCGGATTGTCAGATCGCTGTACGGACACTCGTCGAACAAAATATCAAGGAGAATATTGACATCTTTGCCTGTGCTTGGTGAGCGGTAGATGAATTTGTAATGCCGCCTTTCTATGTTGTTCCTGCCTTTGCGCACGTCCTCATGGCAGTCCAAAAAGGGGAATATTCTACCCGCTTCCTGAATGTACTTGTCAACATCGGTGCCTGGTTCGACGATGATGTCAATGTCGGTCGAAAGCCGCATCGGTTTATCCAACAGAAGAAGCAGCGCTGTGCCGCCTTTGAATATAAACGGCATCTCTGTACGCAGCAGCGCTTCGAGCAGCCCAAAAGCAAAGAGCGTTCGTTCCAAGATAGCGGGATCGGCCTTGCCCATGCGCCTCAATTCGACGATATGTTCCTTGGTGAAATTATCTTTGGACAGCATAGGGTTTGATCTCCTTTTCTGGAATGAACTTCGCGATCTCCTGTGCTTTGTTTCGCCTTTTGGCATAATTCAGCAGCCGCGGTGTGTCGATTTTATACCGCTCATATGCGGTCTCGATGACATCGGGGTATTCAGCCTCACTGTAACACATCTGGATCTGCTTGTCGCAGTACATGTCCACGAGCATCTTTTCAATCGTCACGTCGTGAGGCGCTTCTGATAAAAGAGGCGCGCGGCTGACGAGATCAAGGACCACGACGGCATCGGGCTGCCAGTTGCGTCTGAACTCTTTCACCGAAGGTTTGTAGAGCACAAAACGGTTTTGCTCGAATTTAAGAAAATCGAAGACGAAATCGCTTATGTTACGTTGGGCGTGGACGAATACGGTATTCTGGCCGATCAGATGATTCAGAAACTCGTTCAGCAGAACGTTCTCATACAGGGTAAAGCTAATGCGCGGGTATTTTGCTGCGACTTCATCTTTGATTTTCAGAGCCAAGTCAGAATAAAAGGGCCTGTATTCCGATTTTGGCCTGGACGATGCAAGCTCGTAACGGTCCGTTCCCACGTGAGTTAAAAGCCCCTGCTTGACGAGATCACCGATGATCCAGAAATAAGAATTTATGCTGAGGCCGCTTTTTCCCGCCGCAAGAGCGG
>JAFYBM010000035.1 GCA_017540225.1 Oscillospiraceae bacterium | reverse complement strand
TGTAAGCCGGGTTCTGTGCCGTTCAGAAAAACTGAACCGGTGCAGCCATTTATCTAGGTGATCCGTCGCCGGACCGCTCAAGCCGCCTTAGCAGTCGATCCGCCGAGCAGGCGTTGTGACCGGCTGTTCCATTCGGCGTTGCATCGGGTAGGGTTTACACAGCAGGATGCTCTCGCATCCTCTGGTGCGCTCTTACCGCACCTTTCCACCATCGCCGCGATTGCGGCAGTCTCATTTCTGTTGCACTTGCCCTAGGGTCGCCCCCGGCTGCTGTTAGCAGTTACCCTGCTCTGTGATGCCCGGACTTTCCTCGTAAGCCTAAAAGCGCTTCCGCGGCTGCTCAGTCTGCTCACAGCTTATATTTTACCATATTTTTTTTCAAAATGCAAGAGCTTCGCGGAACATTTACAAAAAAAGCACAGTCCGCACTGCAGTACTTACATCATATTGACCTGAAGCCAGCCGGCATTTTCGCGCTCTGCGTGAGCGATTGCATTGATCGCGGCACGGCCGTAGGGACCGAGATTATGGATCAGCGATTCCGTATGCAGCAGATTAATCGTTGTTTTCTGCGGCAGAGAGGTCAGACAGTCATGCAGTGCATCAAGGTTTTCGCCGTAAAAGCCCGGCAGCCGGAGCTGCGAGGAAAATGCCTTGTGGAATTCCTCGTTTGTACGAATATCCCTGCAATCAATCGTTACCGTCATGATGATTCATTCCTCCCCGTACAGCAATTCAAAGGTCTTGTAATGATCGCCTGTGTAATAGATCAGACCGTCATTGGAAAAGACTATGCGCTTGGCACCGCGTGATTTCTTGCCGAGCGTGTCAATATCGCATTCGGTATATTCCCTTCCCGCTTTTTCCGGCAGGCTGCCTTCATAATTTCCGAAATAGGAGCCGCCGATACAGCAGCCGGGCGCATAGGGTTCAAGCGAGCCGCCCTCCCAGCCGAGCTTCTGCGCTTCCTTTTTGGTAATGAAATTCTTTGGAAGCTCTCCGTATGTATAGATATAGAGCGCAACATCGTCTTTCGTCGTATATACGCCGTCTTTGTCGATTTTGCCCTCTGTTGTGAGCGGTCCTGTTTCAGTCAGCGCACCGGCATCATACGGATCATCCGGCGTTTCTGCGATCACGGTCACAATCTCCGTGACCGTCACAACCTCCGTGACCGTTACAATCTGTGTTACGACCTCCGGTGCCAGTGTCAGAGCCGGCATTGTCATCGGATGGCCGACCGGTTCAAGCTGTTCACCGGTCACCTCTGCCGGCTTTGTAACAATTTCAATTGTCGGCTCCGGCTCCTGCGGCTTTCGGCCGCAGCCGGTCACACAGGAAAACAGCATTCCTGCTGCAAGCAGACACGCCAGCAGTCGTTTCATTCCGGTTCGCGCTCCTTTCAGGACATTTCTTCCGCGATCCACATTTTCCAGATCGCCTCTGCCGCGCCGACCGTTGCCTTCTGCATATTGCGGACAATCGGCGTGCGCAGCATTTCAGGGGTTTCCAGAAGCATATTAAACTGTGCCTCCGGCAGAAGATGCTCCCATAGAGCATAATCACGGTCATTTGGATCAACGAGCTTTTCCATCCCGCCGACAGCGCGTATGACACTCTCAAGCTCACGGCGGCTCATGCCCTTTTCCGGCAGGTCAATCCGCTGAAAACGGATGCCGCGCTCCTTGAAAAAGCGCTCGGCCTTTCTTGTATCAAAGCACTTGTTCTTTCCGAAAATCTGAATATTCATTGCTCTGCCTCGCTTTCCGTTTCTGGCTCCGGCTCGGTTTCAGCCGGCTTCGGCTTCGGCCGCAGTGCGGCTGCAATGCGGGATTGCGGGTAGTTTTGTGCATAGGCCTGAATAATGCCCTTGACCATAAATTTCGCGTTTTTTCCGCCTTCAACCATTGCACAGAATGCGATCTCCGGCTTATCGGCCGGCGCATAGCCGATCACAAAGGTATCGGTGCCGCGCGGCGACTGCGGTGTACCGGTTTTGATTGCCACATCAAAGGGCAGGCTGTTCAGATCAAATTCAGCAGCCATCGGTGAACGTGCCGCGCCGATCATACCCTGCTCAATATAGGGATAAACATCTGCGGCATTATTCTGCGCAACCTCTGCAACAAGCTCCGGTTCCTTAACTGAAAGCTGCTCTGTCATGGTGTTATTCCAGTAGGAATCAATCAGATGCGGACGCCAGCGCTTTCCCTCATTGGCAATGGTCGATGCGACAGTGGCCATTTGCAGCGGCGTAACCTGCACCTCTGACTGACCGATACCGGCCTGCACGACCTCACCGACATACCACTGAATGCCGAGCTGCTCAAAGGTTTCGGGACAGGCGAGATAACCGCCGCTGTCGCCGGATTCCAGTCCGAGCGGCTGACCGAGACCGTAGAGCGTTTCATATTCCATCAGGCGGTCAAGACCGAGATGCGATGCGACTTCATAGAAGAAAATATTGCAGGATACAGTAATCGCACGCGAAACCGCGATGTTTTCATGATGACCGGTACAGTGAAACTGATGCCCGAAAAACTCGAAATTGGTTCCGCAGTAGAAGGTCGAATTCGGCGTAATGACACCTGTATCAAGACCGGCGGTCGCCGTAATCGTCTTAAATGTCGAGCCGGGACGGTAAAGACCGTCTGTCGCACGGTTGATGAGCGGATAATTTTCCTGCTTTGCGACTTTGCTGTAGTTATCAAGCAGATCCGAAAGATCATAGGTCGGCGTTGTCGCCATGCCGAGCACGGCATTATCCTTTGTTTCCAGAACGACGATTGCACCAGCCGTGACATTGCGGCACTGTGCATCGGTCTCGCGCAGTACACGGCAGTGATTTTCCAGCAGAGCCTGCAAATCAGACTGCATATTGCTGTTGACGGTCAGCTGGATCGTCTTGCCGCCGACCGGCTCCTGCGACATCACAACAGACGAAACATCGCCGTTTGTCACGGTGATCTCTTTTTTGCCGTTGACGCCGCGCAGATCGGACTCACAGGCCAGCTCCAGACCGGTCTTTCCGACCTGATCGGAGAGATTATAGTCCTCGTGGCCGTTCTGCTTCAGCGCATCAAATTCCTCCTGTGAATAGATCGGGCCGACATAGCCGATCTCGTGCGGCAGGATCTTGCCGTTTTCGACAGTGCGGATGGCCTCCTCGGTGACATTGATGCCCGGAAGCGTCAGACGCATTTCCTTGAGGCGCGTAACGGTTTTCAGATCAATGTCACTAGCGAGATAAAAGACATTGGACATAGAGAAGCTGCGGAGCACCATTTCATAGCGGATACCGGCAAGCCAGCGCTGCTCCTGCATTGTATAGGTATCTGCGATCGCAAAATCAGAGATCAGCTTGTCGATACAGTTCTGCGCCGTTGCATACTGATTGAGGCGCAGCATCTTTTTCATCGCAGCAACGTCTTTTTCACGGTCTTTCGCAAAGACATACGGCTCGGATTTGGAAATCGGTATCGTGTCATTCCATTCATATCCCGCCTCGCGCAGCAGCATGATCGTATCATAAATCACGGCATTGCCCTCTGCCGCATCTGACGGGAAATAGGCCTGCTCAATGATGATGCTGTATCCGATTTTGTTGCCGACAATGACATTGCCGAGGCTGTCAACGATCTCGCCGCGTGTTGCAGGAATCATCTGCGTATAAACCGATTCCACAACGGTCTGGCGGTTTTCCTCCTCCGCGGCAGCGATTTGCAGCGTAACCAGCCGGTAAATACCAAGTCCGGCCGAGGCCAGCACAAGAAGCACCAGAAAGCTGGAGCGCAGAAAATCAGAAATCTGACGAAGTATCTCTTTCATAATACGTTTTGTTCTCTCCGAAAAAAATCAATCAGCCGATTGTGCCGAGCGAGTCCGTCAGTGAAATCTCTGTATAATCCTCACAGAAATGCGCTGCGGAATCAAGGCGGACCGGCGACTGCTTGCCGGTTTCCATATTTTTGAGCTGTCCGCTCCCCTGCTCCAGCTCATTGGAGCCGAGTACAACAAGATAGCGCGTGCCGAGCTTGTTTGCATATTTCATCTGCGATTTGAACGAGCGGTCAAGCAGGTCAAATTCCGCACGCACACCCATTTCACGCAGCGCATTCGCATATTGCAGCGCCTTCGGGCGGGCGGCATCATCCATCGGAGCCAGATACACATCGCATTTTTTCTGCTCCATGAAGGCACATTCCTGCTGTTCCATCGTCAGGATGAGGCGTTCCAGTCCCATGCCGAAGCCCAGCGCCGGAACGGACTGGCCGCCGAGCTGCTCGATCAGTCCGTCATAGCGGCCGCCGGCGCAGACCGTTCCCTGTGCGCCGATGCTCGTCGTGATAAACTCAAACACGGTTTTCGTATAGTAATCCAGACCGCGGACGATCTTCGGGTTGATGACATATTCCACACCCATGCCGGTCAGCGCAGATTTCACTGCTTCAAAATGCGCGCTGCACTCCTCGCAGAGATAATCGAGAATGAGCGGTGCATCCTTTGCGATTGCCTGATCCTCCGGCGATTTGCAGTCAAGCAGGCGCATCGGATTGCGCACCAGACGCTCCTGACAGGTTTCACAAAGCGCTGCCTTATGCGGTTCAAAATAGGCTTTCAGTGCATTCTGATACGCGGCACGGCACTTCGGACAGCCGATGCTGTTGAGATTCAGCACAATATCCCGCACACCGAGGCGCTCCAGAACCGTCTTTGCGAGCAGAATCACCTCCGCATCCGCATAGGGAGAGGCGGCACCGGCCATCTCAATGCCGAACTGATGAAACTCACGCAGACGGCCTGCCTGCGGCCGTTCATGCCGGAAGCAGGAAAGCTGATAATACACCTTCTGCGGAAGAGCCTCCGCAAGCATTCCGTTTTGCAGCATCGCACGGATCGTACCGGCGGTACCCTCCGGACGGAGCGTAAACTGTGTTTCCCGCGCAATGACGGAATACATTTCCTTCTGCACAACATCTGTAGTTTCACCGACAGAGCGCTGGAACAGTTCCGTAACCTCAAAGGTCGGGATGCGGATCTCCGAAAAGCCGAAGCTCTCCGCGACATCACGCGTCACCTTTTCAACGGTATACCATTTTGCGATGCGCTCCGGTGTCACATCCTCGGTACCCTGCGGTCGTTTCAGGTAATTTGCCATAAATCTTGTCCTCTCTATGCTTTCTCAGATTCCGCATCTTTGCGGGAAAATCTGCATTTTTCGAGTTCCTTCTGTGTGCGGTAGGTTCGCTGCTTCAGGCAGCGTTCACAGCCGCCGTGATTGCGGCAGGTTTGGTCATACGCCTTGACGCCGCGGTAAGGTTTGCGGTGTTCTTTCCCGTGTTCAATGGCTTTTTCCAATCCCATAGCACACCTCATAAAAACACAGAATTGCCCCTTTCAGTCCGGAAGGGGCAATCAGTCATCAATCATTGTCACATGACATTCGGGTTGCCGATCTCACGCCAGTCGAGATCACCGCGCTCCAGCGCAAGAATCAGCGCCTCTGCCGTTGCAATATTGGTTGCAACCGGTACATTGTGGACATCACAGAGCCGCAGTAAATTCATATCAGTCGGCTCGCTGGCCTTCGGATTGATCGGATCACGGAAAAACAGCAGTACGTCAATCTCATCGCAGGAAATGCGTGCAGAAATCTCCTGACCGCCGCCCTGTGCGCCGCTCAGAAACCGCTTGATCGGAAGGCCGGTCGCTTCTGCAACCTGTTTTCCGGTCGTACCTGTCGCACAGAGAACGTGACGGCTGAGAATACCGGAATATGCAGTGCAGAACTGAATCATCAGCTCCTTTTTGGCATCGTGTGCAATCAAAGCTATCGTCATATCGGAATCATCCTTTCTGAAGTAATACTGGGTCAATATGCCGCGGAAACCTGCTTTCTTCCGAAGAAAAGCAGAAGATCATCCGATCTTGACTGTCAGCGGTGCATTTTCACCGCGCAGACGCTTGGAAATCGCATCAAAGGCTGCAAGACTCGGTGCCGTTGAAGGAATCGGTTCGCCCTTGCTCGTTGCAATGACCAGCTCATAATCCTCCGGCACAACACCGATGAGCTGCACACCGATCGTATCAATGATCTCATCGAGGTCACGCACCAGCTCTGCGCCGATGGCTCTCTTGCTGACTTTATTGATAATCAGTCTCTGACGGCGGTTGCCGCGGGCATAGAATTCATCCGACATCATCTGTGCATCACGCACGCAGATCGGATCCGGCGTTGTGACAACAAGAATCAGATTCGCCTGCTCAACGATGTCAAAAACGTGGTTGTTGATACCGGCACCGGTATCAATGATAATGTAGTCGTAATATTTACGGACTGACGCGCAGATCGAAACAATCTGCTCGACCGTCACCTGCAAAAACGGGTTTTTCGGTGCGCAGAGCACAAAGAGGTTGCTGGCCATCGGGACTCTGGCAACGGCATCCAGTGCAGAAACCTTGCCATCCAGAACATCACTGAGATCGTGCTTAATCTGGCCGCTCATACCGAAAATAATATCAATACAGCGCAGACCGAAATCCAGCTCAATAATCAGTGTGCGAGCACCCTGCTTGGCCAGAGTATAACCAATTCCGGCGCAGATGGAGGATTTACCGGTACCGCCTTTACCGGATGTAACAGCGATCGTCTTTGACATAAACAGACTCCTTTCCGAGAACTGCATCTGCAACGGCGCAGACACAGCCACTGCACTGCATAGCGGCGCGTGCAGATTCAAACGTAAATTTGGGTGTAAGCCGAAAAGCAGCGAACTGCAAAAGGGCGTACAGATACCTCTTATATTATAACCACAAATTCAAGATTTGTCAAATCCCTTTTTAGCAAAAACTGAAAAATTGTCAACTTCGTGCGTTTTGATAGCGCTGCTTTGTGCATATTGACGATAAATTTATGCAGCATGACAGAAAAGTCAAACCCCTGTGAAGAAAAAAATACAAATCCAAACAGTCAACCGTATAAAAACGTCCTACTTTCGCTCTGCCGGACGCAGCCGTGACCACAGAATGATAATCAACTGCGCCGGTATTCCGATCAGAAACAGCTTCCAGATCAGAATATCGCTGAGATAGAAGGTCAGAAACAGCGCCGCCAGCACGGACCAGACCAGAAATGAGATAATTGCGTAATTCCATCGCGGATTGAACCAGATCGAATTGAACACAAGCACCACGATTGCAGTCACAGGCGCCGCATAGATAAATAAAAACGATGTATATTCCAGCTCCGGCACAACCGCATCCAGCACCACAAAAATCAGCGTGGCGATCAGCCAGACAAGCATGGCCGCCATGCCCGCAATAATCAGGCGGTTCATATTCCGGCGCTTCCGCACCGGTTCCGCCGCGGCATCCGGCTTTAGCACCTCATCGGCAGACGCATCCGCTGACAGACGGAGTGCATTTTTTTCGGCACGCTGCTCCGGTGTCAGCAGAAAATCGTCGATCATGATACCGTAAAAATCAGCAAGCTGCTTCATGACGGAAAGATCCGGCAGCGATTCGCCGCGTTCCCATTTGGAAACGGCCTTATCTGAATAATGAAGCTGCTCCGCGAGCTGGAGTTGTGTCAGTCCCTGTTCCTTGCGCAAGGCAGAAAGATTGTCGGCAACAATTTGCTTCCAGTCGTCCATGTCTGCACTCCTTTCCGACATATTTGATGATTCATCTATATTATAGCACAGAACGCCGGAAATTTCAATGGGGGAAAGCAAAAAAGGCTGAAATCTGCCGTACCGGAAACAAAATCCGTATGTGGTACGGGCATTCTTCATTACAGTCCGCTGCAATTCAGAGCTATAAAAAGTTCGCATCTGCGTGATTATTCTGCACTCTCCTATCGGTAGAGCGGCTTTTTCGGGATTCTACCGCAGATTCTCAAAGCGGTTTCTGCCGATCCGCAAGAAAGTCTTTGACTTTTTCAGGAAAATCGGATACAATAATAATGTGAGAACGGCATTCCGCTCTGCCGTCCCAAAAAAAGATAAAGGGGTATGACAAATATGGAACCGAATGAAAGCTATGTAATCTTTACAGACAGCGCCGCAGATCTCTCTGCGCATATGCTGGAATCAATGGGCGTCCGGACGATTTCGCTGAATGTGTTTATGAAGGATGCGCCGGCACAGCCGTGTATGCTGCGGGGTACTGCTTTTTATGATGCACTGCGCGCAGGGCAGGTCGCCTGCACATCAGCAGCCAATCTTGCACGCTTCCGCGAAGCCTTTTCTGAGGTGCTGGAAGCCGGTCAGGATATTCTCTATCTCGCATTTTCCTCGCCGCTGAGCTGTATGTATGCAACGGCACGAATTGCCGTTGAGGAGCTGCTGGAGCAGTATCCGGACAGAAATATCCGCATTGTGGACACGCTCTGCGCCAGCATGGGACAAGGACTGCTCGTTTATCACTGTGCAGAGCAGAAGCTGCGCGGCTTCACACTGGACGAGCTTGCTGCATATGCTGAAGAAACAAAGCTGAAGATCATGCACTGGTTCACGGTCGATGATCTGATGTTCTTAAAGCGCGGCGGCAGAGTCGGCTCTGTTTCTGCATTTGCAGGCACACTGCTCGGCATCAAGCCGGTGCTCCATGTCAGCAATGAGGGCAAACTCATCCCGCGCCATAAGGTACGCGGCCGGAAAAATGCCGTTCTTGAACTGGGCAAGAGATTTCAGGCCGAATGCACGGACAAGGAATCGACCGTCTTCATCGCGCACGCTGATGCACACGATGCAGCAGAAATGCTGAAAAGCGCACTGCTGCATGAATACGGCGCAAAGCACGTTGTCATCGGTGAGATCGGGCCGGTCATCGGCGCACACGCAGGTCCCGGCACGGTCGCACTCTTTTATCCCGGAACATCCCGTGAGGAAAACAATCCTGCATAAATCAGGAGCCTGCGGGGAAAGGAGCTACCGTTGTTTTCTTTGCTGCTCATTGTGATTTATCTTTCGTTTATCAGTCTGGGGCTGCCGGATTCCCTGCTCGGTGCGGCGTGGCCGTCCATGCAGCCGCTGCTGGGCGTTCCGGTCTCCTATGCAGGCTGGCTCTCCATGATTATTTCCTGCGGAACCGTAATCTCCAGTCTGCTCTCGGATAAGCTGCTGCGCCGCTTCGGTACGGGTCTTGTCGTCTCGTGCAGTGTCCTTCTGACGGCGATTGCGCTGTTCGGATACTCCATTTCCTCGCATTACGGAATGCTATGCCTGTTCGCAATCCCCTACGGTCTCGGTGCCGGTGCCGTTGATGCGGCACTCAATCATTATGTTGCGCTGCATTACGCTTCGCGCCATATGAGCTGGCTGCACTGCTTCTGGGGCGTCGGCTGCGCGCTCAGCCCGTACATCATGAGCTTTTACCTGCACCGGAATACCGACTGGCAGGGCGGTTACCGTGCGATTTCCGTTCTTCAGCTCGGTCTGACAGTGATGCTGTTTCTCTCGCTGCCGCTCTGGAAAAAGCAGATCGCAGAAACAGAATCCGGAGAAAAACGTTCCGCCAAACCGATCCGGAAGCTGCTCCGGCAGCACGGTGCCGTTCAGGCGCTGCTGACATTTTTCAGCTATTGCGCACTGGAAAGCACCGCCGGTCTTTGGGCAAGCAGTTTTCTTGTGCAGAGCAGAGGCATCACAGCAGAAACCGCTGCCAGATTCGCCTCCCTCTTTTATATCGGCATTACGGCCGGTCGCTTTCTCTCCGGCTTTATCGCAGACCGCTTCGGTGACCGCCGCATGATCCGCTTCGGGCTTTGCGGAATTACATCCGGTGTTTTCCTGATTCTGCTGCCGCTGCCGCAGATACTGACACTGACCGGCCTGATCGTGATCGGCTTCGGCTGCGCGCCGGTCTATCCCTGCATGATCCATGCAACACCGGCCGTGTTCGGGCGTGAGGCTTCACAGCAGATGATCGGGCTGCAAATGGCGTTTGCCTATATCGGCACAACGCTGATGCCGCCGCTCTTCGGGTTCATTGCAGACCGTGCCGGCCTCGGAATGCTCCCGCTGTTTCTGGCGTTTTTCCTTGTCCTCATGGCTCTGCTGACAGAGCAAATGTATCAAACCAAAAGGAACTGATTGAAATGCAAACCATCACGGAAATGATTATTGCCTGTGCCGATGAACAGAATGCTGCATTTGTCGCAAAGCTGACGCCGGATCTCCGGCCGGAGCTGGTGCTCGGCTGCCGGACACCGGCGCTCCGTTCGCTTGCTAAATCACTGGATCTGAATTCTGCGGAGGTGCAGGCATTTCTGAATACACTCCCGCACCGGTATTTTGACGAAAACCAGCTTCACGCTTTCCTGATTTCACGCATCCGCAGCTTTCCGGAATGCACTGCCGCTGTGGAGGCATTTCTGCCCTATATCGACAACTGGGCGACCTGCGATCAGCTTTCACCGCCGGTTTTCGGGCGTGAAGCGGAAAAACTGCTGCCGTATATTGAAAAATGGATGCACTCAGATGCAGTATATACCCAGCGCTTTGCAATCGGAATGCTGATGCGGCACTTTCTGGATGCACGGTTTGACCCGTCCTATCCTGAACAGGTTGCAGCGATCCGTTCCGATGCATACTATGTCAATATGGAAATTGCATGGTATTTTGCAACAGCTGCGGCCAAACAGCCGGAGCTCATCCTCCCCTATCTGACCGAACACCGTCTGCCGGAGTGGGTACATAAGAAAACGATCCGTAAATGTATCGAAAGCAGGCGCATTCCCGATGAAACAAAGGAAATGCTGAGAAAACTCGGATAAACATAAAGCGATCCGCTTTTTCGGAATCAAGCAGCTTTCTCTCCTGTCAACGATCTCACTCCTGAAAAAACCGACAAACAGAACTGCGCCGCATCAATTAAGACACGGCGCAGTCATTATTTTACAGCTCAGTTTGTTTTCAGATTGCCGCTTTCCGCAGCATTCTTTTCCGTCCGAAGCTGCTTCCGCAGCTTTCGCCAGATCTTCTCCCAGAGCTTTCCGTCCAGATCAAAGGTATCAAGCCATTCCTCCAGCATTCCCGCACGGTCTGCCAGTACAATCATCGCCTGTGTCAGATAAACCTCATCGTGCGGCTTACGGCTGTTCACATAGTCCAGAACATCCTCAGTACGCTGCTCTCTGAAAAAAGCATCCGCTATCTCCTCACTGATTACCATGTGATCTGTGTCATAATAACGGATACAGTAGCGGTCAGAAAAGCGGTCAATCATTTCATCCGTAATAATCATTGCCATACTCCGCAGGAAACACTCAGACTTCGCCGTCTGTATCCGGAAGCGTCATCGGCTCCGAAGGCTCATACTGTGCAGTAATCGCCTTGCCGCGTGTATTGTCAAGCGGCTTGATTTCATCGAACACTGCATAATATTTCAGCGGCACATAACGGTTCATATGGCACTTTCCGAAATACCACTGATGGAAGCTGCACATCTGCATCAGATCCTCAAAAAAAGCGTGAACCTCCAGACGCTGCATCGTATCGACGCGCAGGCAGTCCTTGAGCGAGGCAGGCGGCTCATGCGTTATGATGTAATCGACGGTATCATCAAAGGACTTCAGGTTATCTGCCGCATGAATGATCTCCTCATAGGTCGGCTGCTCGCGCTCCCACCAGTTTTCTGCGGTGCGGTATTCAAAATCCTGACTGTGACCGCCGCCGAATGTAAAAAAGCGCTTACCGCAGAGCGTAT
>JAFYBM010000034.1 GCA_017540225.1 Oscillospiraceae bacterium | reverse complement strand
TTTTCTTTCTAAAGAAAGGTTCCGGCGCACTTTTTGGATACATTCATATCCTGACAACTGACGTATGTCTTTACGTCGCAGCTTTCACTGCGCCCTCGGCGGGCCATTGGGCGATCTGTGATCCGTCCGGCTCTCAGCAGCACCGGACTCTCTGTGGGGCATAATCACCGTTTCTCTCCGCTTCATCGGTTTACAGTGCTATTATAGCACAAGCAGAACCGTTTGTCAATAGGGCAGGCAAATTTTTCGCAGAAAGCCATAAGGCCGCTCTGAAATGTCTGAGCAGGTTCCTTTCGGGAATTGTGCTGCTGCGATAAATCCGAATTTGCACGCAGTGTACGCCTCCCTTCCCGCTTATGTTGTCACCCCGAACTTTCGGGAGAATGCTGCGCGTATTTTGATGAAATTGACCGGGCGTGTTTCTCCCGCAAATGCAGGCGCCGCGTTGTGACAAAATTGTAATTTTCCGGTTATGCAATAGTCACAATGATGTGATATAATTCTTTCAGTGCGGTTAAGAGTTTATTAAAAATATCATCACTGCATTGACAGACAAATCGTTTGTGTATTATAATATGGGTGAAATCACGCGCAAAAGCGCAGAACTGAAATCAATCAACGGAGGGAAACATATGTCAGCAAAGGGAATTGTCAAGGGCATTGTGACCGCAGCAGTGATCGGCGGGCTCGGCTTCGGCGGCTGGATGCTCTACCGGAATTACGGAAATCAGGGAACAGGCCGCTCGGAAAAAGTCTATGTGCAAAAGGTCGCAACCGTCAATACAGTCGGCGGCGCAAATCTGTTTGCGACAAATTATGCAGGCATGATCGTTGCACAGAAAACAGTTGATGTCAAGTATGATACGACAAAAACCGTGGATGATGTGCTGGTGCATGAAGGCGACGCAGTGAAAAAAGGCGACAAGCTGCTGACATATAACGTCGAGTCCATCCAGCTGGAAATCGACGCGGCAAAGCTGGAGGTCGAGCGTCTGCAAAACCAGATTAAAACCAATGAACTGGAAATCGGCACGCTGGAGCAGGAAAAGCGGAACGCGAACGGCGATGCGCAGGTTTCGTATACAACAAGGATTCTTGCACTGCAAAGTGACAATGCACGCAGTGAATATGACATCAAAGCCAAAAATGTCGAAATCACAAAGCTGGAAAATACGCTGAACAACGCCTTTGTCACAGCACCGATCGACGGCACCGTGAAGGAGCTGAAAGAAATCAGCATGAGCAGCGGTTCGGAGAATTATCAGGAAAATGCCGATGTGGTCATGAAAATCGCCGCAGAGGGCGAATACCGCGTCAAGGGGCTGTTCAATGAGCAGAATGCCTCCGGCATCTATGAGGGTGCGAAGGTCTATCTGCGCAGCCGTGTGGACGATACCGTCCGCAAGGGCGAGATCAATGAAATCGACACGAATCCGCAGACCGATAACAACAATATGTATTACGGTTATTCCGACGACCAGACAACCTCGTCAAAATATGCGTTTTATGTGAAGCCGGAATCGCTGGAGGGCTTCATGCTCGGACAGCACCTGATTATCGAAATGGATACCGGACAGGAATCCGAGCATCCGAAGGACGGCATCTGGATTTACAGCAGCTTTGTGCTCTGGGACGGCGATGACAACTATGTCTGGGCGAAAAACAGCCGCGATCAGATCGAAAAGCGCGTCGTGAAGGTCGGCGATGTCGATGACGAACACGGCGACTGTCAGATCCTTTCCGGTCTGGAAATTGATGATTATATCGCATATCCCGCAGATTATATCGAAGCCGGCATGGCAACAACAACCAATCAGTCTGATAAGGATATTCCGGAAAATGTGCTCGGCGGCGATATGGGCATGGATATGCCGGACGGCGGCATGGAAGGCGGCGGCTATGCGGAAGAAGCCGACTATGATGAAGACGGCAACATGGTCTATCAGGATGAAGAAGGCAATGTCTATAAATTTGATGCGGAAGGCAATCTGATTGAAGGCGGCGAGGATCTCTTCGGAGAGGACGGGGAAAACGCAGCGAACGATCCGGAAGCGGAGCAGGCCGGAGACGGCGAAGCGGCGGAAGCAGATGCTGAACCGCAGGCCGCGGAAGAAAAACCGGAAAACTGAAAGGAGACAGCAATGGTCTTTGAACTGAAATCAATTTACAAGGATTATATGCAGGGCAAAGAGGCGGTTCCTGTCCTGAAGGATATTACCATGTCCGTTGATGAGGGTGAATATGTTGCGATCATGGGGCCTTCCGGCTCCGGAAAATCTACGCTGATGAACATCATCGGCTGCCTTGATAAGCAGACAAAGGGCGATTTCATCTTTGACGGTGCGGATATTATGGGCTGCAATGACAAGGAGCTTTCCGAGATCCGCAATGACAAGATCGGCTTTGTGTTTCAGAATTTCAATCTGCTGCCGCGGCAGTCGGCGCTGGAAAATGTCGAGCTTCCCCTGCTGTATGCAGGTGTTTCCAAAAAAGAACGCCGTGAGCGTGCAACCGAAGCACTCCGGCGCGTCGGCCTTGAGGACAGAATGCTGTTCAAGCCGACACAGCTCTCCGGCGGTCAGAAGCAGCGTGTTGCAATTGCGCGGGCAATCGTCAATCATCCGCGTCTGCTGCTCGCTGATGAGCCGACCGGTGCGCTGGATACAAAATCCGGCGATCAGGTCATGGAGCTGTTCAAGGAGCTGAATGACGAGGGTGTAACGATTGTGATGATTACGCATGAACCGGATATTGCAAAATGTGCAAAGCGTGTCATGTATATCCGTGACGGCCAGCTTCATACCGGTGCATTCAATACCAGAGAAGCTGCCGCGCAGACTGCTCCGGACGCAGAGCAGGCGCAGACACCGGAGTCCGCCGTTCCCGCAGAGGTTATGGAACCGGCGGAGCCTGCGGAGGATACCGGAAAGCCGGATGCAGAGATCGTAGAAGTCTCCGCAGAGGAGCTGGTCGCGGTTTCTGACGAGGAGCTTTTCGCAGCAAAGCAGGACAAATTGCAGCAGGAGGAGGCATCAGAGGCATGAAAAAAGCAGTGATTGCGCTGCTGTGCCTTGCGCTGCTCGCCGGCGGCGGATATTTCGGATACCGGAAATACAAAAGCAGCCGTGACGATAAAATCGTTGTGGATGTTGTTCCTGTGAATATGATGGCGCAGACTGCCGATATGTATATGTATTCCGGCAACGACACATGGGGGCAGATCAGTGCAGCAAATGCACAGAGAGTTTATGTGGATACAAACAAGCTCGTGCAGGAGGTCTTTGTCAAAGAGGGACAAAACGTCAAAAAAGGCGATACAATTCTGGAATATGACATGACAGTCGTGGAGCTGGAACTGACCCAGAAGGAAAACAAAGTCCGCATGGCAGAGCAGGATATTAAAATGGCAGAAAAGAAGCTCAATGAGCTGAAGGGACTGCGTCCCTCCGAGGAAGCGCCTGCACCGGATCCTGAGCCGGATCCTGAGCCGGATCCTGAGCCGGAACCAGAACCGCAGCCTGAGCCAGAGCCGCTGCATACGGCCGATGAGCTGACAGGTGCAATGCAGCCCGTTGCCGGAACCGGTACTCAGGAGGATCCGCTGATCTTCAACTGCAACCGGAAAACTGTTGTGCGCAAGGCATTTCAGCTCGCGCTGAACGGCACCAGACGCTGTGCCGCACTGCGCGTATTTGATGATAACGATACGTTTCTGTTTCAGTGGGCGCTGGACGGTGCAGCCATTCAGCCCTCTGCGGCAGAGGACTGGGTTGTGACGGACAGCCTGACGCTGGATCCTGAAAGCGGGACGGTTTCGGTCGATCCGGACGGCGTACTGCACGGCAAGCTCTCTTTTGCCATGCCGCAGGATCTGATGCCGGAAACGCCCGCATATGAACCGGAAGATACGGATGAACCGGAGCTGCCGGAGGATACCGATGCATATACGGTTCCGGATTACGGCGAGAATTATATGTATTCCCGCAAGGAATTGCAGCAGATGATTGCCGAACAGGAGGCACAGATCAAAACGCTTCAGATTGATCTGAAATCTGCAAATCTTGAGCTGGAAACCGCAAAAAAGCAGAAATCAGACGGCAGAGTCGTCGCAGAGATCGACGGCGTTGTCAAGAAGATCGGCAAGGCTGCCGGCGAAGCGGAAGAGAAACCTGAGGAAAAAGAGGAGGATCCCTTTGCAGAGCCTTCCCCCGATGACAATGCGTTTGCCGTGATCGAAGGCGCAGGCGGTGTTGAGGTGATCTGTGAGGTGCCGGAGCTTTCGCTTTCGCAGCTTCCGGCCGGCACGATTGTCAATGTGCAGTCCTACCGGAACGGTGCCTTTACCGAGGCCGAGATCACAAGTGTCGAGGAGGAGCCTGCATCCTACAGCGCGAGTCCGTGGGAGACGAATCCGAACAGCTCCATGTATAAGGTTCATGCAAAGCTGGCGGATTCTTCGGAATTTGAGATCGGCAGCGGCGTATCGGTTTCGGTTCCGCAGAGCCGGACAGATGAGGGAATGAAGAAATCCGTGTATCTGCCGATTCACTATGTGCGGCAGGAGGGCGGCGATTACTATATCATGAAAGCGGATGAAAACGACCGCCTTGTGAAGCAGTATGTCAGCGCAGGTCAGATTCTCTGGGGTTATTATATTGAGATCACAGGCGGTCTGGATGTCAGAAATGACCGTATTTGCTTCCCCTACGGTACAAATGTCAAAGAGGGCGTGAAGACGCAGGATTCGACAGAAGTACTGCAGCCTTCCGGATTTTGATTTAGGAGAAACAGAAATGTTTGAAAATATCAGGCGCTCTTTGCAGGGCATATTATCACATAAGATCCGTTCGTTTCTGACAATGCTCGGTATCATTATCGGTATCGCCGCAATCATTGCGATCGTGTCAACGATCGAGGGAACCAGAGAACAGATCAAGAACAACCTGATCGGTGCCGGCAACAACACGGTCAGGATTCAGCTGATGCAGGGCGACTGGCCGTATGAATTCGGCTATAATCCGGCGCCCGAAAATGTCCGGATGATCTCGCCGGCATACAAGCAGCGGATCACCGATCTCAAAGAGGTTGAGCGCTGCACACTGTACCGTCAGCGGAACGACCCGAATGAGGGCATCTTTTATATGAATACCCGTATCCAGTCTGCGACGCTGCTCGGCATCGACGAGGATTATCTGGAAACTGTCGGACTGGTGATTGCGGAGGGCGTTGCCTTTTCAGAAAAGCAGTATCAGGATTTTTCCAAGGTCGCACTGATTGATTCCACGGTTGAGCGCGGTTTCTTCAACGGCGAAAATCCGGTCGGCAAGACCATTGACATCGGCTCTGAACCGTTCACAATCATCGGTGTTGTGGCAAAGCGTTCCGCCTTTGAGCCGACGATCAATTCTGTAGAGGATTATTACACCTATAATCAGTCCTCCGGAGGCCAGATCTTCATCCCGACCGATACATGGGGCATCTGCTTCCGTTATGATGAACCGCAGCACTGCATCGTCAAGGCCGTGGATACGGACAGCATGACGCAGGCCGGAAAGAAAAGCGCGGATATTCTGAATGAAAACATCCGCAAAACAGATCTCGGCCGGCAGGAGCCGGAAGAAGATGCCGGCATGGATCTTGGGCAGGCAGCGGTTGAATATAAGAGCGAAAGTCTGCTTGAGCAGGCAAAGGCGATGCAGGATCTCTCCAAATCGACAAACAATATGCTCATCTGGATCGCAAGCATTTCGCTGCTGGTCGGCGGCATCGGCGTTATGAACATCATGCTGGTGTCGGTGACGGAGCGTACCCGTGAGATCGGCCTGAAAAAGGCGCTCGGTGCGCGGAAGCGTCGTATCCTCAGACAGTTCCTGACAGAAGCTGTCGTATTGACGAGCATCGGCGGCCTGATCGGCGTGCTGTTCGGTATCGGGCTGTCGCAGTTTATTGCAAATCTGGCCGAGGTTCCTGTTTCAATCTCCTCGCAGGCGATTGTGATTTCGGTCGTATTCTCAATGGCTGTCGGTATCGTATTCGGTCTGCTGCCGTCAATCAAGGCCGCAAACCTCAATCCGATCGACGCACTGCGCTATGAATAAACCGCATCACTGCGGCAGCACAAACATAAGAATGCAGCCCCTGTTCCGTTTATCACGGGACGGGGGCTTTTGTTTGCATATATCACTTTGAGGATTCAAAATACACCTGTATGGTGCAGGGTACACTGTGCTGATTATATAATCAGCACAAATATACCGGATGCATTTTGTGCATCCATACAAAGTGCCTGCGATTTTACGCGAAAAAAAGGATTTTTCGTCCCCGATCCGGTATATATATACAGAGAAATATATAAAACGGAGGCAACCCGTATGACTGTCCGTGAACAAACAGAATTATTTGAAGATCAGATGCTTTGTGAGGATGCCTGCCATGCCGCAGAAGCCGTCCGTGATGTGCCGGAGGAACCGTGTCCGCTGCGCACTGAATTTCAGCGCGACAGAGACCGGATCCTGCACTGCACCTCATTCCGGCGGCTCAAGCGCAAAACGCAGGTCTTTTTGTCCCCGATCGGCGACCACTACCGCACGCGCCTGACGCATACGCTGGAGGTCGCGCAGATCGCGCGCACCATGTCGCGGGCGCTGCGGCTCAATGAAGATCTCACCGAAGCGATTGCTCTCGGCCATGATCTCGGTCATTCGCCCTTCGGCCATGCCGGAGAGGCGGCACTCAACGCGATCACGCCCGGCGGCTACAAGCACTATGAACAAAGCGTGCGTGTCGTAGAATACATCGAAAAGAACGGCTGCGGCCTGAATCTCACAAAGCAGGTGCGGGACGGCATTCTCTGTCATACGAATATGATCGCGGCGACAAAGGAGGGCAATATCGTCCGCCTTGCCGACCGCATCGCATACATCAATCATGATATTGACGATGCCATCCGCGGCGGCATTCTCCACGAGGATGACCTGCCGCATGAATGCACCGAGCTTCTCGGGCATTCCAAATCGCAGCGCATCACGACAATGATTACCTCGGTCATTGCGCACGGCAGCGCAGAACCCGATATGATGCCGGAGATCCGGCAGGCGCACGATGCCCTGCACGCATTTCTTTATAAGACGGTGTATTCCGGCTCCGCCGCGAAAACCGAGGACCATAAGGCACAGGAGCTGATCCGGCGGCTCTATGCATACTATCAGGAGCACCCGGATGAGCTGCCCGCGGAATATCAGGCATTGGCGGAGCGGTTTTCCGTGCCGCGTGCCGTCTGCGATTACATCGCCGGCATGAGCGATGATTATGCGATCTGGGACTACGAAAAGCTCTTTATCCCGCGCTCATGGGATGTAAGATGAAAGCATAACATCATAATAGCTTACAGCTACAAAAGTATAGCGTGAAAAGGAGTGAACACATTGCTGCCGCAGGAATTTATCTATCAGCTCAAACAGGCAAACCCGATCGAGCAGGTCATGGGCAGCTATGTGCATCTCGTGCGGGCAGGCTCGCTGCTGAAATGCCAGTGCCCGTTTCATTCTGAAAAAACGCCCTCCTGCGTGGTTTATGCCGATACACAGGATCCGCATTTCTATTGCTTCGGCTGCCATGCGGGCGGCGATGTGATCTCGTTCATCCGGCAGATCGAAGGATTGAGCTACATGGAGGCCGTGCGGATGCTGGCCGACCGTGCAGGGCTGACGGTTCCGGTACAGTCGGGCGACCGCAGAGAGGAAAATCTGCGGATGCGGCTGCTCGAATTGAACCGCGCCGCCGCCAACTACTATTTCAAACAGCTCACCGGTGCGGACAAGCGCGGCCTCATTTACCTGAAAGAGCGCGCGCTGCGGCCGGATATTATCAAAAAATACGGGCTGGGCTATGCCGATGACCGCTGGGACGGTCTGCTGACCGAAATGCGCAGGCTCGGCTTTACCGATGAGGAGCTGCTGGCAGCAAATCTTTGCAGCCGCGCGCAGAAAACCGGCAATCTCTATGACCGTTTCCGCAGCAGAGTTATGTTCCCGATTATCGACCTGCGCGGCAATGTGATCGCGTTCGGCGGACGAACCGTTGAAAAGGACGGCGAGCCGAAATACCTCAATTCCTCCGATACGCCCGTTTTCAAAAAGGGACGCAATCTGTTTTCCATGAATTTTGCAAAGAAATCGCAGTCCAAGCGGCTGATCCTTGCAGAGGGATATATGGATGTCATCGCGGTGCATCAGGCGGGCTTCGAGAATGTGGTCGCCTCGCTCGGCACGGCGCTCACGCCGGATCAGTGCCGGCTCATGCGGCAGTATGCAGATGAAGTGGTGATCTCTTATGACAGCGATGCCGCCGGCCAGAATGCGACCGTCAAGGCAGTGAATCTTCTGCGGGCAGTCGGACTGCGGCCGAAGATTCTGCATATGACCGGCGCAAAGGATCCGGATGAATATATCAAGAAATTCGGCGCACCTTATTTCCGGCAGCTGCTTGAAAAAGCAGACGATGCCCTGACCTATGAGCTGAACCGCTGCCGCGACGGCACCGACCCCGAAAGCGAGGACGGCACGATCACGGCGCTGCACAAAGCGGTCAATGTGCTGGCAGGCATCGAAAATGAGCTTGACCGCAATGTCTATCTCTCCCGTGTTGCAAAGGATTACGATGTGGCACCGGAGCTGCTGAAATCGCAGGTTGAGCGGGAAATTTCCAAGCGGCGCAGAGGCGAGAAAAAACAGCTCTGGCGCACGGTTGAAGCGGCACCGCGGATGCGCGATCCGGTCAATCCGGAAGCTGCGCAGAATCAGAAAGCGGCAAAATCAGAGGAAATGATCCTCTGCTATCTGTTCCGGCATCCCGATGCACTGGAAACGGTACTTGCCCAGATCAGGCCGGAGGAATTCATCACCGGCTTTCACAAAAAGGTCTTTTCGCGGCTCGCAACAATGCTGCCGCAGGGATATGATTTCTCGCTTTCGCTCTTTGCCGAGGACTTCACGCCGGAGGAAACAGGGCGAATCGCCGGGATTCAGGCAAAATATGCAGATGTGGACATTGAGGAAAAGGCTGTCCGCGACTGCATAGACAATCTTCGGAGGCTGGCGGAAAAGCCCGCTTCCGGCAGCATGAGCGATGCAGAGTTTCTGGCGATGGCGCAGAAGCTCCGGCAGAACAAACGATAACGGCCAATACCCATAAGGAGGATTTATAAAATGGCAGATGAAGACAAGCGGCTGACGCAGCTGCTCGACAAAGCAAAGGCAAACGGAAAGATCACGATTGCGGAGGTGCAGGAAGCATCCGAAACCTGCTCTGTCGAGCCGGAAGCAATCATGGAGCGCTGCTCCGCAATGCAGATCGAGCTGATTGATGATGATGCCGTGCTGGAGGATGTCAACGATCCGGCGGTTTCCATGGCAAATGACGAGATCTCGAACGATGATTCCGTCAAGATCTATCTCAAGGAGATCGGCCGTGTCCCGCTGCTGACCGCCGAGGAGGAAACAGAGCTTGCACGCCGCCTTGCGGATAATCCGCACGATGAACCGGCGCGGCAGCGTCTTGCGGAGGCCAATCTCCGTCTGGTCGTCAGCATCGCAAAGAAGTATGTCGGCAGAGGAATGCAGTTTCTCGACCTCATTCAGGAGGGAAATATGGGTCTGCTGAAAGCCGTGGACAAGTTTGATTACACAAAGGGCTTCAAATTCTCAACCTATGCGACATGGTGGATCCGGCAGGCGATCACCCGCGCACTGGCCGATCAGGCCAGAACCATCCGCATTCCGGTGCATATGGTCGAGAGCATCACAAAGGTGAAGAAGGTTTCGAGCCAGATCCTGCACGAGACCGGTCAGGAGGCCAGCCCCGAGGAAATCGCCCGCAAGCTGGAAATGCCTGTGGACAAGGTGCTGGAGATCATGCGCATCGCACAGGATCCCGTTTCGCTCGAAACGCCGGTCGGTGAGGAGGAGGACAGCCATCTCGGTGACTTTATTCCGGACGATCAGGCGCCTTCCCCCGATGAGGCTGCCTCCAATGCCATGCTGAAGGAGCAGCTCAATGAAGTGCTCTCCACACTGACAGAGCGCGAAGCAAAGGTCATGCGGATGCGCTACGGCCTTGAAAACGGACGGCAGCAGACACTGGAGGATGTCGGACGGGCACTCGGTGTCACCCGTGAGCGGATCCGGCAGATCGAGGCAAAGGCATTGCGCAAGCTGAAACATTACAGCCGCAGTAAAAAATTGCAGGGCTATATTGACTGAGTGCAAACAGAAGATAAAAAGAGGGAGGAAATAATATGGCAGCCGAAGAACAGCAAAAAGTATCCCAGCTTCTGGAACGCATCAAAACAGGCGGAAAGCTCCCGCAGAATGAGCTGGATGCAATTTTCTCAGAGATGGAATTTACCGATGAGGAAATCAGTCTTTTCTATGAGCAGTGTCATCTGCAAAATCTGGAGCTTTCGGATGATGACCTGCTGGATGATGATATTGAAACAAGACTTGCCGAAGAGGACGCACTTGCGCTCGACGGCGGCGGCGCACCGGATGATCCGGTCAAGATCTATCTGAAGGACATCGGCAGAGTTCCGCTGCTGACACCCGAGGAGGAAACCGAGCTCGCAAAGCGCCTTGCCGAGAATCCGAACGATCAGGCCGCAAAGAACCGCCTTTCCGAAGCCAATCTCCGTCTCGTCGTCAGCATCGCAAAGAAATATGTCGGCAGAGGAATGCAGTTCCTTGACCTCATTCAGGAAGGCAATATGGGACTGCTCAAAGCCGTGGACAAGTTTGATTATACCAAGGGCTTTAAGTTCTCGACCTATGCGACATGGTGGATCCGGCAGTCCATTACCCGCGCAATCGCGGATCAGGCAAGAACCATCCGCATTCCGGTACATATGGTTGAAACAATCACCCGCGTCAAAAAAGCATCCAGTCAGCTTCTGCATCTGAACGGCAAGGATCCGACGGAAAATGAGATCGCGGATTATCTGGATATGCCGCTTGAAAAGGTGCGCGAGGTCATGCGCATCGCGCAGGAGCCTGTTTCGCTCGAAACGCCGATCGGCGAGGAGGAGGACAGCCACCTCGGTGACTTCATCCCCGATCATCATGCGCAGTCTCCGAATGATGCCGCAAACAATACAATGCTCAAGGAACAGCTTGATGAGGTGCTTTCCACACTGACGCCGCGGGAGGCGGATGTACTGCGGATGCGCTACGGTCTGGATGATGAGCAGCCGCAGACGCTGGAGGATGTCGGCAAAGCCTTCAATGTCACGCGGGAACGTATCCGGCAGATCGAAGCAAAGGCACTCCGCAAGCTCCGGCACCCCAGCCGCAGCAAAAAGGTGCGGGATTATCTGGAACACTGAAAATACCCTCCGCTGCAAGATATGCAGCGGAGGCTTCTTTTTTCTCCATCTGCGTTGCTTCTACTTGACATAACCGTTAAAATCATTTATAATATATGCATACGGCCTCGGCCGCAAAGACTTTATCTTCAATTCAGGAGGGAATCCACAATGAAAATCGAAACACAATGCCTGCACGCCGGCTATACGCCCGGCAACGGCGATCCGCGTGTTGTGCCGATCGTCCAGAGCACGACTTACACCTTTGATTCCACTGCGCATATCGCAGCACTGTTCGATATGCCGACTGAACCGATGTATTCCCGCTTCGCAAACCCGACTGTCGATGCGGTTGAAAAGAAAATTGCTGCACTGGAAGGCGGCGTTGCTGCAATGTGCACAACCAGCGGTCAGGCAGCAAATCTGCTTTCAATCCTCAATGTCTGCTCCGCAGGCGACAGCTTTATCTCGACCGGCACAATCTACGGCGGAACTGTCAACCTGTTCTCCGTGACACTCAAGCGCCTCGGCATTGAGTGCATCTTTGTCGATCAGGAAGCAAGCCGCGAGGAGCTGCAAAAGGCGATCAAGCCGAACACACGCTGCGTTTTCGGTGAAACACTTGCAAATCCGGCGCTTTCCGTGCTGGACATCAAGAAATTTGCAGATTTTGCACACGATAACGGTCTGCCGTTCATCGTTGACAATACCTTCCCGACCCCGATCCTCTGCCGTCCGAAGGAATTTGGCGCGGATATTATCACTCATTCCACGACCAAGTATATGGACGGTCATGCCGTTCAGGGCGGCGGCGTCATTGTGGACTGCGGCACATTCCCGTGGGATAACGGCAAATTTCCGGAGTTCACCGAGCCGGATGAGAGCTATCACGGTGTCTGCTATGTGCGCGAATTCGGCAATATGGCATTCATCATCAAGTGCCGGATGCAGCTCATGCGCGATTTCGGCTGCTACCCGAGCGCAACCGCCGCATTCTATCTCAATCTCGGTCTGGAAACGCTCGCTGTCCGCATGAAGCAGTATTGCATCAACGGCCAGAAGGTCGCGGAATTTCTGGAAAGCCGGCCGGAGGTCGAGTCTGTCAGCTATCCGGGACTCAGCTCCGATCCGTATTACGAACGCGCAAAGACCTATCTGCCGGACGGATGCAGCGGTGTCATCTCGTTTGTCATCAAGGGCGGCAGAAACACTGCAATGAACTGGATGGATTCGCTGAAGCTCGCATCCAATGTTGTCCATGTCGCGGATATTCGCACCTGTGTGCTGCATCCGGCCTCTGAAACACACCGTCAGCTCACCGACGAGCAGCTTGTTGCGGCGGGCATCAATGCCGGCATGATCCGGCTTTCGGTCGGTCTTGAAAATGTGGACGACATTATTGCCGATCTGACACAGGCCTTTGAAGCAATCAAGGCATAATTCCCGATGGAAAAGATCTTCTGGAACGGAAGTGCGCTGCTTGCCCCCGTTCCGCCGGTGCTTGTCACCTGCGGGACGGCGGAGCAGGCAAATATTTTTACTGTCGGCTGGACGGGCATCTGCTGCACGCATCCGCCGATGACCTATATTTCCGTCCGCCCGACACGCTTTTCCTATGAGATCATCCGGAAAAGCGGCGAATTTGTCATCAATCTGCCGACGACGGCACTTGTAAAGGCCGTGGATTTCTGCGGCGTGCGCTCCGGCCGGAATACGGATAAGATCACAGCCTGCGGGCTGCATCTTCTGCCCTCGGAGCACGGTGACGTGCCGCTGCTCGCAGAATCGCCGGTAAGCCTGTACTGCCGTGTGACAGAGATCAAGCCGCTCGGCACACATGATATGTTTCTTGCGGAGATCATTGGAACGGCCGCGGACAGCCGCTATGTTGACAGCAAGGGAAAGCTGAATTTGCAGCAGAGCGGTCTGCTGGCCTATGCGCACGGAGAATACTTCGCGCTGGGCAGAAAATGCGGAGCATTCGGTTATTCCGTGCAGAAAAAGAAACGCACAAACAAAAAGTGATCCGCATTGCAAATTGAGATTCGGGGGTGAAGCATATGCAGCCGCATCGAAAGATCCTTCTGACAGGTGCCGCACTGTTCTGCCGCTGTGCAGCATGGTATCCGGTCTGGCTGCTGCTGCTTTCGCTCTGTCAGAAGGCCGGAATGCTTCCGGCAATGGGCATACTGCTGCTGTGCGCCTTTGCGGCGGCCGCTGCGGTGCGCATTGTCCGGATGCACTTCCGGCCTTCTTCGCAGTGGCCGCGGATTCTTTCAGCCGCTGTGATTCTTTCGGCAGCGGCTGCTTCGGGCTGGTTTGTTTACCGGCTGACCGGCAGTGTACTCACAGCCGGTGTGCTGACTGCTCTGACCGTCTTTGTCCCGCAGCGGCACATTGACGCAGAACCGGATATGCTGTTTCCCGATAACGGCTATATCGCATTTCTGACCGGCTCTGTTCTGGTTTCGATTCTGCTTTCGGCTGCGCATCTTCCGGTTAGCAGCAATCTGACGCTCGGCACGGTCGGCGGACTATCGGCGGTCTATTTTCTGCTGCGCAATCAGTTCATGCTGCTGCGCTTCGTCAATCGCCGCAGCAGAACCGAAACAGATGTCCCGCGGGAGATCCGGCGCAGCAATCTTGCACTGGTGACTGTTGTGATCGTGCTGCTGACGCTGGTCTGGATTTTCCGCGCACCGCTGGTGCAGCTTCTGGAATGGATGATTGATGCTGCAAAATGGGCGGTGTTCACCGTGCTGAAATTTCTGACTGCAATCACCGCAAAGCTCGGCGGCGATGCACCGGAGGCAAGTGAGGGCGTTGATGAAGCCGAGATGATCTCGCAGTATTACACCGGCAGACGCAACCCGCTCTGGCTTCTGCTCTGGGTTCCGATCATAGCGGTTACGGTTCATATCTGGCGCGTTTTTCTTTCGGATTGGGCCGAGGAAATCCGCTATCGGCTCGGAATGCTGCTGAAACGCCTGCGCAGCCGGAATGCCGAGAACGATGCGCAAAGACCGGTTCGCGGGGAGCAGGATTATTATGATACGGAAACTGTACTGCGAAAGGAGCAATCCCGAAAAAAGCGGCAGGCACAGTGGAGAAAATCCGTGCTGCGCTGGCAGAAGCAGCCGGATTCGGCAGAGAAATTCTATGAAGGCTACCGGCTGATGCTGGCCGCGCCCTGCTGGGCGGCAGATGAGCTGCAGGATTCGGATACAGTGCGGGAAATCCGTGAAAAATGGCTGCGGCAGCATACGCCGCCGGAGCTGCTGAATACCGTCACAGATGCATTTCATACAGACCGTTATGCGGAGCTTGGCCTGCCGGCAGACGCAATTGCGGAGCTGGGAAAAGCACTTCTGGCTCTGTCGGAAAACAGCGGCGGCTAAAAAACGGGGGAAGGAACTGTGTGTTCCTTCCCCCGTCAGTTTATCGAAAAAAACATATGATTGGCTTACAGTGAATTATAAGCGAATGGTAAAGGTCGTCTGCTCATTATTCCAGTGAATATCTGCAAACGGATCATCTGCGGCATTCGGGTCGGAGAGCTTGCCGTCATCATGTGCATCCAGCTTTGGAATATTCGGTTCCGCAGCGGCGGCCGCAGCAGAATTCTGCGGTGCCTGTGCAGCCTTTTCACGGCGCGGCATCGCATCCACATCCGGCAGATCATCCAGAAGATTCGCGCGGTGACGCGCCTTGGTTTCCTCCGGCGTCTCCTTTGCACGCATTCTGCGCTCGCGCTCCTCCGGCAGATCCGGCAGGTCATCCAGCAGATTTGCACGGTGACGTGCCTTGGTTTCCTCCGGTGTTTCCTTTGCGCGCAGCTTTTTTTCCTGATCCTCTGAGGAAAGCTCTTTTTTCTTTTTCCGTTTTTTCTTTTCGGCGGGCGGCGCTTCCGTTTTAGCAGCAGGCGGCAGTTTGGCATCCGCCGCGCTCTGCACGGATTTCTTCCGTGCCTCCTCCAGCTCACGCTTCACGCGCTCTGCATATTTCTGTTCTTCATCAGCAAAGGCCGCAGATTCCGTTTTTGCGGAAGACGGAGCGGTCTGCTCTGTACCGGATGAATCGAAAATATCCTCAGCAGTCTGCGCAAATGCATTGGCTGTTGTGTCCTGCTTTTCTGCCTGCGGCGGTTCAGCGGGGCGCGGCACAGGCGCAGCGGGACGCGGCGGCGCAGCTCTGCGCGGCACGGGCGGTGCAACAGGCTCCGGCAGTACCGGAACCGCATCAGCAAGCAATGCCTCCATATTCAGCGGAACCAGCGTCATCATCATATGATGCTGCTTTGCAAACCGTTCTGCATAACTGCCGCTTTCAGCGTGCAGGCGGAATTTCGGACATTCGGTAAAGGCGTTTTCGCTGATCTCGGTAACAGATGCGGGAATCGCAATATCTGTGAGCTTTTCGCAGTGGCTGAATGCCGACTGTCCGATGCGCGTTACGCCGTCCGGAATGATGATCCGCTCAATGCCGGCATGATAGAATGCTTCATTGTCGATCTCTGTGACTGTTTCGGGCAGCTTCACGGTCTTGAGCGCTGTGCAGCTGCTGAACATTGCATGGCCGATTTTTGTCGGGCCATCATGGAAAATCACCTGTCTGAGCGCAGTGCAGCCGTGGAAGATATAGCCGTCGATGCGGCGCAGTGTGGAGGGCAGCTCGATCGTTTCAAGCTGTTCACAGTAAGAAAATGCGCCGTGCTGCAAATGCAGAACGCCCTCCGGCAGCCGCACGGTCTTGACCGGAAGCTGCGAAAACGCAGACGGTCCGATACAGCGCACGCCGACAGGAATATTAACCTCCGGCTGTGCAATATTTGCGTGCAGCAGAATATTAGCGCCCGCGATGGTGTATGGTTCTGTGCGGCGCGTCATCCACGGTGTATATGCAAATGCGTCAACACCGATTTCGGTAACGGTTTTTGGTATGACAACATCGGTCAGCACACCGCAGTTTGCGAATGCATTGTCTCCGATGCTGATGACGCCGTCCGGAATGATTGCGGCACGCAGGCCGCCGCGCTCAAAGGCACGCGGACCGATGCGGTGTACGCCGACCGGAATCGGGCTGTAGCCGTCCGCACGGATCAGGAAACGGCCGACGATATAATGTCCTGCTGTCATACGGAACAGCGGTGTATCGGCAAATGCGTTGCCGGAAATTTCAGTTACACTGTCCGGAATAAAGGTTTCCTGCAGGCTGCTGCATCCGCGGAAGGCATTTTGCAGAATATATTTCGGACCTTCGGGAATCACGACCGTGCGCAGCGAGGAGCATCCGACACAAACGCCGTCAGAAATGACCTCCAGCTTTGCGGAAAAGCGCAGCTCTGTCAGCGACATACAATCGCGGAGTGCTTCATTTTCGAGCTTTTGCAATGAATCCGGCATATAAAACCGGCGCATGGAGGTGCAGCCCTGAAATGCGTTATTCTCGATGATCTCCATGCCCTGCGGCAGAATGACCTCAAGCAGCGGGCAATCACGGAACGCAAAACGCCCGATACGCTTCAGGGTGCTGGGCAGATAGACGCGCTGAAGACCGCGGCAGCCGTTGAAGGCATAGCCGCCGATTTCGGCAACGCCCTCCGGAATCACAACCGTTACGAGCTGACGGTTCTGCTCAAAGGCGTGGTTGCCGATACGGATTACGCCCTGCGGGATCATAATATCGCGGACATTATATTCCTGCGTGTATTTTTTCAGGATGCCGTATTCAATAAAGAATGCGGGATTGCAGCCGCGGAGCTGATTGGCCTCCTTTTCCGTATAGCAGAGGATGCCGTGCTCCTGCGCATACTGATGCGCAACGCTGCCGGTGACGGTAGTAATCGTCTGGATATGATGATCGGAGCCGAAAGCATAGGGATGCAGCTTTGTCACAGAGGGCGGAATGATGACTGTTTTCAGCTCTGTGCAGCCTGCAAAGGCGTCCTCTGCAATCTCCGTAACGGTATCGGGAATATAAATAGTTGTCAAGGAGGTACAGCAGGCAAAGGCTTCCCTGCCGATCGTGCGTACACCGCGGGTCAGATTGACTGTCATCAGGGATGTGCAAGCATAAAATGCGCGGTTGTCAATATGCTTGACGCCGGCAGGAATCGTAACCTCCTCAAGCCGCGAGCATCCGGAAAAGGCACCGCGCGGAATCGCATTCATATTGCCGGGTATTTTCACGCTGCGCAGGCCGCTGCAATTGCAGAATGCCCATGCACCGAGTGTTTCGCAGGTTTCCGGAATCACGGCGCTCCGCAGCACATGACAGCCGTCAAAGGCATTGACGCCGATTTCCTTGAGTCCGCCGGAAAGATCCACGCCCTGCAATTCCGTACAGAGCGCAAAAGCGCGTTCACCGATCACTGTAACCGTCGGCGGAATGAACACGCGGCTGATTTCCGTCATGGTAAATGCTTCGTCTGCGATTGCGGTCACATTTTTCGGTATTGTAACAGCTTCGTCCTGCTTCCGTATGCCGAGGCGCTCCAGTGCGCCTGCACCCTCATATTTCAGCAAAACGCCGTTTTTAATTTTGAAACCCATGCTTGCGCCTCCTGAAAAATGATAATTGCGGCATATTACCTTCATCTTACCCTATTATAGCACAGTTCCCTATATTTTTCAAGCAAAACGTGCTGCTCTGTCTGTAGAATTATCCGGCGCAGTTTTGGATATTTTGCACATAAACTCTGTTCAGGATATTTAGCGTTGTCGTAGATATTTCGGTTTTCCGTTCATTTTCACGAACCGGGCAGATGTCTGTCGCTTCTTGCCGCGAGAGAACCGGAATGCCCGCATCCTGTTGTTATATAGGTATCAGCTTATAGGATGTATTCAGAATCATTATACCTGAGAATATTGCAATCGGTATAAATATGTGATATAATAACATCAGCCGCACTGCGGCGAAGTATATTCTGGGGGGATACATATGAAAAGTCTGAACAAAGCTGCCGCTGCACTCATGAGCGGTGTGCTGGCATTGCAGGGGCTTCCGCAGATCGGTTCGACCGCTGCGGACGGCGACATTCTCGTAACGGATTTTGAGGACAGTGACGTTTCCGCTTTCTCCAAGCGCGGCGAGACGGACACATCCGTCATTGCAGCTTCGTCCGAGGATTCTCATTCCGGCAAGACCTGTATGTCCGTCACCGAACGCTCAGAGGGCTGGAACGGCCCGTCCGTCACGCTTACGTCGCTTGGCTGTGAGCCGGGTGTGCAGTATGTTGCATCTGCATGGGTCAAGATGAAGTGGTACAATACCGTCCGGCTCAGTATGCAGTATACCGATGAAGAAGGCGAGCAGCACTACGATAATCTGTTCTCCATCAACTCAGACAACAGCTGGGTCGAGATTCCTGAAACAAAATTCAGTTTCTCCGAGGATATGAAGGATGTTTCGATCTATATTGAGGGCAATGACAAGGCTGATATGTGGGTCGATGATTTTACGCTGAAAAAAGCACCGGAATATCCGATTCAGGAGGATATTCCCGGCCTCAAGGACGTCTATGCCGACTATTTCAAGATCGGCTGTGCCGTCACGGCAAGAGAGCTTGCGCCGAATTCGGCAAAGGCACTGATCAACAAGCATTTCAATTCCATCACGCTCGGCAATGAGCTGAAGCCGGAAAATATGCTTGACCTCAAAGCTACGCTTGCTTATCTGGAGGAGTCCGGCGACAACACGGTTCCGAAGGTCAAGCTGAACGGTGCTGCACGCACGATTCTGAATTTCTGCAAGAAGAATGATATTCCGGTGCGCGGTCATGTGCTGGTCTGGTACAGTCAGACGCCGTACTGGTTCTTCACAGAGGACTACACCAGCGACGGAACACTGGTTGACAAGGACACCATGAACAAGCGCATGGAAAACTATATCAAGGGCGTGTTCGAGGCGCTGGAAAAGGATTATTCCGATGTAAACTTCTATGCGTGGGATGTTGTCAATGAGGCATTTCTGGACGGCGGCGATCCGCGTCTGCCCGGAAAATATGAGGCCAACAACGGCAGCTCTGCATGGACGGCAATCTACGGCGACAATTCCTTTATTGAGCCTGCATTCAAATATGCGCGGGAATATGCGCCGAAGGGCTGCAAGCTCTATTACAACGACTTCAACGAGTATATCGGCGGAAAGACCGATGCAATGATTAAACTGGCAACAGATCTGCATGAAAAAGGTCTGCTGGACGGTATCGGCTGCCAGTCTCACCTCAATGTCACAAACAACGATACCGCCGAGCCGTTCCCCTCTCCCGGACTTTACAAGAGTGCGCTCGCAAAATTCGCTGAAACCGGTCTGGATATTCAGATCACGGAGCTGGATGCGACCGCAACCAATTCCGTTGCAAACTGGGATAAGCTCCAGGCGCAGTATTACAGCGAAATCATGGATGCGATCGTCACCTATAAGGACAGCATTTCCGCGGTTGTATTCTGGGGCACAACGGACGATCAGAGCTGGCGCAAGGAAGCAACGCCGCTGCTTTTTGATGAAAAATATCAGGCAAAGAGCTGCTTCGATTCGATTATTGACGGAATTGAATACACAGCGCCGCAGCCGAAGCAGACGGAACCAAAGCAGACCGAGCCGGAGCAGACTGCGACCAGCAGCTCGGATGTACCGTTCATTTACGGCGATGCCGATTGCAACGGCGATCTTGATGTGACGGATGCCGTGCTGATCGCGCGCTTTTCGGTCGGAGATAATGTCAATATTTCGGATGCAGGACAGCTTCGCGCTGACTGCGACGGTGTCAAGGGCATTACAAGCTTTGATGTTCTGCGTGTTGTGAAGCGGATTGTCGATCTTGTAACAGATGAGCAGATGGGAAAAGTCATAGAATAAAGCCAAGCGGCTCCTGCCAATGCAGGAGCCGCCTCTGTTTACGCTGCAATATAGCGGTAATTTTTTTCGTTTACTGCAATCTCATGCTTTGTGCAGGATTCCGCAAATTCCCGCACCTTGCTGCTGAAAATATCCTCACAAACCTGATTTTCCCAACCGGTTTTCTCATTGCTGCCCTCAAAGAACAGCAGCAGCACCGTTCCGTTATGCTCCGCAATGGTCATATCTCCGTGCTGCCGTTCACGGTCAAAGAGCCATGCAGCAGCTTCCGCGCCGTATGCAGTGCGCACGGAAGAATATCCGGAGATCAGTCCGCCGTTTGTATAGCTTTCCGCATCCTCTGAAAATTCAAATGCACGGTCTGCAAAAGCCTGTGACTGCGCATCCGGCGCCTCAGCGGAAATCTCATCGCGCAGCTCCGCCGCACGCTTCCGCGCAGTACGCGATTCACTGGCATTCTGCGAGCCGGACAATGCAATCAGACGGAAATCCACGGTTCTTGCATGATCGGCCTGCGGCTCCTCACGCAGAAAATATACAGAAATGCAGTACTGATCGTTTTTCGGCAGCAGCATGGTCGAACCGCGCACGGCATCGCCGCGCAGCCATGCCTGCACATCCGACGGGAAATCCCGCACAAATTTTGTCACGGTCAGCTCGCCTGCGAGCTGTTCAGCATCCGTGCGGGAAATGCCTTTGGTTTCTGTCAGATAGCGGAACACAAAATCAGTAAATTCCTGCTGCGTTTTGCAGGCAGCGAGCTTGTTTGCGGCATTGACCGCCGCATCGTATTCCGTTGTATCGCCGGCAAGTGTTGTCTCCGGATCCCAAGGGAACGAATAGCTCAGCACACTGGCGGTGAGCAGCTCAGACTGATGTGCCTGATAATAGGTACTGACCTCATCGTCAGTGATCGTGATCTGATCGCGCACGGCATTCTGGTATTCCTGTGCAAGCAAAGTCAGGCAGGTCGCAGCCTCCAGATCCCTGAGCCGCACGCCCTTCTGATAGCGGGAGAGATCCTCCTGTGCAGCAATGGCCTTACAGCGGGCTCGCTGCTGCTTGCTGAGCGAAAAATCAGCCTTATAAGCCGCCTCGCAAAGCTGAAGATTGCTTTTGACACTGCGCATCGTGCGGTCTGTGAAATAATCGTACCATGTGACGCCGCGGCTGTATTCCTGATCCTTCAGGGAAATCTGCGGATCATAGACAGGCAGATCGGGACTGCCCTCGGCGGTATGCAGGTAATTATCCGCGCATTGCCGGAAATAGCAGGCAAACATCGCTGCCGTGACCTCATAATGATCGGATTCTGCGATGACTTTGTGGTGCAGTGCTGCCGGTGTGTGATTCCGGATCACCCAGACTGCGGACAGCAGTACGAGCACTGCCGCAGCAGCAATGTAGGCGGTTTTGCGCAATGCAAGCTGTTTTTTTCGTGCGGCGCGGCGTGCAATCGCTTTTTTTGCAGATTCGATCGCACGGCGCATTTGCTGTTCAGCGTATTTTTTTGTGTGCGCTTTTTGTTTTTGACTGCTCATGCAATGTTGATTCCTTTCGTTTATGCGGCAGATTCTGCCAGCATTTCCGTCAGTCCGTCCGGTGCGGCGACGGTATCTGTCCCGCACAGAATGAGGATCTGTGCGTATTCGCCCTGTGTCAGGGAACGCCAGTCGATCTCCCGCGCAAGCGTCAGATTCACGGCGGTGATGCTGCGGTAATGCTGCATCAGCAGCGGGATCATGCTGTCCCCGAAGCTGTCCGTCAGCAAAAGCAGATCGCGTGTGCCGGGATTGTCCATTTCCAGATGCAGCACCGGTTCGGATTCGATCCCGAAGATCAGCTCCGGCTGTGTTTCTGTTTCCGGCAGGTCAGTCCGGTAATATGCCGGCAGCCGGATCTCCCCTTCCGGCCGGATCGCGGTCACACGCTCCGGCTGCTGCACGGTGCTGTTATTGCTGTAAAGATCAATCACATCCGGCTGAATATCATAATAATGCGCTTGCTGTGCCAGCCTGCCGTAATAATCCGCGCCGAAATGCCGGACAGAAAAGCGGTCATAGCCGACGGCAGAAAAGCCGAGCTTCCGGATCGCAGAGCGATACACACAGAATGCGCCGTAGGCTGTCCAGCAGGGATCCGTCCGGTAATAGATATATTGCTCTTTTTCATAGGAAAGCCAGCTGCTTGCCTCAATCCAGATGATTTTGTCATCCAGTCCGTCCGAAAAGCGGCGCAGGAGCTGATGCTCATTGGCAAGCGGCGCGGCATCGGGCAGCGTTTCGCTGTAAATTGCAGAGGATGTCGGTACTGCAAGCACAAAAAGCTGCGCAGACTGTTCCGCTGCATACCGGTTGACGGCATTTGCCGCCGCCGCAACGGCTTCCTCATCCGGATCGGAAAAGTGGCCGAGCAGCCGGTCCTTTGTCACATAAACCGTGCCAAGCTCATCGGTACCGAGTGCCAGAATGAGCGCATCGTGGCGGCGGAGCAGTGTCTGCCAGAACAGATTGTCCGCATCTGACCGCCCGAGCAGGGTTCCGAGCGCAAAAAGCAGCGTGATTCCGCTCAGAATCACGGCGGAGAGCAGCTTCGCGGGCAAATGTTTTTTTGTCCTGCGCTGTACGGCTGCTTCATCCATGGCGCAGCCCTTCCACATCCGAAAGATCAAGCAGCAGCAGATCGTCAAACCAGTCAGTCTGCTTCATATGAATTGCTTTTGCAAAGCCCTCGGCCTCCGGTGTCTGCGGAGGACGTCCGCCCAGAAACCAGATTTTCCGCTCTACGGCTTCGCCTGCTGCAAGCGTCATCAGCATCCGGCCGAGACCGTGCCGGCGGTATTCCGGCAGCAGAATGATTTGCTCTATGATAAGGCAGCACGGCTTTTCACCGAGCGGCTCTGCATTCATCGTCAGCAGTCCGACCGGCCGTTCATCGTCAAACAATGCAAACAGAATGTCGCCGCGCATCAGATGGGTATTGATATGATCCAGTCCGTCCGGCAGCAATCCTGTCAGCGGTGCGTCCTGCCAGACCGGTGCTCCGGCATCGTCGGCTCTGAGCTTCCGGAATCGAAGCATACAATCATCCTCCTGCTTTTTCAGATATCAATATCATACCACAAAATCCCGCTTTTGTAAAGAGCTTCGCGTCTATTATGCATGGATCTCCGGCGTGCTTCAGCGCGGCTTCCTGCTATGCGGCCAAGCATACACGCATCTGCATCGGAGAGGACTGCTCCATTTACTGATTTTTCGTTCCGCTGCGCCGGATATAATAAAATTCCCGACAGCATAAGAGCCTCCCTTTCGGGAGGCTCTCGGTTTGAAATATTTTTGCTGTTTTGTCAGATTGCAGGCTCTGCATCCAGATCAAGATCCGGAATATCCTCAATTTCACTGTCAGAATCCAGTTCGGAAAAATCAATGCTCATACCGGCCGGCATGGTGAGCTGGCCGTTCTTATATTGTGCCAGCAGCGCATCCATGACATCGTAAATATCTGCATCATATTTCTTCATGAAATCGGAATAAGGCGGCTCCTTATACTTTTCAAGGTAATCAGGCAGTGTGCCGTCCTCCTCATAAGCGGGGAAGACCTTATCTGCTTCGGTGATAAGCCTGGTGTAATCCTGCGTGATCGTTTCGGAATACGGCAGAATATCCTTGAATGCAAACACAACACCGAGCACCATAATCAGGCTGATAGCGGCAAGCACGATACCGGTAATCGCAAGGCCGGTACCGTTCTGCTTCTTGGCCAGCACGATGATACCGAAAATGATTGCCAGCGGGCCGGTAATGATATTCAGGCCGCAGCAGCAGATGCCGACAAGACTGACTATACCGAGGATCAGTGCAGCAATGGCAAGGCCGGATTTTTTCTCCTTTTGCTGCTGCGGAATGTTCAGATTCTGATAGCTGCCGACAGGCTGCTGATCCGGATACTGATTCTGCTGGGGTGTCTGATTTTGTTCCATAATTTTCCTCCTTATACGTCCATCGGCTGCTCCCAGCTTCGCTGCGGCAACTCGGACAGGTCATACGGTGTACGCTGATATACACAGTAATTCAGCCAGTTTGAAAACATCAGATTTGCATGACAGCGCCACGAAAATTTCGGCGGCTCTGCCGGATCGTTATGCGGGAAATAATTAAAGGGAAGCTCAATATCCAGCCCTTTTTCACGGTCGCGGAAATACTCGGCTGCCAGCGTATTGCGGTCATATTCCGAATGGCCGGTGATAAAATACTGCCGGCCGTTCCGGTTGGCGACAATATGGACGCCGGAAAGCTCGGAGCTTGTCAGAATCACAAGCTGCTTCACCTTTTCGATGTCACTGCGCCGCACCTCGGTATGGCGGGAATGCGGCACATCAAATACATCATCAAACCCGCGCAGCAGCAGGCTTTTCTTGACCTCTGCACGGTGCGGGAAAATGCCGAACATCTTTTTCGGGAGCTGATATTTCGGAATACCGAAATGATAATACAGACCGGCCTGTGCGCCCCAGCAGATATGCAGAGTGCTGAAAACGTGCGTCTTGGACCATTCCATCAGCTCACAGATTTCGCCCCAGTAATCCACATCCTCAAAGGCAAGCTGCTCGACCGGCGCGCCGGTGATAATCATGCCGTCATAATACTTTCCGCGGATCTCCGAAAGCGTGGTATAAAATGCATCCATATGGCTTTGCGAGGTGTGCTTGGAGATATGGGATTCCATGCGCAGCAGGGAAATATCGACCTGAAGCGGCGTATTGCTCAGCAGACGCAGGAGCTGCAATTCCGTTTCCAGCTTTTTCGGCATGATATTGAGAATGAGGATACGGATCGGCCGGATGTCCTGATGGGCAGCGCGGTCGTTGTCCATCACAAAAATGTGTTCGTTCAGAAGCGCCTGATAAGCAGGCAGCTCCGGAGATATACAGATCGGCAAAAGAAATAGCTCCTTTCACAAGCCCCGCAAAAAATGGGGGAATGACCGCAGCTATGATACAGCGGTCATCCAAAGCCATTCTGTTGCAGGGAAATTATACCGGATGAATCTGTTTTGCGGCATCACCGTGGACGCCGTCCAGACCAAACATCTTATCGCGGCGCTTCTCAAAGAATTTGACCGCAACCTGTCCGAACTGTGCATAGGAGAGCACATCCTCCTCCTGTGTGAGCCATTCTGCGCATTCCTCGCGCAGCTTGTCAAGCTCCGGCTCCAGCAGGTCTGCCGGACGGCAGGTGATCGGCTTGTCATCCTTGAGGATCATCTTCTGGAATTCAGGGTCGATCGGGAGCGGCGTTTTGCCGTATTCGCCCTTAACCATAGCGCGGAATTCCTTGGTCACCATCTTGTAGCGCTCGCCGCTGATAATATTGAACACAGCCTGTGTACCGACGATCTGGGAGGTCGGGGTAACGAGCGGCGGGAAGCCGGCATCCTTGCGGACACGCGGGACTTCTTCCAGCACAGCAGTGAGCTGATCCTCCTTGCCGGCCTGTTTGAGCTGTGAAAGCAGATTCGAGAGCATACCGCCCGGAACCTGATAGATGAGAGTTTTTGCGTCTGCTGCGAGCATTTTCGGATCCAGCAGACCGGATTTGATATACTTTTCGCGCAGATCCATGAAGAACGGACGCATCGCGCTCAGCTTCACGAGATCCAGACCGGTATCGTATTCAGTCCCCTGAAATGCTGCGACCATTGACTCCGTCGGCGCATGGGATGTACCCAGTGCCAGCGGCGACATCGCGGTGTCGATCATGTCAACGCCCGCTTCGGCGGCCTTCATCAGGCACATGGACGCCAGACCGGAGGTGTAGTGCGTGTGCAGCTGAATCGGAAGCTTGGTTGCTTTCTTCAGCGCCTTGATGAGCGTTTCCGCACGGTAGGGCGTCAGCAGCGCGGCCATATCCTTCACGCAGATGGAATCTGCGCCGGCCTCCTCAATCTGCTTTGCATAGTTGACATAGTATTCATCGGTGAAGACCTCACCGGTCGTAAAGCTCATTGCGACCTGCGTATGTGCGCCCTCTTTTTTCGCCGCTTTGATCGCGGTTTCAAGGTTGCGGATGTCATTCAGCGCATCAAAGATACGGATAATGTCGATGCCGTTCGCAATGGATTTCTGCACAAAATATTCGACCACATCATCTGCATAATGACGGTATCCGAGCATATTCTGGCCGCGGAACAGCATTTGCAGCGGAGTGTTCGGCATTTTTTTCTTGAGAATGCGCAGACGCTCCCACGGATCTTCATTGAGGAAGCGCAGGCAGGAATCAAATGTCGCGCCGCCCCAGCATTCGACGGAATGGAAGCCGATCTGATCCATTTCCTGCAAAATCGGGAGCATTTCTTCCGTCGTCATGCGCGTTGCGATCAGTGACTGGTGCGCGTCACGCAGGACGGTTTCTGTAATTCCAATTTTCGCCATATTCGATCACACTTTCTCAGCCGAGCACTGCCAGTGCATCGCCCGGATTGACAGCGCTGCCCTTGGTCGTATTGACAGCGAGCACGGTGCCGTCCTCCGGCGCCACAATATCGTTTTCCATCTTCATTGCCTCAAGCACAAAGAGCACCTGACCCTTTGTTACGCTGTCGCCGGCCTTGCACTTGACATCCAGAATGGTGCCGGGCATCGGTGCGGAGACCGGTGTGCCGTCAGCAGCAGAAGCGGCCGGAGCTGCCGGTGCTGCCGCCGGAGCGGGTGCCGGCGCTGCTGCCGGAGCAGGTGCCGCGGCCGCAGCCGGTGCTGCCGCTGCCGGAGCTGCGCCTGCGCCGAGTTCCTCGACAACAACATCATACTGCTTATTATTTACGGTGACACGAAACTGCTTACCCATAAGTAAACCTCCAAAATCAATATATGTTCATGCAAAATGACGATGCATTCCGCATATTGCGCATCAAATCAGAACGGAATATTGCTGTGCTTTTTCGGCAGATTGGAAACGCGCTTGCCCTCCAGAAGCTCCAGCGCCCCGACAATCGCCTGACGGCTCTCTCCTGCTGCGATTACGGCATCCACAGTGCCGATCTGTGCGGCTTTTTCCGCAGAAGCAAGCGTCTGCTTATATTCTTTTGCAAGCTCTTTGCGCTTTGCATTGACATCCGCAGCGCCGCGGAGCTTATCATGCCAGAGAAACTCAACCGCTGCCTCGGGACGCAGCGGTGCAATCGCGGCATCTTTCCATGCGATCACATAATCGCTGCCTGCACCTCTGCCTGCAATCGCCGAGAATGCTGCGCCGCAGGCTTCTCCTGCGATCAGCGCGATCTTGACGGTCGTTGCCTCGGCATAGGCACCGCAGAGCTGTGTCATGGCACGGAGCGAGCCGGTCTTTGCCGCCTCGGTATCCGCCGCAAAGCCCTGCGTATCCAGAACCGTCAGCACCGGCAATGAGAATGCAT
Organism: Oscillospiraceae bacterium; assembly: GCA_017540225.1. Classification (GTDB taxonomy): domain Bacteria; phylum Bacillota; class Clostridia; order Oscillospirales; family Ruminococcaceae; genus Firm-04. Next base: position 15,859 of record JAFYBM010000034.1, on the reverse strand, counting down.
CGCAGGTGCGGATGAACCGCGCCGTTTTTGCTGCATCGTCAGCTGTGAGTGCATCATCGGATTTGCAGGTCGTGATGATGCCAACGGCCTGTCCGCGGACGGTTGCGAGCGCAGTCTCAACGGATGTACCGTATGCTTCATACAGCGGAAGCAGCGAGCCTGCATCGGCAAGGCCGGTCAGCAGCGTTTCTTTGGTGCAGGCAGATTCCGGCTCATCAAATTCTGCAACCGGTGCGCCTGCGAGATTGTTTGCAGGGAGCTTCCGGAGCAGCGATTTGACCTGCTCTGCCGCATCTGCATCATCCTTGCAGACAGCTGCGATGACGCCGGCCTTTGCAAGTGTTTCGGGCTTGGCTGCATCGGTGCCGAAGGGCGGTGTCAGATACAGCTCTGCCTTTTCCGTTGCGAGAACGAAATCCGCCTCAGAAGCCAGCAGTGCCGCGCTGCCCGCGCAGACGCCCGCAATCACAGAGATCTGCGGCACAACGCCGGAGAGCTTTGCGGAAGCCGCAATCAGCTTGCCGTACGCGGTCAGGCTGTCAGCGGTGCCGTCCACATAAACGCCGCTGGAATCATAGATCCCGACAAGCGGCACACCGGTCTTTGCAGCCAGCGAATAGATGCGGCGGATCTTTCCGGCCGTATTTTTGCCCATCACGCCGCTGTTGACATCCGGAGCCTGCGCAAATGCACAAACAGCCTGTCCTTCGACATAGCCGTGCGCGCAGATGACCGCTGCCGGTTCCTCTCTCTCCGTGCGCAGTGCATCCAGCTCGGTGAATACACCGCCGTCAAACAGCGCAGAGAGGCGTTCTCTTGCAATAGATTCGATTTTATCCATAGAAATGTACGCATCCTTTCGTGGTTTCCGTGATCTGTCCATACTGGAATCCATACTGTTCCATTATACCATATTACGGAGAAAAATGCAATGGGTGAAACCGAAAAAATCGCGGGAGCAGCATATAATTTTATGTTGCATCTGTAATGCCGCGCACTGCGCTGTGTTATGAAATTGTAACTGGACGGCGGCACGATATTGTGATATAATAGTATCAGAATGAAAATGAGGAAGTGTATCATGATGATAAAAGCAGTCATTTTCGACATCGGCGCTGTGCTGATTGACTTTGAATGGAAGCGGTTTCTCTGCCGTCTGTTCGGAGAAAAAACGGCTGAAGCCGTATTTGATGCGACATGGGGAACGGAGGCATGGCACGAGCTTGACCGCGACGCGCTGCCGCGCAGTGAGATCATGCGGATGTTCACGGACAATGCACCGGAATATGCCGCAGAGATCACCGAGGCCATGACACGGGTCGGCGAATGCGCCGTGATGCATTCCTATGCGATTCCGTGGGTGCAGGAGCTGAAAGCACAGGGCTTGCAGGTCTATTTCCTCTCAAACTATTTTCCGTATCTGATCTGGAAAAAGCCGGAGGCACTTGCATTTATTGAATATATGGACGGCGGCGTGTTTTCGTGGCAGGAGAAGATCACAAAGCCGGAGCCGGAGATCTTCCGGACACTGCTGACGCGGTACGGCTTGCAGGCAAAGGAATGCGTGTTCATCGACGATTCACAGGTCAATGTCGATGCGGCAAACGCACTGGGGCTTCATGCATTCCGGTTTGTTTCCTATGACGACACAAAGCCGGCAATCACGCAGTTTCTGGCAGATCGCACAAAATATTTTGCCTGATTTGTGCAGCCTGCCGATTTTATAAGGAACCCTCTCCATCCGGACGTAATATAGACAGAAACCGGCAGTCAGCCGGAGGAAAGGCGGATGCAAAATGAAAATCGAACCGATGAAAAAATCAAATCTCCCGAAATATGCCGCAGCGTTGGCCGCACTCTGTGCCGTACCGATGCTGACAAGCTGCGGAAAAGAGCCGGATATTGCCGGTCTGGAGGTCGTATATACCGAGCCGTATGATTCTGAGCTGGAGCTTGCCGGCGAGGAAACCGTCGATCCCGGATATTCGGAGCCGGACGTGGAGCTTGCGGGTGAGGCGCCGATTGACGAGGAGCCGGAGTCCGAACCCGAACAGCCCCCGAAAACGATTGATTCCTTTGCGGAAGGCTGTGAGGCTGCATTCCTCGAAGCATTTGAGCGGCAGGAGCTGGACGTCAAAGCGGCACCGCTTCAGAAGGGCGGCTTTGATCTTGTGAATGCCGAATACGGTGACACGCGCTTTGATGTGGCATTCCTCAATAAAAACTCGCTGGAAGACAATCTGGCAATCTGCTTTTATGACGGCAGTGCGCCGCTGACCTACTGGAATAACGAAGCCGGAGAGGTCGAGGGCACCTATGCGGATATGTTCGCGTATTATGCGGAACGCGGCACAAAGGAATTTGCGTGGGGCTACGCGGATACCGTAAAACGCTGGGATACGCGGGAAGACTGGCAGATCGGCCGTGCGGCGTTCATTGATATTTCACGCTTTGATACGCTGACTGCGGACGAGGCCGAGCAGATCATTATGGATACACGAAGCACATTTGCGGAGGAGGCGGAGCAGAATGGAGCTGAAACCGGTTAAAACCACACGGCTGCCGAAATATGCCGCCGCGCTGGCTGCAATCGTTTCAGGCGCGGTGCTGACCGCCTGCGGCAAAACGCAGCTCGGCGGAGATGTGCCGGTGCCGATACAGAAAAGCCGGCCGGAGGAAAATGTGGAATATAACGGAGATATTTGGGGCAGTGAGGAGTCTGCGCCGCCCGTTGATACGAGCACCGAGACAGAGGAATTGTGGTATGAAGGCGATGTTTTTGAAAATGAAGAACCTGCGCCGGATGCCGCATTTGCACAACAGTCCCGCGAGGTGCTGCAAAAAGCAGCCGCCGGTGCCGGACTCAGCGATCTGAACAATCATACGGATACCGTGCAGTATCACGGCTGCTGGACGCCGTCCGGCTTCCGCGATACGAAGCACCACATCATGATCTGCTTTTTTGACGGCACACAGCCGGTATTGGATCCCGATGCGGAATCCGTGCCGGATATTGATAATATGAATGCATGGTATGCGCATTTTGCAAAGCAGACCTTTGACTGGGGCTATGCGGATGTGTTTGATCCGAAGGATTATCCGGAATGGCCGGAGCCGGCAGCTTACCGCGCAGCATTTGTTGATATTTCAAAATATGAAACGCTGACCGAAGAAAACGCAAAGCAGATTCTCAGCGATCTGCTTGCTTTGGAAACAGAATCCGCCGGAGAGGAGGACATACCATGAAGATCGAACCGAGAAAAACCGCAAAACTCCCGAAATACGCCGCCGCACTGGCTGCAATTGCGTCCGCCGCAGTGCTGACCGGCTGCCGGACAGCCGGCGAGGTCGCTACGGACGGCACCGCACCGGATCCGAACGCCGGTGCAAATATCATTGAACAGACGCTCCCGCCCGATGACAGCTCAGAGGATGACGGTGAGCTTGTTCTGGACGGCGAAATTTCCAATGATTCCTTGCCGGATGAAAGCAGCACAGAGACGGAATGCACCGGAACCGAATGCACCGGCGAGGATGATGAAATCATGCTGGAAGGCGATGTTGCAGTGCTGCCGGATGAAAGCAGCGAACCTGAATACACCCGTTCGCCGGAGCTTGCCGGAAAGGTCGCCGTTCGCACAGATTATCCCGATATAGATACGGTGCTTGCGACACCCGGATTTGTCTCAACACCGCAGCTTGATGCCATGACCGGCGAAAAAAAGCCGGTGTTCCGGCAGCTGTATGATAAAGTCCGCGCACTGCCGGACGCGCATATTCAGGTTTATGCGGATGCATTTACAAAGGCCGGTCTTTCGATGAACCGCAGCGAGAGCTGGTTCATCTTTGAGAAAAACGAATTTAAGGTTGCGCTGGAAACGGCTGACGGAAATACCATGCTGATATTTTATGACGGCAGGCAGCAGGATAACGGAATCACAATGTCCGACTGGATCAAACAGTTTTTCATGAAAGAATTTGACTGGGGCGGCTATGAAGATGATATCACCGGCGAATCCCGCTGGATTTATGTGGATCTCAGCGCAGAGCCGGCGGACGGTGATCTTGCCGCCTATGCCGAAAAAATCGCAAAGGACGTGATCGGATGAATCTCACGCTGCATCTGACGGAAAACTGCAATATGAACTGCGCCTACTGCACCCGCGAAAAAAAGCCGGAGCGTATGAGCGAGGAGGTTCTGGATGCCGCCTGCGATCTGGCATTTTCGCAGGGGAAATCGGCAGGACTGTGCTTTTTCGGCGGTGAGCCGCTGCTTGAACGGGAGCTGATTTTCCGTGCGCTCCGGCGCTGTCGGGATAATTCCCGCAAAACCGGAAAGCCGGTACAATATAAAATGACAACAAACGGCACATTGCTCGATGAGGCATTTCTCGGCGTGGCAATGCAGGAAAAAATCGGCATCGGTCTTTCCTTTGAAGGACTTGCACAGGATACCTGCCGCCGGTTTGCAGACGGAAGCGGCAGCTTTGAGAAGGTCAATGAAAAGGCAAAGATGCTGTTATCCGTGCTGCCGGATTCCTATGCAATGATGACAATTGCGCCGCAGGCTGTGCAGCAGTTTGCGGAATCGGTGCGGTACATCTGCGGGCTGGGCTTCCATCGCATCACGGCAACAATCGCCTACGGAAATAAGGTACACTGGGATGACGCTGCAATGGAGCAGCTCGAAATGCAGCTTCGGGAGATTGCTGCGTATTATGAAGCGCAGTTTCTTGCGGGGAAGCCGTTCTTTTTCAGTGCGTTTGACGCAAAGATCCGCGACTGCATCCGCGGCTTCAATCCCTCCGAGCGCTGTCATCTCGGCTTCCGGCAGATGCCTGTTACACCGGACGGCAAGCTCTATGCGTGTACGCAGTTTATCGGTGACGATGATTACTGCTTCGGTGATGTATTCAGCGGGATTGACCGCGAAAAACAGGCGAAGATCGCCATGCGCGCTTCCACGCCGGAAACCTGTCGGGAATGCGCACTGCGGACACGCTGCACAAATTCCTGCGGCTGCCTGAACCGTTTGGAAACAGGCAATGAGGATACCGTTTCGCCGCTGCAATGCACATATGAACGGATGCTGATTGCCATTGCCGACGAAACCGCGGAAAGACTGTTTGCGGCAGATGAGGCGGCATTCAGAAAACGGTTCAGATAACCGGCAGTCTGTCGATATAGTCTCATTTTCAGGCTGCACCGCACAGAACAGATCACGCCTTTATTGGCACACAATGGATTTCCCGAAAAAAGGCCGGAGCGCTTTTTGCACTCCGGTCTTTCTATCGAAAAAAACGTATTTATTTTTTTCACGCAGCAACAACAGGTTCAGTAAGCTGCGCGGTCGGCGGAAATGACATCATGAACAGTGCGCAGACGGTTCAGGAGCGTATCAAGCTGCTCCGGCGAGCTGACCGCAACCGTCGCCTGAATCATCGCATTTCCGCTTTTTTTCATATGCAGATTAAAATTGGAAACCGGCAGATGCGCCTCTCCGATCACCTGCGAAACATCATGCAGCAGGTTCATGCTGTTGACGCACAGAAGCTCGATATTTGCTTTCATTTCCGCAGCCGGAACATTGGATGCCCAGCTTGCCGGCACCCAGCGGCTCATATCCTCCGGATCACCGTGCTTCAGCGCCTCGGTATATTTCCGGCACTGCTGCTTATGAATGGTAATGCCGTGCCCCATAGTCGTAAAGCCGATGATCGGTTCTCCGGGCAGCGGGGAGCAGCAGCGTGCGAGCTTGACTTCCATATTTCCGATGCCGTCAACAATGATGCCGGTACTGCTTTTTTCAGGGCGCTGCACTTCTGTGACAGTCTCCGCTACAGAAGGCTGTTCTGCCGCGGCAAAGCGCTTGAGATAATATTCGCGGATACGCGGCATGATCTTTGTAAGGGAAAGACCGCCGTAACCGATCGCTGCATAAAAATCGTCAAGCGATTCACAGTTCGGCTGCCGCAGATCCTCTTTGACAATGGTCTGAAGCTGCTCCGGCGTGAGCATAATATGCATCCGCTTGCTTTCGCGTTCAATGCCTGCACGGCCGGCAGCAATATTCTCCGGCCGGCGCTCCCGCTTGAACCATGAACGAATCTTTGCGCGGGCCTCGTTTGTCTTGACAATATCGAGCCAGTTGCGGTTCGGGCCTTTGGCGGGATCCTTGCTGGTCAGGATTTCACAGACCTCACCGGTATTAAGCTTATAGGTCAGCGGCACAATGCGTCCGTCAACCTTTGCGCCTGTCATGCGGTGTCCGATCTGTGTATGGATATGATAGGCAAAGTCGATGACGGTCGAATCAACCGGCAGACTGATGGAATCGCCCCGCGGCGTCATGACAACAATATCCTCCGGCGCGATGTCGTTTTTGATGGTTGCAACAAGCTCCTCGGGATCATCGCTGGCCTGCTGTGTCTCCAGCACCTGCCGGATCCACGCGATGCGCGAATCCATCACGGTTTTGCCCTGAATGCGCTCCTTGTATTTCCAGTGGGCGGCAACGCCGTATTCCGCATTTGCGTGCATTTCCCATGTTCGGATCTGCACCTCGAAGGGAATGCCCTCCTTGCCGAGTACGGATGTATGCAGCGACTGATAGCCGTTCTGCTTGGGATTTGCGATATAATCCTTAAAGCGGTTGGGAATCGGCCGGAACATATCGTGTACCAGACCGAGAACACTGTAGCATTCATTGACGGTCGTCACAATCACGCGCACAGCGTATTTATCGTAGATCTCATCAATGCTTTTATGCTGACTGTAAACTTTTTTATAAATGCCGTATATACTTTTCACGCGGCCGTCGATCTGCGGCGGTGTGACAAAATCCAGCGAGCGGAACCGCTCGGCGATACGGGATTTGATGCTTTCAATGAAGGCCTCCCGCTCCTCCTTGTTGTTGTCAAGCAGACTTTCGATCTCTGCATAGGCATAAGGATCAAGGTAATAGAACGAGAGATCCTCCAGCTCCTCCTGCACGGATGTGATGCCGAGACGGTGTGCGATCGGCGCATAGACATTCATGGTTTCAAAGGCAGTGTTGTGCTGCTTGTGCGGCGGCCGGTATTGCAGCGTGCGCATATTGTGCAGACGGTCGGCCAGCTTGATAATCATGACACGGATATCCTGCGACATTGCAAGCAGGATCTTCATGACATTTTCGGCCTGCTGCTGTTCTTTGGAGAAGGTCGGAACCTTTGCGAGCTTTGTCACGCCGTCCACGAGCATTGCAACATCATGGCCGAAGCGCTTCTGCACATCCTCGCGGGTCGCCGGTGTATCCTCAACCACATCGTGCAGCAGCGCCGCACAAAGTGTATCGGTATCCATGCCAAGCTCCAGCAGAATATAGGCAACGGCGACCGGATGAATAATATACGGCTCACCGGAGGAACGCACCTGTCCCTCGTGACACTGTGCAGCATATTCATATGCCGCGATCAGCTTGCTGATGTCATATTGCCGGTCATCTGTCAGAATCTTGGCAATGATCATATCAATCGTATATGTTTCATTGTGAAAATCGGGCATTGAATCCTCTCCTCTCTGTTTCATCGCTTTCTGCATTATCCTGCTGCTCCGTATCCGGAATATACCGTTCAGAATCCGGAGCCGCCGGAGCGCCGCTGCAGCGCCCGCTTCTGTTCTTCATATTCAGCCTTTGTCAGATAGCCGCTTTCATAATCGCTTTCCAGCGTCTCTGTTTTCTGCGCAAGCTCTGCTGCGGTCAGTCTTCTGCCTTCTTTGATCCTGCCGTATTTCTTTTTCAGAACGACGCTGCAGATTATATCCGATATGCCTGCGCCGATCAGCATTACGGCGGAAACCGTCAGCGGAACACCCTGAAGCGATGCAAAAACAACTTTAATCAGCATCGGAATGATAAACAGTACATCAAATGCGTCCAGATCAGGGCTGGAAGGCTCTGCCATCAGACTGCCCGCAAGCATCAGGATACCAAGCACCGTGAAGCCGATGCCGGTCGGCATCAATCCGCTTCCGGAGCGGTTTTCATAGGCTTTTGCGAGCTTTACGATATTCACAATCAGGCAGATTACAATGATCAGAATCAAAACGTGCTCCTTTACTGCAAAGTTCAGCCCTGCTGCTGAGCAAACGAAAGAATCTTTCTGTAGGCTTCGGAATCGGTCAGTTCACGTTTCTGCTGCACCTCCACGCGGTACAGGGTATCTGTCACGGCATCGAAGCCCAGCAGCCCCAGCTCCGAGAAAATATCTGCGATCATGCGGGCACGGCAGCGGTTCATGCCGCTGCTTTGCAGGGCTTCGCAGATCTGTGCCACGGTCATCGATGCGCGCTGCACAAGCTGATAAACCGCAACAAGGTCTTTTCTGTGCGGACACATCCGCTGATAATAGGCATGTGAGGGCAGTGCCTCTCCGCGGCAGTAGGCTTCATAGGCAGCCTGCGCGGCAATGGCCTGCTCTCGTGACTGCTCCGAGCTGCGGAAATCCTCAGCGCGCAATGTCAGCGAAGGCCGTCCCATGTATTCCTTTACATCGGCAGAAACGAGAAAATCAAGTGTCATGCCGGCGGAAATGCCGGTCTCCTCCGGCCGCGTGCGGAACATCAGCGCATCCTGCGTCACCGAACCGCTGCGCAGCCGCAGCTTTGTATGTAATCCGCCTGAAAGCGGCAGAACCTCCGTAACAGTCATGCCGAGCAATGCAAACAGCGGCTTCGGATTTCCGGCTCCGAACGGTTCCAGAACGGAAAGCCCCGCCACATTTTCCGGCGTGAGCATCTGCGGCTCAATTGCTCGCTCCGCATAAGCGGTCATCACCGGCATCACCGGATGCGTTTTCGCTGCATAATCCTGAATCGCACGGATAAAAGCATCCCTGTTCTCCGCGGAAACGGTAAAACCGCCCGCACCCATATGCCCGCCGTAGCGCAGCAGAAATGCCTCGCAGGATTTCAGGCATTCAAAGACGGAAAATTCACCGAAGCTCCGTGCAGAGCCGCGGTAGCCGTCCTGCTCCGCCGACATCAGAAAGCATGGCTTTCCGAAGCGCTCCGTCAGTCTTGCCGCGACAATCCCGATCACACCGTGGTGCCAGCTTTCGCCGGCGAATACCAGCACACGTTCATGCAGCAGCTTTGGATTCTTCCGGATCTCATCATAGATTTCATCGGTGATTGTCTGTTCGGTCGCACGGCGTTCATCATTCAGTGCATGAATCTGTCCGGCGAGCAGCTGCGCTTCATCCGGATCATCGGTCAGCAGCAGCTTGGCAGCAATCGAAGCAGACGCAAATCTTCCGGCCGCGTTGATGCGCGGAATCAGCTGGAACGCGGCATTCTGTGCCGTGATCGGCTTGCCTTCCTCCATGCCGCTGACCGCCATCAGTGCCAGCAGCCCCATCCGTTCGGTGTTTGCCAGCAATTGCAGACCGCGCTGCACGAGAAAGCGGTTTTCACCTTCCAGCGGCATCACATCCGCAATCGTTGCGAGCGCTGCCAGATCTCCGAACTGCTCCAGTGCCGGTTCCCAGTCTCCGCCGTCAAGCGCTGCAATCAGCTTGAGCACAACGACTGCACCGCAGATCGTTTTGAAGGGAGAAGGGCAGTCCGGCCGGAAGGGATCCACGATGGCATAGGCATCCGGCAAAATATCGCCTGCACGGTGATGATCGGTGATAATCAGCTCCATGCCCAGCTCTTTGATGAGCTTTGCCTCCTCAACGGCGGAAATACCGTTATCAACCGTAATAATCAGAGAAACGCCCTTTTCATGCAGCTCCCTGACCTGCTCCGCACGGATCCCGTATCCCTCCCTGCGTGTCGGGATGTACCATTCCGCATCGGCGCCGGCACAAAGCAGCCAGTCCGTCAGCATGACCGTTGCCGTTACACCGTCACAGTCGTAGTCTCCGTAAACGCAGATATGCTCACCGCGATCGACGGCCTCAAGAATGCGCTCGGCTGCCCGCTGAATATCTTTGAGCAAAAAGGGATCCGAAAGCTCCGTGATACTGAGCTTTTCATCCGCGGCCTCCACGGATTCGATCCCGCGTGAAACAAGGACCTCCGCGCAAAGCTGCGTAATACTGCCCCGCCGGCGAAGCTCTGCGGCCTTTTGGCTGTCCGGCTTTCCGATTATCCAACGCTTGAGCAAGCTGCCGACACCTCCGATTCTCATTAAATAATCATAATCCTATCTAATAAGTATAACACGTTTAGGAAGAAAATGCAAGGGAAAAACTGTTTTTTCACGGCAACAGCATTTTCTTTTTCGGTATTTCCTGTTCTCCATATTGTCCGCGCATGACCGTAAGCTGTCAAATCCGCATGACCGATAATTGCCGGCCTCTGAAACGAGCACAGCGGGGACGCACGTTTCGCACCGCAAAACATATGTCCCCGCTGATTCTCAGCAGAAGATCCTTCTGTTTTCAAAGGCTGAAGAAGCGTTCGGTATTTTCGCGTGCCTGCCGGATCAGTGACTCGGTATCTGTTTTCATATACTTTGCAAGCTCTGCCGCAACGTAGCGGATATTCTGCGGCACATTGACATTGCCGAGTCCCTTCACGTTTTTCGGCGTCAGATAGGGCGCGTCCGTTTCCAGCATCACACGGTCTGCCGGCAGAATCTTTACGGCCTCCCGCAGCGCACCGGCACGGCAGTCATCACAGATCCAGCCCGTAATTCCGATATAACAGCCAAGCTCCAGATAGGCGCGCAGCGTCGGCAGATCACCGGTAAAGCAGTGAACGACGGAGCGGCTGCACTGCTCCGGATGCTGCTTCATCCGCGCTGTGAAATCCTTTGCGGCGGCGCGTTCATGCAGAAACAGCGGCTTTTTGAGTTCTTCCGCAAGCCGGATATGCCGGTCGAAGCAGCGAAGCTGATTCTCTCTTGTTGAGAACATTCTGTCATAATCGAGGCCGCATTCACCGACGGCCACAATTTTCGGATTACCCGTCACAATCGCACGGATACGTTCAAAATCCGCAGGGCGGGCATTGTCGGCATTGTGCGGATGGATTCCGCAGGTGCCGTAGCAATCATGCGTCTGCACATAGGCGCTGACCTGTTCATTTTCTTTCATATCGGAGCCGGTCAGAATGCAGGAAACACCCGCTGCCGCTGCGTCCGCAATGACGCGGTCGGGGTCGCGGAACTGCCTGCAAAACAGATTCAGCCCGATGTCAATGTAGTTTGTCATAAGTTACACCTCATATTCCTGCTCAGACAGACGCAGCGGGATTTTCATGCGGATAACTGCAAAGCACACTGTCCGGATATCTGATCCCGCAAAAATATTTGCAGATCGAAGTGCTTTTCACCGCACATTTATGATTTTTCGTATTTTCCGCTTCATTCCACGGACAGTGCATCTGATCCCAGTCAACATTCTCGCTGACCAGATCAATATCCATATTCGCACCCTTCAGTTCTTTCATCATGTTATCAGCCATTTTTCTGTCTCCGCTGTGAATCCAGCAGTTCCCGGAGCTGCTGCTCCTTATCTTTCATCAGTTCATCAAACCGCGCAAGATAGTCATAAGGATATTTGCATTCCGTCAGCCGCTCAATGCCGCGCTTTCCGCCGAGCACCTTTGTCGAGGCCCCCGCACCGATGCCGAGCACCGTCTGTGAATCATCCATCATCATGACATTATAGGCGCTCTCAAAGCCCGGTTTTGCATAGCCGACATTTTCGAGATTCGCCGCCATATTCTTCTGCCGGTAGAGATAATACGGCCTGTAGCCTGCATTTTTCAACGTTTTCTGCGCATAGGCAACCATTTCGCTGACTGCCTCCGGCTCCGGCATCGGCAGACTCTGATAGAAATCCGCAGCCTTTTTCAGCGCAAGGCAATGCACGGTAATGCTTTCCGGTTCAAGTGCAACAGCGCGGTCAATGCTCTCTCGGAAGCCCTTGACCGTATCGCACGGCAGCCCCGCAATAAAAGCCATATTGATATTATCAAAGCCAAGCTCCCGCGCCAGCAGAAATTTGTCAACGGCATCCTGTGCGGTGTGCGGCCGGCCGGCTGCTTTCAGCACATCGTCCTGAAAGCTCTGCGGATTGACCGAAATGCGCGTGACGCCGAACTGCCGGAAAAAACCGATGCTCTCCCGCGTGATCGTGTCCGGTCTGCCCGCTTCGATTGTGTACTCACGGAGCGGCTGATTCACCGCGAAATTGCGGTGCAGCCAGTCAAGCGGCTGATAGAGGTCAATCGAGGTCGGCGTGCCGCCGCCAATGTAGATCGTGTCAACCGTCAGGCCGTATTCGAGCACAAGATCGCCGACCATGTCGATTTCCTTTGCAATACACATATAGTATTTGTCGATCAGATTGCCCATCTGCGAAACGGAATTGCTGACGAAAGAGCAGTATTTGCAGCGTGTCGGGCAGAACGGAACAGACAGATATATGCTGACGCTGTTTTCCGGCGCAGCGTCGATAATCGGCTGCTGTACGGAGAGAATCTCCGAGGCAAGCCGTGTTTTTTCATCTGTAACGTGCCAGATATTCCGGAAATCATCCTCTGCCTGCCGGAGACTGCCGGTACGCACGGCGAATTTCCGCAGCAGATTGACCGGCCGGATGCCCGTCAGCATCCCCCATTGCGGCCGGATCCCCGTCAGCTCGCAGAGCAGCGGATAGAGCAAGCCGGAGATCTCGCGGTCAAGAATATTGTTCGGGGTATCCGGAGGCAGCATTTTGTCGCTGCTGCGTGTTTCTCCGCCGATCCGGACACCACAGATCAGGTGTCGGGCATCGCCCTCCGGCAGCAGCACGGCGGAGAAATATTCTCCCTCTGCGGGCGGCTCCGGCTCTGTTGAAAATTCAAATTTTTCGGCCGGACGGAACAGCTTGAGCAGTGCCTCCGGCTCATATGTACGGCTGTGACCGTATGTGTGAATGACCAAGCGCTCCGTCCTCCTTTATAAGGCCATAACATAGATCTGGCAGGGATTTGCTTCGTCCCAAAGCGCCGGAAAAACCTCAAATTCCTGAAATCCAAGTGCCTGATAAAAGCGGTTTGTCCGGTCGTAGTCCTCATACACGCCCATACGAACGGTCTTGACCTGCATAAAGCTGTAGCCTGCTTCCTTTGCGGCGGCTTTTGCACATTCAAACAACGCCCTGCCGGTGCCGCAGCGATGGTATTCCTTCAGAACGCCCATCACGGCAAGCTCTGCCGTCGCTTTTCCGGTTTCTTTCAAATAGAGAAAGCCGGTCACTTTTTCAGCGTCATATGCCGCAAAAAACAGCTTGTCCGTGCTCTCGCGGATATAGGCTTCCCTGCTTTCCGGAACCTCAAACCATTCCGGCAGCGCTTCGAGAATTGTCCGCGTGATGCGCTGCTTTTCTTTTGCATCTGTAATCTTTTTGATGTTCATTTTAATGCTCCGTCTGCTTATGTTTTTTGCGTATATATTCTTTCGGGTATTTATCATTTTGAGTTGCTTATAATTTCCGCGGAATCAGATAATGCCCGAAGGTACGCTCATGCTCCAGCGTTGTATCGGCAAAATGTCCGCAGTATACAGTGCAGTCGCCTTCCAGTGCGCCGAGCCGTGCCAGTGATCTGCGCATATCCCGGATATTGCCGCCCTGAAAATCAATGCGGCCGACGCCGTCGCGGAAGAGTGTATCTCCCGAAAACAGAATATCTTTATGGCGGAAGCAGCTGCTGCCCGGCGAGTGCCCCGGTGTATGCAGCACGGAAAATGTCAGCTCCTCCGAAAATTTCAGCTCGTCGCCGTCCTCAAAGGTTCGGATCATTGTATCATCCGGTCTGCGGTACATCGCACCGAAGCCAAGCTGCACGGCCAGCGAATATTCTGCTGAGGTCACCATTTCGCGGTCCAGCGAATGGACATACAGCGGAATGTGATACTGTTCAATCAGCTCCGCCGCAGCACCGAAATGGTCAAAATGCGCGTGCGTCAGCAGGATCGCAAGCGGGGTCAGTTCCCTTGTGTTCAGCTCTGCAAGAATCACATCCGGCTCTGCACCGGGGTCAATGATAACAGTGTTTTTTTCTGCATCCGATACCAGAAAGCAGTTTGCCTCCAGCTCTCCGACCGGCATTTTTATCACATTCAGCATAATGCTCCTTTCCGCAGTTTGTCTGCGCAAAACAGATAGCCCGCCCTCCGAAAAGGACGGGTTCATTCTGCCGCTCAGTCTTTCTTTTTTGCGTATTTCCGCAGTGTATAGCCTTCCTTGATATGAAGCGTGCCGCGGTCAATGGCGAGTGCATAATCCGGCACATCGGTCGTAATGGTCGCGCCCGCTGCCGTATAGCTGTATTTTCCGAGACTGACCGGCGCAATCAGATTGTTATTGCAGCCGACAAAGGCATAATCCCCGATCTCACAGCGGGATTTTTTGATGCCGTCGAAATTGACGGTCACACAGCCGCAGCCGATATTGACCTTTTTGCCGATGTCCGAATCACCGAGATAGGCCAGATGCGCAATCAGCGTACCCTCGCCGATCTCACTGTTCTTGATCTCAACAAAGTCACCGATCTTGGCGCCGGAACAGATATGGCTGTCGGGACGGATGTGCACAAACGGGCCGATCTTGACGCCGGCATCAATTCTGGAATCATATGCCTGAACCGTATTCAGTTCGACCTCATCACCGATCTCCGTGTTTTCGATCACGCAGTTCGGGCCGATAACGCAGTTTTCACCGATCACCGTATTGCCGCGCAGAATGGTATTCGGCAGAATCTCTGTGCCCGCACCGATCTTCACGCTGCGTTCAATAATAATGCCGTCGGTGCAGGTGAAACCGACACCGTTTGCCATATGCTTTTCCAGCACCGCCATGCGCGCTGCCGTATTGAGTGTCAGCAGTCCTTTGCGGTCATTGGCGCCGAGCACAACATCCGGATTCTGCGAGCAGAAAGCGCCTGCACGCAGACCGTCGTTCAGCGCGATTGCCACAGTATCCGTGAGATAGTATTCCTTTTGCGCGTTATCATTTTTGATCTCTCCGAGCAGCTCGATCAGGTCTGCCGTGCGGAACCAGTAGCAGCCGGAATTGATTTCCGTGATCTTCCGCTGCTCTGGCGTAGCATCCTTCTCCTCCACGATGCCGGAAATGCCGTTATCCGTGCGCAGGATGCGGCCGTAGCCAAAGGGCTGCTCCACGCTTGCCGTAATGACTGTCACAGCATTCTGCTCGGCAACATGGTGTTCCAGAGAGCCGCGGATTGTTTCGCTGTCAATGAACGGCGCATCGCCGCAGAGCACAAGGGTATTGCCGTCAGTGTCTTTTTGCAAAAACGGAATTGCCTGCATAACTGCATGACCGGTGCCGAGACGCTCCGCCTGATAAGCGGTTTCGCAGCGGTCTCCGAGATAATTCCGGATCTGATCCGCTTCATAGCCGGTGATGACACAGATATTTTGCAGTCCGGCATCCTCACAGGCTCCCAAAACCCATTCCAGCATCGGCTCTCCGAGCACACGGAACATCGGCTTCGGGATCGGTGCTTTCATGCGTTTGCCTTGTCCGCCGGCAAGTATTACAGCATTATTCATGGCAAAAAATCCTTTCGTCAGTTTCTTTGAATATGTCAGGCCGCGCCTGTATATTTATTATAGCATAAAATCGGCTCAAAGTCCAGCGCATTATATGAACTTTTTCGTTTTATATGCTTTTTCTTTCGGTATTACGGCTTTTGCGAAACTCCTGTGAAATCATATAATTGACTTCTACCAGAAATTTCTACCGTTTTTTCTACCAAAATCGCTCTTTTTTGATTCTTTCTATTTCGTCCTCGGTTTTGTCACAGTATATTATATAATTACACGGCTGCGGGCTGTGACTTGTCCGCAGAGGTA
>JAFYBM010000284.1 GCA_017540225.1 Oscillospiraceae bacterium | reverse complement strand
GCAGAGCTTTCCGCAGCGCTCAAGGCACGCATCGGCGTCAAGCCGGCAAGAGTGGTCGTGCATCCGGACGGCGGCCTGAATACCCGCTCCGAGCACAAATCCAAGCGCATCATTGACGAGAGAAAGCTTGACTATTCCATCTGATCAGAGTATAATGGGTGTATCGGGGAATACCCGATACACCATGTTTTTAGGAGGGCATTATGCCGACTTTATCGAGCAGAACCGCAAATTTCACGGATTCCGTTATCCGCAGAATGACGCGCATTTCCAATCAGTACGGTGCGGTCAATCTCTCGCAGGGATTCCCCGATTTTGATCCGCCGAAGGAGATTCTCGACCGCCTTGCAGAGGTTACAAAAGAGGATTTCCACCAGTATTCCATTACATGGGGCGCACAGAATTTCCGCGAGGCACTCGCCGCCAAGCAGACGCATTTCATGGGCAGACCGATCGACCCGAACGGTGAGATTGTTGTGACCTGCGGCAGCACCGAGGCCATGATGGCTGCCATGATGAGCGTTACGAACCCCGGCGACAAGGTGATCGTATTCTCACCGTTTTATGAGAATTACGGTGCTGATACGATTCTCTCCGGCGCAGAGCCGATCTATGTTCCGCTGATTCCGCCCGCATTTACCTTTGATGCGGATGTGCTGGAAGCGGCATTCAGACAGCATCCGAAGGCACTGATCCTCTGCAACCCGTCCAATCCGTGCGGCAAGGTGTTCACGCGGGAGGAGCTGCTGATTATCGCGGATCTTGCAAAGAAATATGATGCTTTTGTCATTACAGACGAGGTGTATGAGCACATTCTCTACGCGCCGCATACGCATACCTACATGGCATCCCTGCCGGGAATGTGGGAGCGCACGATCTCGTGCTCGTCACTGTCAAAAACCTATTCGATCACGGGCTGGCGGCTCGGTTATGTCATTGCGCCGCCGGAGATCATTGACACCGTGAAAAAAGTACATGATTTTCTGACGGTCGGCGCGGCGGCGCCCTTGCAGGAGGCTGCGGTTACCGGACTGAAATTCGGAGATGAATACTACCGCGGTCTTCAGGCGGAATATACCGAAAAGCGCGACCTGTTCCTCAAAGGACTTGACCGCATCGGCATTGCGCACACCGTGCCGGAGGGCGCATACTACATTCTGCTTGATGTATCGGAATACGGCTATGCGAGTGACCTTGATTTCTGCGAAAAGCTCGCGCAGTATGTCGGTGTCGGGGCAGTGCCGGGATCGAGCTTCTTCAAGGAGCCGGAAAACCGTTATATCCGGCTTCACTTTGCTAAGAAAAACGAAACGCTCAACGAAGCGCTCGAACGCCTGAGCGCGATTAAAACAAAAATGCCCCGCGCATAAAGATTGTCCGGCGAGGAAAATGATGACAAACTGAATAACGGATAATAGCAGACGGTATTTCACGACAGAAACGCTGTCTGCTGTTTTGATTATCGCATCGGAATACCGGCACTGTTTCTCCGGAATGAAGCGTGTTTTTTCAGATGAATGATGTGAAAAAAAGAGGCAGGTATGCAAACGGACGTTGACAATTTCGTGCATTTTTGGTATAATTATAATGGATGGGTATCGGAATGCCGGAAAAGGGGGGCGTGCATATGGCAAAACGCCGGAAAAAGAGCAGACAGCACAGTCTGCTTCTGCCGCTGATTGCGGTCATGCTGTTTTTCGGGATTGCGGCAGAGGGCTTTTTGCTGTATCAGCGGTTCAGGCAGCCGCCGCAGCTTCCCGCAGCGGAGTTTCAGTCGGAACGGAATCCGGAACAGGCGCTGACCGATGCGCTGCAAAACGGTGATTATACCGCAGCGGCCGGGATTCTGCAAGCAGATTTTGCAGATGCGGATGTGCCCCAAAAAGCCGTGCAGCTTTTGCAGAAGCAGACGGAGGCGGTCTGTGCGGATTATGACAGCGGCAGCACGGATGCCGAAACGGCCTTGCAGATTTTGCAAGCGATCCGAACGCTGGAAATACCCGCAGTCAGCGAAGATTCTGCGGAATGCGCAGAGCAGATCCGGCTGCATGAAGCGGCGAAATCCTGTATGCAGAAAGCCGCGGCCTATGCGGAAGCCGGAGAATATGAAAAGGCCGTGCAGCAGTACCGTTTCATTCCGAAAACCGAAAAAACGCTCTATGCCGATGCGCAAAAGCAGATCAGCGTCTGCAATGCGCGCCGCCTTGCGGAGACGGAAGCAAAGGCAGAAACACTGTGTGCAGCGGAGGATTATGATGCCGCAGCTGATCTGCTGAAACAGGTGATGCTTGACCTGCCGGATGCGGATGCATTGCAGGAAAAGCTCGATGCGATTACGGAAAAACAGCAGAGCGCTGCTCTGCATACGCATCTGAAGGAAGCGCGTCTTCGCTTTGATGAACAGGATTATCCGGCTGCATTTGCTGCACTGCGGCAGCTTCCGGATGTGCCGGAGACGGCACCGGTTACGGAAGCCTACCGAAAAATGTATCTGCTGCATTTGCAAAGCGAAGCACACGCGCTGATGCAATCCGGAAAGCTGGATGACGCAGAAGCCATGATCGCGGCGGCAGAGCAGCTTGTGCCGGAGAGTGAACTCCCTGCCATGCTGCGCACGGAGCTTGCCGCATATCAGCCGGTTTCGCTTTCTGCGCTGGAAACAAGCGAATTTGCTGATTTCAGCCTTTCGGGAGAAGCACTCACGGATGCGGCCGGAACGGAATATCCCGCGGACGGCAATCTCTATCTCTCCTATGAAGGCGATCTGAGCGGCAGACAGCGCAGCAGTGCGGAATTCCGCACGAACGGCCTGTATTCCCGTCTGAATCTGACGGCGGCACCGAAGGATGACTTTGCGGCGGAAATCGTATTTCTGGAGATTTCCGGCGACGGCAAACGGCTGGAAACCTATGCAGTTTCCGTAGAAAACGGTTGTTTACAAATAGAACTTGATATTACGGGCGTTCAGGTGCTCCGGCTGCGCGTGCAGCCCTACGGGCAGGACGATCTCCGTCATGCAGGCGTCATTCTCGCAGACGGAACCGTGAGAAAATAACGAAAAGAGGATACATCATGGGCAATTGGGTATGCTTAAACTGTAATCAGAGCAATTCTGACAATATGAAATTCTGTTCGGTATGTCATCAGCCGCGGATGCTTGCGGACCCGCAGAGTACACTTCCGTTTTCGGAGTATCAGCAGCAGCAGCCGCCTGTTCGTCATCCGATGCCGCAGGTTCCGTTCCCTTATCCGACTGACCCCGCCGCTGCACCGGTTCCGTCCTCGGACCAGATGCCGACCCGTATGCCGGAGCCTGTACCGGAGCCTGTTCAGCAAATGCCGGAACCGGAGCCAGTGCAGATGCCGGAGCCTGCACCGGAGCCTGCTCAGCAGATGCCGGAGTCTGTTCAGCCGCCGCAGCAGCGGCCGGCACCGGATTTGCGTATTCAGCGCAGCATACCGGATTCCGCTGTGCCGGATACGCCGGCTGTGCCGCCGGAGCCTGTTTATTACGGAGGCGGCAGTGATGCCGGACGGAAGCTGCGCATTGCACTGATCGCTGCTAATGCAGTTTGTCTGGTGCTCAATATCATCGGCGTGATTTTCCTTATCAAATGAAGGACGGGAAACAAAGCCGGATTCTGCCTGCTGCGGTGATCGTACTCGCGCTGCTCTTTGCGGCCGGAGCAGGACTGCTGCTGTCCGGCTGGCCGCAGCCGCAGCAGGAAAGTATGGCAGAAGCCGGCATAACAACGGAAACACCTGCGCAGACAACACTGCAAACCGCTTCGCATACTGCTGCCGTGACAACAACCGTTACCGAAGCACCTGCGGAAACAACGTCCTCTGTTACGGAAACTGCGCTGCCGGATGATCCGTATGCGCAGTATCTTGCGGATGTTCTGATCCCGAAATACGGCCGCGCTGCCGAAGGCTGTGCGGAACAGGCGGAGCAGACCGGCATCGCTGCTGCATACCGCTGTGATTTTCTCGGCAAGGGTGCGGATGATCTGCTGGTTGTCCGGCTTGATATGCTGGACGGTATCAGTGCGCCGGTGCCTGTGCTGTTGCTGTATACGACCTTTGAGGGACAGACCGTGCTGGCAGACAGCTTTGAAAGCAAGCTGCCGCTCTCCGGCTACCGCATCCGCTGTGCGGACCGGACAGTCTATATCAGCGGGGATACGGCCGATGCCGCTATGTCGCCCGAAAGCTGGAAGCATACGGAGATCGTTGTGCAGATTCAGGATAACCGCGACATGATCCTGATGAATATGGAGCAGGAAAGCGGCGAAACAGCACCGAAATCCGCCTGTCCCGCGGATGCGGCGCTGCTGCTGGAAATGCTGCCGGATGATTCCGACCCTGCCGCCCGCCGCTATCTGCTCTGTCAATATACCGCTCTGCCCTGACGGAACGGAAAACTGAGAAAGGATAAATACGACTATGATGCTGAACCAAACCGGAGATACGCTGCACGGCTTTGCCGTGACCCGCATCCGTGAATCGGAGGAGCTGAACGGCCGCCTCGTTGAAATGGTTTTTGAGCAGACCGGCACAGAGCTTGTCTGGGTCGATAATCATGCAGAAAACAAGCTGTTTTCCATCGCATTCAAGACGCTGCCGGAAGACAGCACCGGCGTTTTTCATATTCTTGAGCACTCGGTGCTCTGCGGCTCGAAGAAATATCCGGTGCGTGAACCGTTTGTCGAGCTGCTGAAAAGCTCCATGAACACATTTCTCAATGCGATGACCTTTCCGGATAAGACGATGTATCCGGTTGCAAGCCGCAATCCGCGCGATTTTCTCAATCTGACTGAGGTTTATCTCGATGCTGTCTTTGCACCGGCAATTCTTGATAATCCCAATATCTTTTATCAGGAGGGCTGGCACATTGAGCAGGATGCTGACGGCACACTCAGCTATAAGGGCGTTGTGTTCAATGAGATGAAGGGTGCGATGAGCAGTGTTGATGAGCTGGCGGAATACAAGCTGCTCACAATGCTCTTTCCGGATACCTGCTACGGTTTCAATTCCGGCGGAGATCCCGCTGTGATCCCGTCACTGAGCTATGAACAGTTCTGTGAAACCTACCGCAGATTCTATCATCCCTCCAATGCAAGAATTTATCTGGACGGCGACATTCCGCTGGATGAGACACTGAAGCTGATCGGCGGCTACCTTGCACAGTTTGAAAAGAGCAGCAATCTGCCGGAAATCAGTACGCAGAAACGAGTTTCCGCAGCAGCAGAGCAGTATTATGAGCTTGCGAAGGATGAACCGCTCGAAAACAAGGGCTGTCTGACAGTCGGCCGGATCCTCTGCACATGGGCGGAGCGTGTGAAGCTCCTCGCGCTGCGGGTGCTGCTGGATGCGCTTGCGGGTTCCAATGAAGCACCGCTGAAACGTGCTGTGCTCTCGGCAGGGCTTGCGCAGGAAATGGATATTTCTGTGGATGATTCAATTGCGCAGGCGTTTTTGGTGATCCATCTGAAAAATGTTACGGACGGCAGGGCGGATGAGATCATGCCGCTGATCCGGAAAACCGCCGCATCGCTGATTGAAAACGGCCTTGATTACAATGCGCTGGAGGCTTCTGCGAACCGTCTGGCATTTCATCTGCTGGAACCCGATGAGCCGCAGGCACTGGAGCGCTGCATCAACTGCATGGGAAGCTGGCTTTACGGCGGCGATCCG
>JAFYBM010000283.1 GCA_017540225.1 Oscillospiraceae bacterium | reverse complement strand
GGTGCTGCTTCTTATATGGTATCGGTGTGCCCGTACTTCGGTCAGTGCGGGATAACATAAAAACGGTATCTTTCCGGCTTTGAATTGTCCGGGAAGATACCGTCTTTGCTTTGATACGGACGCTGCCCGGTCCCGATGCGATCAGGGCAACAGAAGCCAGAGCAGACAATACAGCAGAAATCCGCAGCCGAATATCAGCAGATTCATCAGCAGGGAGTTCGTCAGCTGTTTCCCGAAATGCTCCGTGCGCACGCCCTTATACAGAATTACGCCGGTCTTGAACAGTTCATAATACAGAATGCTGAGCAGAAAAGCCGCGGGTTGAAACCGGAACAGGGCCCCGATCAGGAGCATTCCTGCAAACAGTCCGCATTCCTGTACGAACTGCAAAACGGGGATCTTTGCATCGCAGTTCCGGCAGCGGCCTCTGTTCATCAAATGGGAGATGACCGGCAGCTGATTGGAGAGCGGGATCATGCAGCCGCAGTTTTCGCAGTAGCAGTCATGCGTCAGGACGGGACGTTTCTGCCCTGCTGTCAGCCGGACGATATCCGTTGTGGAAAGCCCGGCAGCCAGATAGGAAAATGCGGCGAAATACACAATGCGAATGATCGTTCCGACAGTCATAAGCTTTTGTTCCTTTCTTTGCTGCATAATTGCCGGAAGTGATACAGATCACTCTGCGCCCCCCCGAACGGCAGCAGCGAGACGGCAATGATGATGATGTTGATAAACAGCAGGATGTAATTGTGCAGAAAGACTGCCGCAGCCGTCAGAATGAGATTGAACAGGATGCCTGAAAAATAAAAGAGAAACAGGTGATGAACCGGGTATGCTTTCTGCCCGGATTCCTCATATTCCACAAAGCCGGTAAACGCAAGCGGCGACAGGAAAAAATGCTTTGTGCGGATGCCGCAGACATTCTCGAATCCAATGCACAGGAATACTTTGGAAAAGCGCAGAAGCTTTGCAGCCGCATAGTGGAAAAGCTCATGTCCGGAAACAGACAGCACGGTCATCAGATAGAACATGATAAGGTATCTCAGTACGATTTTCAGCAGCATAACAGTCTCCTTCCGGTTCCGGCCTGCAGCTTATGCTGCGGCGGACTGTTTCTGCGCATTCAGCCTTGTGCGCAGCACACGGATACATATATACAGTGTGCTCGGCAGCACAAGCAGCAGCATACAGAGCAGATCAGGCAGCAGGATATAGCGCAGCATTCCGAAGCTGCGGTCCAGCAGCAGCGCGGCTGCAAGATTCAATACGATGACCGCGCCGCAGAGCAGCAGATTCAGGACGCAGTACGATCTGCCGATCCGGCGGTTATCTGCATAATACCGGTTGTATTCGTTCAGACGGTTCACGTTCAGAATGATCTGGCGGCGCTGGATCATAAAGAAGCAGATGCCGAGCATCAGAGATGCCAGCAGCACGATCGGCCAGATCGAACGGACAAACGCGGAGTTTGTCTCCCTTGCCCACATCTCCGCAAAGGCAGACGAATAATAATTGTTTGCGGGGAATGACTGCATCAGACGGTTCAGCACGCTTTTTTCCGCGCCGCTTTTTGTAATGACCGTCAATGCTTCCGCATTTTTGTTAATGATCTCATTCTCCTCGATGTAGGCATTGTAATATGCTTCAAACTGCGGGAAGGTCGCCGGATCATAGCGGTAAATGCCGCAGTTTTCCAGCGTGTCAGAATACGAAAGAATGCAGACATCAGCATACTGAATGCCGACGATCTCATACTGCTTTCCTTCATATGTCAGCGTTTTGCCGATCGCATTTTCTGCATCGGATTCGGAAAAGCCGAAATATTTTTGCAGCAGCCGCACGGAAACAGAGGCCTCGTCCGCACCGTCCTTCGGCAGTCTGCCCTTGGTCAGATAGCTGAAATCCGTCATGCCGACCAGATTCAGATAACGCTGCTCCTGACTGATGACCTCGGGCATTGCGAAGCAGTACAGCGGCATTTCAAATGCGCCCTTTTCGCCCCTGACCCCTTTGTCGATCATGCTCTGCCGGTTCAGATCCGAGGAGAACGCCATGTATTTCGGCGTATCCTGAATGAAGATCTCTTTGCAGCCGTCGATCTCCGCAATATCGGGAATATCATTCATATTGATCATATTGTGGCTGACGGTATCGCTGATCTCCAGCCCCTCGCCAGCGCAGTAGCTCTGATTCAGCGTATCAAATGCACGGTCTACAGAATAAACGGCGATCAGATCCGGCGAAGGGATCGTTTCGGTATTGTAATGCAGATAGAAGAAATACTGCAAAAACAGTGTAAGGCCGAGTGCGGCGATCATGACCAGAAGCCAGACAATATAATTGACCGGCTGATTGATGCGCCGCCATGCGATCTTCCGGAACGGCGGCTTTTTGCCCTGCGCCGTCCGGCGGAGCTTCCCGTCCGCGGGCGGCTGTCCGGTTTCACGGGTGATCGTTTTGCCGTCCAGGGTATAACGGACGGCATTCAGATGCATGATGCGTTCATCATGTGAAACGATCACGATGACCGTATCCGCAGCGCGTGCACGCAGCATCCGGATCATACATTCCACAGACGAATCATCAAGATAATTGGTCGGTTCGTCAAGGAACAAATACGGCGTTTCCTTGATCAGCGCAGAGACAAATGCAGCCTTCAGCCGTTCGCCGCCGCTTAATGTCTGCACGTTTTCGCTGTAATTGTTCCCGTCGAATTTCAGTTCGTCCAGCAGCTTTTTGGCCTGCTCCAGATCCGCACCCGGATTGTCCTTCAGAATGTAGTCCTCAACGGACATGTCGCAGTCCTCGACATTCTGCTGCACATAAGAGAACAGCCTGTAACGCGCGGAATGATAACACCGCGTCATTTCCCCGTCGGGGAAAACGGCGTCCATATCCTCAAACACGATGTTTTCGAGAAGCGTGGTCTTTCCGGCACCGTTCGGCCCGAGGATCAAATAGAATCCGGGCGCGTTCAGGTCGATTTCCGCATTTTTATAGTCGATGAATCGGTTGCTGAGATTGATATTGTGAATAATCATCGGAATCTCCAATCAGTGTATCGCAGCGTTTTCTTGCGGCAGATCGTTTTGACGACGGCTCCGGTCAGCAGAACGATCAGGATATAGTATAAGTAATAGCCCCAGTACAGAAAACTGATCCGGAGCCCCTGCACAGTGTAATACCCCGCTGCACCCAGACAGACCGCAGCCATGCACAGTACAGATACCGTGCGGATGAGCCTGTCTTTGGACGCACGGAAAATGCTTTTCGAGATCGCGGCAGGTTCATACGCCATGTTGCGGAACACGCGGATATTGATCCGGCCGAGATACATATAGATCTCGGAAAAGATCATTTCCATGAGCAGTACCAGCAGCGAGCAGATCAGCATGGAAAGCAGCGTCCCTTTCTGCGCCTGGAACAGTTCCGCATCATTCAGCATCGTGATCGTATCATTGCTGCGGATATAGAAATTTCCGTCCAGCATCGGACGAAGCTCATCGCTTTGCAGAAAATCGGAGAGCGTGCAGCCCTCATGCAGCACAACCGTGCAGAACACCGGCTCATACGGCTTTCCGTTGCTTGCGGAATTGGTCTGATAGTACTCCGATGCCGCATCAAGCTCATTTTTCCGGACAGCCAGTGCGGGATCCTCACTGTTGTGGATCGAAAAAGAAAAATCAAATAATCCGTTTGTATTCAGTGCTGTTTCGCCGGTCAGCTCAAAATATTTTTCTGCTGTAAAAAAGCTCCTGTGCGAAAATACATCATAATATTCAAGGTTATATACGGTATACATTTCACTGTCCGGCAGATCCAGCGTGAAATTTACATTTCTGGAATCGCTTTTATCCGCTTTGAGTGCTTCGGCAAATTCAGCGATTTTGGTCTCGCCGTTCAGAAACGGCACATACGCGATCGGAAGCGAAGCCTTTTTGATCTCCGCACCGTATTCGGAAACGGGAATAAAAATGTCGATCTGATCCCCGCGCATCGGCGGCAGAGAATGATTGGCGGATCTGACGATCGAATGCCCCGAATAAACAGTGACGATCGCAAAGAGGATGCACAGAAACACGCTGATCAGTTTGACGGAAAACTGCTTTGCAAGAAGTGCACGGCAATCTCCGCGGTCAGAACGGCTCTGCTGCGTTTCTTCAAAATCATAATGCGTACCGGGATCCGATACGATCGGCACATCTTCACTGGAAAGCTTTTCGTCTGCAATACGGAAGATGCCGTCCGCCATTCCGGAAATCCGGTCATCATGGGAAATTGCCAGGATCAGCGCATTCTTTGCGCGTTCGGCGAGCATTTCCAGAAACGAAGAAACGACGCGGATATCAAGATCATTCGTCGGCTCATCAATGAAAAAGATCTGTACGTTCTCTGCCTGCAGGCCGCGCAGAATGCATGTCATCCGTTTTTCGCCGCCGCTCATTTCCCGGACCGTATGCGCCGTCAGATAGCGGAATCCCTGTTCTTCCAGTTTGTTTTCGGCAGCCTGCTGCTGCTTTTCCTCACAGGAAAACGCAATGTTTTCGATCACGGAGCTCCCGGGCAGCAGGCGGTTATTGGACTGGTCGATAAAGACACAGCGCGTTCCGGCTGCGGTCTGTTGCTGAAACAGCGCATTCAGCAGCAGCGATTTTCCGGTGCCGTTCCTGCCCTGAATGACATAGAGTCCCTTGTCCGGCAAAGAAAAATGTCCGCCCGGAAGCAGCATTTTTCTTTTCACATAAATGCTGTTGAAACAAAAATCCATTTTTCTCTCCTATGCCGTCACTTGCATTCTAACTAAGACAATACGAGTGAAGGGGTATTGTGTACCCCTTTCACTCGTAAAACCGCTTGTTAATCAGCGAACCTCTGCATAGAAGGAAGCGTGGGTCGTGCTGCTGCTGAGATGGTTGGTCTGCTGAACCTTGAAATATCTCTTGCTCCAGCCGCTTGCGTAGCAGGCATAGTTGTAGCCGACCATTTCCTGATAGTCCAGATAACCGTTGAAGGCGCAGGTGTAGGAACCGTTCTTGCTGTCCTTCCAGGAGACCTTGAAGCTGGTGTCGTTCTTGTTGACGCAGCTCTCCAGTGCATAGTACAGATTACCCTTGTCAGCATTGACCGTGATTTCCTTGCTGGAATTGTTGTTGTTGAACGCGCAGTCCACTTCAACGGCACTCTGGTTATAGGAAACGCGGATGGATACCGCGACACCGATCGCGCCGACAACAACAGTTGCGACAAGTCCGATAACGAGGGCCGCAACAGGTCCGAGATGTGCTCTTCTTTTTTGCATGATTTTTTTCTCCTTCGATTAGTAAGATTTATGAGTAAGTTTAGTAAAGAGTAGAGTAGTTACGTAAAAACCTGAGCCTCCTTCTGAAACATAAAATCAATGCCCTTTCACTAAACAGCCCACCGTTATCAGTCACATCCGAATGTGAGGATATGTCTGTCGTGTGTCTGCCGTTATCCGGTAAAGGGTAAGTCCTGATTATTATAGCAAATATAGATTCCGATGTCAAGAATCTGACAGCAATTCGCAAAGTATCCCGCAAATCTTTGTGTAAATGCACAACACATAACTTTTGACACAGCGGGATTTTGTATATAGTATCCGATCTCGTTCGTTTTCCGCACTTTTGTGAAAGAAAAATGCTGAAAAACGCAGTTTTTTACGATAAAATATATTACGATTTATGCGCGCGTTTCGGTGTGCGCGGCCGTTTCCGGAACAAGTATATATGCTGATTTATTTTGATCGGAGTATAGAATATATCAAATCCGATTTTGCTGTAAATGCAAAGTCATCCGCACGGATCGTTATGCCGGAGCTCCTTTGTTTCTTCCGCTGAAAGCACTGCATCATCTCTGTTTTATAGAGCCGAATGACAGGCAGGTCATCATGTGAAATGAATCGCTGCCGCGTATCTTCCGGCAGAAGTGTCCGGCATTGGCGATCACTGATAATTCCGCCACAAAACATAATCAAATCAAAAAGAAAAACGGAAGCGTTGACGTTCAATGATTGATCGGAACGCAAAAGACCTGCCCCCGATTCCGCAGCTCAGAAACTGCACGGGCGAGTCCGTATCAGACAGCATTCCGGTTTTCCGGTTGCTTTTTTCTGCGCTTGCAATTTGCGCCGCGGCGTGCTATAATAGTCATAACAGCAAAAAAAACGGAGGTTTTCCAGTGAGAATGTCAAACCAACAGAGCCGGTATGAACGGCAGTGCAGAACCGTCTGCATCCTGACCGTTTTCGGGATGCTTGCGGCACTGCTGCTGACCGGCTGCATCGAACAGCCGCAGACGGATACGCCGCGCCCTGCCGAAACAGCGGCACAGACAACAACAGCCGCCGAAACAACAGCGATGCCCGTCACAACAGAAAAAACGACCGCATCAACCGCCGCGGAGACGACAACGACCGCTCCGGCGGAGACCTATAAAATGCCGTTCGGTGACATTGCGGACGCGGAGCTTCTGATCACGAACCGCCGGATCTATCCGCTGGTCTTTACGCCGTCTGCGGAGGCACAGCAGACGCTCGCAGAGGCACTGCGGACGGCTGAATGGAGACCTGTCGGTCTGTCCGGCAGCATGAATTGTCCGGGGACGCTCTATGTCCGGAACGGCGAAGAAAGCTTTTCGCTGTATGCGAACAGCGAAAACTCGATCTATTTCAGGGACAAGGAACGGGTCGGAGAATATCTCGTCGGCAGCCAGACCGTGCAGGCTCTGCGGGACGCGTTTGCAGACAGTGACGGCTGCGCGCTGACCTACCGCGGCATGGATATCTATCTGGAGGATGAGATCTGGGCGAGTGAGGGATGGTATCCGGAGCCTTCCGGCACGGCACCCTGCGGGGATTTCAGTCATGCAGATGTCTGCTTTATGGACGTCGGCCTGATGAGT
>JAFYBM010000282.1 GCA_017540225.1 Oscillospiraceae bacterium | reverse complement strand
TTGCGGTTCTCGCGGGTCTGATCATCGTTCCGGCGGTGTTTGTGTTCTCCGGCGGCGATGCGGGCGCCCTGAACAAGGGTCCGGGGCTCATGTTTATCACGCTGCCGAATGTCTTTCAGTCGATGGCAGGCGGACAGGCGATCGGCGCGGCATTTTTCGTGCTGGTCGCGCTTGCCGCGATGACCTCGTCGATCTCGCTCATGGAGACTGTTGTTTCGATCATCATGGAAAAATTCCGCATGAAGCGGATTCCCGCCTGCCTGATTACGGTAGCCGCCTGCATTGCGCTGGGCATGCTGTCCGTACTTGGTTACAGCGCATGGGACACGGTCACAGTCTTCGGGATGCAGTTCCTTGACCTGTTTGATTTCGTGAGCAACAATCTGATGATGCCGGTTGTGGCATTGCTGACCTGCACGCTGATCGGCTGGATTGCGAAGCCGAAGTATGTGGAGGACGAGGTGCTGGTGAGCGAAAAGAAGTTCAGCGGGCGGCTGCTGCTGTCCGTGATGCTGCGCTATGTCTGCCCGGTGTGCATGGTCATCATCCTCCTGACCCCGTTCATCACCGACATCTAAGCGCGGGCTCCGCGCCGAGGGGCATAATAATAAAGCGCTTACAGCCGGCAGACTGTAAGCGCTTTTGCATGTTCTCCGATTTGCCGCAGATCCTGCGGCGCTGCAATGCACAAGTGTTTTCAGCCGTACCGAATCAGACCTTATCCGAATAATAGATAAAGCCGTAAAATCGGTATGCAGCAGCAAAAAACTTGCGGTTCATAGCAGGAATGCCCTCTTTCTCTCAGGTTGCTATCATTATAGCACAAACAGCATGGAAAAGCAATAGGCAAAATGCACAAAGTTTTACCGCGTTAAAGCGGTATGGTATGAAAGCATATCAGGGCAGGACTGCCGGATCGACCGGAAATGAGAAGAAGGTCTCCGGAAACGGCTCATCATTCAGTGTAAAATGCCACCACTCAGTCGAAATCCCGTGAAATCCGTGAGAAGTCATAGCATCGCGCAGCAGACGGCGGTTCGCATACTGTTCCTGCGACACGCCGCGGAAGTCCGGATGCGAGCGCTCTCCGAAATAATCGAAGGTTCCGCCCATGTCAACATCCTTGCCGGTCGAGATATCAAACAGCGTGAGATCGACGGTACTGCCGCGGCTGTGCGCCGAGTGGCGGGAAATATAGCCGCTTTCAAACAGCACAGACTTGTCCAGCTCCGGATAAAAGCACGCTTTCATGCGGATATCCGCGGTATCCTCCGCCCAGCGCACGAAGTGATCGACGGCGGTCTGCGGGCGGTAGGCATCGTAGATTTTAAGCCGATAGCCCTTTTCTCCGAGTTCATCGCTGACCCCGCGCAGTGCGGCGGCAGCTTCTTTCGTCAGCAGTGCGCAGGGGGCATCGTAGCCGTCGATGCGGTCGCCGATAAAATTATAGGTTGTATAATACCGCATTTCGAGGATCACATCGGGGACAGCATCCGAAAGCAGCACAAAATCCGACGCATCCGGCTCCGGCACCGCAGGCGCAAAGCTCTGCGCAGTTGTTGCCGCGGTTGTCTCTGCCGCGGGTGCAGCGGACGTCGGGACTGTTTCCGCCGCACTGATCTCCGGCGCCGACACTTCAGCAGCGGATTCCGGAGCAGTCTGCGAACGCTTTGACAGCCGTCCTGCCGCGGCGCCTGCTGTCAGCGCGAGCAGGAAGCCGCACACGGCAAATGCCGTCCTCAGCCGTTTATTCCGCATGGTCACACCCCCTTTTTCACATTATAGCACGCAGTTATGCGGCTGTCAAGCGGGAAAGGGGGGATTATTGATAGGGTGCTTTCCGATCCGTCAGCCCAAGGATATAGTCCGTGCTGGTGCCGTAATAATGTGCGAGCTTGATAATCACCTCAACCGGAACCGCACGAAGTCCTCTTTCATATTTAGAATACAGTGACTGATCGCAGAACAAATATTCGCTGATTTCCTTTTGAGTGATGTCATTGTCCTCCCTCAGATTACGGATGCGTTCAAAAAAGAGCATGATTTCCCTCCGAAGCTTCAGGTTCACTTTAACTTTAATCTTTTCTCATTATATTAGCTTTTCCGGAAGCATGCCGAGTAATTGGACTATTTGTCCTTGTTTATTTTATACAAGGCAGATTCGCTGCCGTTGTGCATGAGGGAGAAAACGTTTGTCACTTATTGACAAATAAAACGTTTTATCCTATAATTATAGTAGTAAAGATGCCTCGTTGCTATGAAAGGAGGGCAATCATGGGACTTCTTACGGGATTATTAATAATCGGAGCAATCTCTGCGATTGCAGACTCGTCTAATAAAGAAGATAAATCTAAAAAATCTACCGAGGAAAAGAAGGAGATTGTTCCTGCTGCTCAGCATCCAATAACGCCAGAAACCAACGAACATGATGCTGAGAAGGAAATATATCGGTCTATGCCGATGCCTGTGACGCCTTCAAACGGCAGCGTTAGTTGTAATAAATGCGGAGCGACCATTGATAGTTCAGCCAAGTTTTGCTCATATTGCGGTACGGGTGTTTCAACCTCAAATAAGCAGGCAGAATTGGCCCGAATGCAATGCGGTGCCTACGTAGGTGTTGAAACCAACAAGCAAGAGACGTATAAGGAAATTGCACTTGCACGCGAACAGAGAAAGAAGGATGAACAACAAAAAACATTACTAATAACGGCGCTTGCTATAGGTGGATTTGTTGTTATAGTGATAGCGGTTCTGGCATTTTGTATTTTCATAACGATGATAAATAGGAACAAGAAGAATAGTGCCGATGACACGGTGGGTTCTGTGCGTTCATTGCCCATGGTAAATGCTCCAATGGATGCAAGCGCCTACAAGGGCGATAATTACAAAGATGTTGAGCAGTCGTTCATTGCGGCTGGTTTTGAAAACGTGCAGGTCAGCGGAATGGATGATCTGGTCACAGGTTGGATTACGAAAGAAGGCTCTGTAGAAAAAATATACATCAATGGAAACAGTGAGTTTTCAAAAGGAGAGAAATTCCCGCAGGATGCAACAGTTATTATTTCGTACCATTCGTTTGATTAGAATTCAATGGAATTTTGCAAAACAAGGAGAATGAACATGAAAATCGGTGGAAAGTTGATGCTTTTATCAGCGGCGCTTTGTTTAGCTGTTTTGGCCGGCGGATGCAATTTCGATTTAGAATCAAGTTCAGTTAACAAAGAAGTTGAAAAACAGAACGGACAGCCAAACGTTCAAATGATTAACGAAGGTGAAAACGATCCTTCTGAAATTGATACAGAACCTCATGAAAATTTAATTTCCGAAACAGCGATAGATGAAAAGAGCGCAGCTTTAGAAAAAAGAATTGAATTCAAAGGGAGCCAAATACAAAGGAATGGATTTGACATGAGTTCTAACAACATTGATTATTTTGCCGGATTGAAATTAGTGTTGCCAGACTATTGGGGGGATCTTGCTCAAACGGACGAAATGTTAATGCTTAATGCTGATGAAGATGTCGTGCCTACTGTTAGTTTAATGATTCTCATAGATGATGCACCTAGTGAATCTCCACAGGACTTCATAAGCCAAAGAGACCAGTATTTGAAAAACGAGATTCAAGAAAGTAAGGAGTTTGCTCAAACAGAAGGTCGGGAATGGAATGGAGAATACAGTTCACCTGAAATAATCGAATATGCTTCGATGAAGGGCTTTATTTATTATGAAACATCGTATGACTATTCTCACGAGTGCCAAGGGTTTGCAACTTATGTAGTGCTATTTTGTGAAGAGGAATCGAAGCTATATAAAATAGCCCTTTTTGAAAACGAAAAATCCAAATATGATTACTTAGACGATTTTATGCAATCCTTAGTGAACATGGAGTATATAGGGCAAAGCAACATTGAAACGACAACACAAGTAACAACGCTCAAAAAGGAGCATTCTACATCTGACGAAGAAAAAACGACAGCAACATCCAAGAAGACAACATATAAAACTGAGACTCAATCCACATATGGCTACTATATACTCAATACAAACACAATGAAAATTCATTATGAAACTTGCAAAGAGGTAAGCCATATAAAAGACGAAAACAAACAGGGAGTTACCGATACTTTGGAAAATCTCTATGCACAGGGCTATACTCCCTGCGGAAAATGTCACCCCCATTAACGATTGAACCCGCCGAACGCTGTTCGGCGGGTCTGTTTATGCGCAAAAGCCTTATGCTCCGCCGCTTTCTGTAATTTTTTTCATGCAGGTCTTGCAAAATTCCGGAAAATAGTGTAAAATAGAATCGGGTTGTGCTGCCCGGAGGAACGGACAGCCGCCGGCCCCGAAACTATACTGTATTTGAAAGGATGTTATTGACATGGCTGGACTGAATAAGGTTACAGTAG
>JAFYBM010000281.1 GCA_017540225.1 Oscillospiraceae bacterium | reverse complement strand
CTCCCATTGCGCGTTTCGGCATAACATGAGCGCGGAGCCCGCGCCGGCATTTCCCTCCGGAAGGCGGCAGCGCGGCTCTCCCAGCATTCGCAATACGCGCCGCTGAACGCGGCTTCTGTGACGAAACCGCTCCCATTCTGTTGCATTTGAAAAACACGCACTCTCCCATTGCGCGTTTCGGAATAATATGATATAATATAGGCGCGGTTCCATCCGGTTCCGCGTCTTTCTTTATGATACCATAACAGCGTATATGGTTTAATCGCCCGATCTGCAGGGGGATTCAAATAAAATATAATGAATGCATTTGCATTCATTATACCATAATACGGCAGAAAATGCAATGGAAGCGAAAGGATATTCCGCTGCCTGCTGATCATATTACAGAGGTGCAAAATGAAACGATCCGCTTTATATATCATCGCGTTCCTGTGCCTGATGCTGATGCTGATTCTGGTCGGCATTCTGCTCGGCATGACCGATAAAGGAAAAGCCCCGCCCGCGGCTGATCCGGAAGCTGTTTATCCGGATGATACCGCCGATGCACAGACCGGCGATCCCGAAGAAATGCTCGATTCGGAGCTTGAGGCGCTTCTGGAAGATATCCAGCAGCAGAATGAAGAAAATCCGCATGTTTCGCCGTCCGTTCCGCATGCGGATCTGACGCCGGATGACACGCCGGAAACAGAGAACCCGCAGGAAGACAAGCCGCAGGAACCGGCACAGTCCGCACCGGATGCCGCCGGCTCTGTGCTGCCGGATTACGAGGTCACAGACGGCGCCGCAGCGGTGACCGGCTTTTCGCAGGCTGATGCGGAACCGGATGCCGCGCTTGCCGTGCCGGAAACGCTCGGCGGACTGCCCGTCCGTTCGGTTGCAAAATACGGCTTCTACGGCGCAAAATATGCCGAACACGTACAGCTGCCTGCAAGCATAGAGACAATGGGCGACTACGCATTCAACGGCTCGTCGCTGCAAACATTCGCGTTCGTGCCGGAGACCGCGCTGACCGTCGGAAACTTTGCCTTTGCCGACTGCACGGCGCTGGAAACCGTCCGCTTCGCCGACCGCACATACACCTTCGGCGACTACTGCTTTGAGGACAGCACAGCGGTCTCTGTGAAGGCAGAGGGCTCCGCGCTCACGCTCGGCGACTTCTGTTTCAAGGATGCCGGTCAGCTCGAAGAAGTGCAGATCAGCGGAAACCTGACAACAGGGGAATCCTGTTTCCGGAACTGCGAATCGCTTTCCGAGGTGACGTTCTCCGGCGGCACGCTCTCGCTGGGGGACTGCTCGTTCCAGAACACCGGCGCGCGGACGGCCGCGTTCACGGACTGCACCGGCACACTCGGCGCGGAATGCTTCGCGGACAGCGACCGGCTCCGGAAGCTGACCGTCTGCGAGGGCATCACATCGTTCGGCGATTATGCATTTGCAGGATGCAAAAATCTGCGCGAGGTGTATCTGCCGGCAAGCCTCAGCGATCTCCCCGACACCTGCTTTTCCGACTGCCCGAACGTGGTCCTGCATGCGCCCGCCGGTTCTGCGGCGTATCAGTTCGCCGAACGGAACGGCATTCCCGTGCGGGAAATATATTGATGCCCCAACTATCTCTTGAAGTTATCTGCTTGTCTTTTTGCCGTGATACTGCGTTAGAAATCCTTGCCTTGCGCACGTTTCGCAAAGCGAAACTGCGCAGTTTGCCCGCAAACGTGCGTCAGCAAGGCGGCGGCTTTCTGCCTTGTCTCACGACAAAAATCCTGCGCATCTATTCTTCAAGATTTAATTGGAACATCAATAATACAAAAAAGGAATCGAAAACATGATCGACAACTACTACAAAACCTACTGCCAGATGCGCGCTAAGAAAACCGGCAAGCCGGAAAAGCCCCCAAAGAGCTCCGGATTCGCCTTCTGGAAGGATCTTGCGGATCAGCGCGGCAAGACCTACACGGTGCTGTTCGCGGCGCTCCGGATCATTTCGCTGCTTCTCGTTATTCTGACGCTCTGTCCGATCTCCGGAAACAGCGCGTTTTACGCCCCGATCGCAGTACTTTCGGCGATGCTTGCCGCCGTGATGATCGCGCTGGTGATACTGGATAAGAAATGGCATAAAAGCTTTCTCTTTCTGAATATTTCGTATTATGATGCCATTGACCGCGCATTGCAGCTGAAAAAAGCTTTTTCCGAGCGGTTCCGTTTCCGGACCGCGGCGCAGTACGAAATGGTGCTTGCAGCGGCGCAGGAGCGGTACGGCGAAATGCGCGAGCATACCGAGCAAAAGCGGCAGAAAGCCGAGCAGATCCTGTTCGGCGGGATCCTTGCTGTGCTGCTTGCATTTGTGCCCGCGATCATCTCCGGATTCATGGAAAACTGCGGCACGGACAGCAATCCGTTCTCCGGCAATGTGCTCACCGTCACGACCTACGCAGGGCTCATCGTGTTTGCCCTGATCCTGATTCTGGGCTTTATCTATCTCGGCACGATCCGCGAGGTGCACAAGCTCGAAAAGGATCTGAAACAGTTCTCCGGATTCCTCGCCGACATCAGAATGCTGACCGAGATCGAAGCCGGTCTGCATCCGCTTGCCGGTCAGAAGCAGGATGAGGACGATGCGGGAAAGGATGAAGGGAGCAAAGAAAAATGAGTTCTAAAAATAACGGCAATCATCCGGCGGCAAAAAAACAGCCTGAAACCGTCATCCAGATTACGGATTCCGTGATTTTCACTTCACCGGAAAAAGATCCTGATAAAAACAAAAGCAGCGATACAGCATCCCAGCTGAACAAGATCAATCAGTTTTTAGATGACAACAAGGTCATTCTCGGACTGATTGTTACGATCGGCACGATCCTGTTATCCGGTGCGATGTATCTTTACAAGAAAGGCTATCTTTCCTATTTCAATATCGGTGCGGAATGGAATGATTTTGCTGACAAATCGGTGTTTTATCTGCTGGCTCTGCCATTTTGCATCGTCATCCTTGCAATTGCTAGTTTATTCGCTTTGTTGTATCCTTATCGTTATAATGCCAGAAAAACAGGAAAGAAAATTTATTACTTGGTGATAAATCTATTATGCACTTATGATTTCTGCGTACTAATTGATCGCAGATTTATACCTTGTTACAATCAATTATCCGATTGGGCACACGAAAGCACACGAAAAGCGTCTTTATTGAGCCTTATCCTTTGGGTACCCTTTCTCCTTACTTTATTGGTTTATATCATTTTCCTTTCAACGATGGACTATGCGAAATCAAAGTCCAATAAAGGAAATAAAATAAAAGATGATTCTCAAACTGAAGACGCTAAAAAAGAAAATGCTAAATATGACAAATTCCCTCTTATTATTGCAGCAATGTTTCTCACTATTTTTATAATCTTGTCTCTATTGTCCGACTCAAATAATAATATTGAGATACTGAAACATCTCACAATCTATTCTGGGCTGTTATCCTGTTTAACTGTAATGGATTTTTTCTTTTATTCTTTTATAAAAGAGATTGATTTCAGGAGAGAGAAAGCAAAACAATCTGTCTCAACTACGAAAAAAAGCAGCTTGCGTACTACTGTAATTATGTTTTTTCTAATTCTTGCAATTGCAGGCTATACATTTTACGAAATCGGACAAGACATGGCAGAACTCCGCACATCATTCAAAATCATCTACATGTCCGAGCAACAGGAGAGCCAGCCGCCGGATGCAGAAGCGATTCGCGAAATTCGCGAACTGGTTACCGTCACAACTTCTGCCGCCGCAACGACAGCGCCCGCACAGGCAAACGGCTCGACAACAACAACAACGACCGTACCCCAAACACCAACTGCACCGGCAGCACCAACCGCAAGCGATGTTCCGGATTCTGCCGTTGTGTATGTTGTGCTTGCAGAAAATAAGGACAGCTATCTGGCAGCAATGGGAAAAATCGAAGGCGACGGCGCGGGCGGCATCCTGCGCATTGATCCGGACTGCCGCACCGTTCTGGAAAAAGGCAAGCAAACCACTGTCACGCTCACTTTCCGCGAGGTCACAAAAGATTATGTATACGCAAAGGAGGACGCACCATGAACCGTGCAGTCATATTCTATTCTCTTGACGGCAACACGAAAGATGCCGCACAGAAGATCGCAGAGGCGCTCGGCGCCGCCTGCATCGAAATCGAGACCGCAGAGCCCATGCCCGACGGCAAGGCAAGCCGCATCCTCTACGGCGGCATGCTCTCCAGCCTGAAAAAGCGCCCGCCGATCAAGCCGCTCGCTGACGATCCGGAATCGTTCGACGAGATCATTCTCGGCACACCGGTCTGGGCGTGGAAATGCGCCGCGCCGGTCCGCAGCTTTCTCGCGGATTATGCGGTCGCGGACAAGGTGACTGCCGTTTTCACATGCAGCGGCGGCGCCGATGACAGCAAATGCATCGCCGACCTGAAAACGATGCTGCCGAACATCCGCTGTACCGTCATGCTCGCCGACCGAAACAGCACCTATGCAAACGGCAATGCAGTCCGGCTCAAAAAATTCATCGCGCAGCTCCGCGATGCCGAATGAAAGGGGATCCCATGCGCTCAATCCTGATTACAAATGATGACGGCATTGCCGCAGACGGGCTGATCCGTCTGGCAAAGGCGGCGCAGGCGTTCGGCGAGGTCTGGGTGGTCGCGCCGGACGGTCAGCGCAGCGCAGCTTCACACAGCATCACGCTGCACAGCCATATTGACGTAATCCCGCACGATTTTCCGGTTGCGGGCGTCCATGCGTTTGCATGCAGCGGCACGCCTGCGGACTGCGTGCGCGTCGGCGGGCTGAATGTCATGCCGCAGCGTCCGGATGTCGTGCTCTCCGGCATCAATGCCGGCTTCAATGTCGCGTCGGATATCCAGTATTCCGCAACGGCGGGCGCTGCCTTTGAGGCGGCGTTTCAGGGCTATCATGCGATCGCGCTCTCCGAGGATATCGGCGGCTGCCATGCCGTCACGGACGCATTCCTCGACGAGATCCTCGCGGAGCTGATCGGACAGAAAACCGCTGCCGGACAGATCCTCAATGTCAATTTCCCCGCATGTCCGCTGTCGGAATGCCGCGGCATCCTGCGGAACCGGACAGTCTCCCGCGGGATGATCTTCCGCGACCACTACAACGTCATCGAAACGCTGCCGGATCACGGCATGCGGCTCATGGTCGAGGGCGACCACGACCTCAAAGCCGAGGACGGCACCGATCTGCAGGCGGTTTTGCAGGGCTATGTCTCAATCGGCATCGCAAATAATATCGGATAAACAAGGAGAACCCAAATGAACCAGAACCCCACGCAAAAGAAACCCTTTGCATCACCCAAGCAGTACGCGATCTGCTCGCTTTTTCTCTGCCTTGCCGTAGTGCTGATTGTCGCGGTTATTATTGTCACTGCCTGCGGCGATGAAAATCTTGCCGGTCATCTCGGACTCCTGTTCGGCGGTGTGGTCGGCTTGCTCCTGTACCGCCTCGGCGGAAACAAGCTGCATCTCGGCGCACAGATCCGCAATTTTCATGTGACCGTTCCGCTGGTGACCTTTGTAACGCAATGGACGGCATGTGAGCTTGCATCCACGCTTTACGGTCTGATCGCCTGCCGCTTTTCCTCGATCAAGCCCGATACAAACGACAACAGCACGCTGCTGCTGATCCTCGGCTCTGTCATCATCGCGCCGGTCAGCGAGGAGCTGATGTTCCGGCTTTGCGGAATGGGACTGCTGAAAAAATGCAGCAAAAAGTGGTTCACCATTCTGTTCACCACGCTGCTTTTCGCGCTGCTGCACAGTTTTTACAGCATGCAGGGCGTTGTGAATGTCTTCACAGGCACGATTTTCATGGCGATCTGCTATTATGACACGGAAAACATCCTGTATACGATCCTTGTGCATATGCTGCACAATCTCTGCTGCCTGCCGGATCTGTCGCTGATCTACCGGCTGGAAAACGGCTATTCGCTGCTCACGGCGCCTGCCGCAGCGGTCAGTCTGATCGTCTTCCTTGCCGGACTCTACTGGTTTGTGAAGGTATTCCCGCAGAAATATGCAGTGCCGGCAAATGTACCGCAGACGGATGCAGAAAATGCTTCCTGATTTGTGTTCATACTGATCTTTCTGCGGATCCTGCAATCATACAAAATGATCTGCCCCGAAGTGAATGTCACCTCGGGGCAGATTTTTTGTTTATGTGTACACTTTGTTACAGATACAAGATGATTACGGGTTGAACGGATGCGCAAAATTGAACTTGTTCTTGAAGGTGGTTGCATAGGAGCTGCTCACAGTAGATGTGATGTGGCTCTTGAGCGTCTTTCCACAATAGTCAAATGCGTTTGCGTTGCTGCCGTTCAGATTCTTGCGGTTGGTGACGATCTGGTTGAGATACAAGCACTCGCAGAATGCATTGCTCTGAATCGCGAGTGCGGCATTTGTGGAAGATGTACCCTCAAAGGTTACCTTTTGCAGAGCGCCCCATCTGAATGCGTTTGCACGGATGGTTGTAACAGACTTCGGAATCTTGATCTCAAGCACATTGCCCATGCCCTCGAAAGCTTCGTTGCCGATCGTAGTGATCTTGCAGTTCGTCGGCCATTTGATCGTGCCCAGCGTCTGATACTGGAATGCTCTGTCGCCGATCTCCGTGAGATTGGACGCATCTGTCATGTTCAGCGTATGAATGGATGTTTCATACTTATAGTGATGCCGCTCATTGAACCAGTCCGGATGATCGTCGATTGCTGTGACACGGAAAGCTTCAGCAGCAATCGTTGTGACTTTGTAATTATAATTGTTGATCGTCACGCAGGCAGGAACATTGATGGAAGAAACATTGGTGATTCTGCCAATCAGGGCTACACTGTTGCTGCCGTTAAACTGGTACAGCAGACCGTTGGCTGCGTAGCCATGTCCCATGTAATCCAGTGCGACCGGATACTGCGCTGCGCTTGCGGTGATACTTTCCACAACAGGGAGTACCGGAACAGAAGAAATTGCCGGAGCAGCGCACATGAAAATTGCAGCTGCAGATGCGATAACAGATTTGACTGATCTTTTCATTTTCAAAATCTCCTAATCATCAATTATTTTGTTATAATGATAAAACAAAAAGTCCTGTCTATTACCCGTAAATTCTGCGATAATCAGAAAATGGAGAACGGACGAAGTGCGAACGGGCAGCCCTTGAATGCATCGGGGCTTCCGGTCAGGGTTCTGCCGCTGGACATGTGCGTAAACTTCGTGCAGTAGCCGAAAGCGAGGCTGCCGAAATTCAGAGCAGGCGTGTTGGCATTACCGCCCGGGATCTGGAGATCCTTCAGATTTGCCCATCTGAATGCCTGTGCACGGATCTCTGTGACAGAGGTCGGGATCGTGATTGCTTCCAGATCGCGGATGCCCTCGAAAGCGCTGTTGCCGATCGTGGTGATATGGCAGTTGGTCGGCCACTTGAGGGTGCTGAATGTCTGATACTGGAATGCTCTGTCCTCGATCTCGGTGAGGTTGTAAGCAGCGGTCATATCCACGGTATGAATGGAGGTGGTGTAGTTATAGTGATGATTGGTGAACCAATCCGGATGATCGTCAATCGCTGTGACGCGGAAAGCACCGGCACCGATCTTCGTAACAGCACGGTTGATGCCGTTGATCGTCACGTATGCAGGAACCTTGATATTGGAAACATTTGTGATTCTGCCGACGAGCGAAACAGTGCTGCCGCTGTTGAAACGATACAGCAGACCGTTTGCCGCGTAACCCTGTCCCATGTAATCCAGTGCGACCGGATACTGTGCAGCACTTGCGGTGATGCTTTCAACAACAGGGAGTACCGGAACGGACGAAATTGCCGGAGCTGCGCACATAAAAATAGCAGCTGCAGATGCGATAACAGATTTGACTGATCTCTTCATTTTCAAAATCTCCTCATAAAATAATTTCATCAGAATTATAAATAGATTGCAAAGTCCGTGATACAGCAAAGCGATTATATGCAACAATTTTGCCGAGCGACGGTACCTTTCACGCGGCAATCAGGGAGCAGAACTTCCGGATTGTTCTCAATGATCCCTGTTTTCCACGCTGCATACGGTAATTTCCGCTCTGCTTGCAGAGATTATAGCACATAATTTTCGGGAGGTCAACCAAATTTTGTGACATTTACCAATATTTAAGGAAATCTTAATATGTCTCGTTTTTTCAAAATTCAGGCTCAAATGTCCTGACTTGTGAATTTATTGCCTTTTCATATTTTTATAATTTTGAATCATATTGCTATACTAAAGATCATATGTTTCACGCAACATATCCCAACATACAAGCGCCGTTCCGCTCCGATCGGAAACCGGAAACAGCACGCGCCCGCGCGCGCGCATTACAATCAGAAGCCCCCTGCAAAGAACGTATTACATCCATTTTCCGCGATCCGTTCACTCCGAAAAAATGCCCGTTCGTTCCTTTCACTCCGCTCAGCTGACACTTGGTTCTTTTTCGATTGCGATCGACAATCCCCTGTGCTATAATGCAGACACAGTCGAGGTCAGAAAGGAGCTGAACAACAT
>JAFYBM010000280.1 GCA_017540225.1 Oscillospiraceae bacterium | reverse complement strand
TGAGCAGCAGGCACAGGTCGCATTTGAGAACGCTGTGTTCGATACGCTTGTCGAGCGCACCGAGGCGATCGTTCCGCAGGTGCTCTATGACCGCCGCATCGACCAGAGAG
Organism: Oscillospiraceae bacterium; assembly: GCA_017540225.1. Classification (GTDB taxonomy): domain Bacteria; phylum Bacillota; class Clostridia; order Oscillospirales; family Ruminococcaceae; genus Firm-04. Next base: position 15,977 of record JAFYBM010000280.1, on the reverse strand, counting down.
TCCGTGAGTTCGAGAACCAGCTGCAGCAGCAGTACGGCGATCTGAAGCTCTCTGAGTATCTCCAGCTGACCGGCATGACCATGGAACAGCTGCGCGATGAGTACGAGCCGCAGTCCAAGAAGGAAGTCATGCTGCGCCTTGCACTCGAAAAGATCGCAGATCTCGAAAATGTTGAGGTCTCTGACGATGAGCTCGAAGAAGCAGTTCAGGACTTCGCTGCACAGATGCAGGCTCCGGTGGAGTTCGTGAAGTCCCGCCTGCCGATGGATGACTACCGCACCGATCTGCGCGTGCAGAAGGTTGTCGAGCTGGTCAAGAACAATGCCGTTGTGGACAACGACATGGCTCCGGCTGCTGAGGAAGCACCGGCTGCGGAAGAAGCGCCTGCTGCTGAGGAAGCAAAGGACGCTGAATAATTACGGATGTAAACAGATCAGTCAACCGGCTTTTTGCCCCGCGGTACGCTGCTGCGGGGCAGAAGCCGGAAATCTGCTTTATTGCGGTGCATGACGCAGAACGCGCTGCTGTCGCGCAGCCGCATATTTTTCAGAAAGGATAGATACCATGAACAATATGCAAATGAGCCTTGTGCCGACGGTCATCGAACAGACCAACCGCGGCGAACGGGCATACGATATCTACTCCCGCCTGCTGAACGACCGCATCATCATGCTTTCCGAGGACGTCAACGATGTGACGGCAAGCCTTGTCGTCGCGCAGCTGCTGTTTCTCGAAAGTCAGGATCCTGAAAAGGATATTTCGCTGTATATCAACAGCCCCGGCGGTTCTGTGACAGCCGGCATGGCGATCTACGATACCATGCAGTATATCAAGTGCGATGTTGCGACGATCTGCATCGGACTTGCGGCGTCCATGGGCGCGCTGCTGCTGTCGTCCGGCGCAAAGGGCAAGCGCATGGCGCTGCCGAACAGCGAGATCATGATCCACCAGCCGCTGATCATGGGCGGCGGGCTCTCCGGACAGGCAACCGATATCAAGATCCGCACGGACAACCTGCTCCGGACAAAGGGCAACCTCAACCGCATTCTCTCCGAGAATACCGGCAAGCCGCTTGAGGAGATCGAGCGCGATGTCGAGCGCGATTACTTCATGACCGCGCAGGAAGCGATGAACTACGGTCTGATCGACAAGGTCGTGACCAAGCGCTGACCGTACTATCTGAATACCATTTTCGGGAGAAAACGAATTATGCCAGAACAAGAATACAGAATCTGTAATTTCTGCGGAAAACCGGAGAATAAGGTAAACAGCATCTTTTCCGCCGGCAACAGCAATATCTGCGATGAATGCGTGACCTATTGCTATGAGCTGCTTTACGGCGATCTGGATCTCAAGCCGCACGGAAAGAAAAATGAAAAATTCAGCGAGAAGCCGGTCAATCTGCTCAAACCGGCTGAGATCAAGCGCGTGCTCGATGAATATGTCATCGGACAGGAGCAGGCAAAGATCTCGCTAGCTGTATCCGTTTACAATCATTATAAGCGCATTCTGACCGCCGATGACAATGATGAAGTCGAGATCCAGAAAAGCAATGTGCTGCTGCTCGGTCCGACCGGTGTCGGAAAGACCTATCTTGCACAGACGCTTGCAAAAATACTGGATGTCCCGTTTGCCATTGCCGATGCGACGACGATCACAGAGGCCGGTTATGTCGGTGACGATGTGGAAAATGTGCTGCTGCGGCTGATTCAGGCCGCGAATTTCGATGTCGAGGCGGCAGAGCGCGGCATCATCTATATTGACGAGATTGACAAGATTTCAAGAAAATCCGAAAACACTTCTCTGACCCGTGATGTCAGCGGCGAGGGCGTTCAGCAGTCGCTGCTCAAAATCATCGAGGGTACGGTTTCCAATGTTCCGCCGCAGGGCGGCAGAAAGCACCCGAATCAGGAGTTTATTCACATCAATACGAAGAATATTCTCTTTATCTGCGGCGGTGCATTCGACGGACTGGAAAAGCATATTATCGCCCGCACAGAATCCTCAGGGCTTGGCTTCGGCGCACAGGTTCTCTCGAAAAAAGAGAAAACCGCCAATATTTTCCGCAAGGTCATTCCGCAGGATCTGGTCAAATTCGGCCTTGTTCCGGAGCTGGTCGGTCGTCTGCCGATTATCACCACGCTCGATGAAATGGATCAGGATTCGCTTGTCCGCATCCTGACAGAGCCGAAAAATGCCCTGCTGAAGCAGTATTCCAAGCTGTTTCAGTATGACAAGATCGAGCTGGAGGTACAGCCGGATGCACTTGCAGAAATTGCCAAGCGCACCCTCGATCAGAAAACAGGCGCACGCGGTCTGCGTGCGATCCTTGAGGGCATTCTGATGCAGACGATGTTCGATGCACCCTCCAAAGAGAATGTGCGGAAGGTCGTTGTTACGGCGGATTGCGTCGTGAACAACAAGGCACCGCTGCTGCTGGATGAAGCCGGCAGTGAGGTAGATGCCGCATAAGACCGCTGCAAAATACTGCTTGCCGAATCTCCTGCCTTTTCTGCGGGAGATTCGTTTATTCCGGTATTTTTCATGTATTTTTCATGAATTACCGCATTTTTCAACTTGATTTCCTGCCCGATTTATTGTATAATGAGTAGGAACATTGCATCAGCGCCGTACCGGCTGCGCACGGGAACGGACAGGGTTATTTCGCCGCGCAGGGCAGATTGGAAAAAGAAATGCAGGAGAAAGAACGCACAGACGGAGTTATAACGGAAGAGGCACAGGATACAAGCCGTATTCCGGTTGTTGCACTTCGCGGATTGGTTGCCTTTCCGCACATGGTGATAGATTTTGAGATCGGTCGGGAGGAATCTCGCAAGGCCGTGGACGCAGCCGTTGAGGGAAACCGCCGCATTATGATGCTGGCACAGCGTGATCAGACGGTGCGTGAGCCGAAGCCCCGCGATCTGTTCCGTACCGGTGTTATCTGTGAGGTGCGGCAGGTCATGCGCGGCCGCGAGGGAACCAGAGTGCTGGTTGAGGGCATCGCCCGCGCAAAGGTGCAGAAGCTCTATACACCGGATGAAAACGGCTACTGGGAAGCGGATTACAAGCCGCTGCCGACCTACGGCAAAAACCGTTCAAATCCGATCGAAATGCAGGCAATTGTCAATTCCGTCAAGGAGGAATATGCTGCACACTGCCGTCTTTCCCGCCGGATTCCGCGGGAATTTGCGGAGATCGTGCTTGCAGAGGAGAATGCGCCGCAGCTTTTTGAAGCGATCTGGTCAAATCTTGAAATTGACTATCACGACCGCCAGCTTTTGCTGGAGGAGAGCAGCCTGTTTCTGCGCCTGACAATGCTGTATGCGATTCTTGTGCGCGAAAATGAGGTGCTCAAGGTCGAAATGGAGCTGCAATCCGGTGTGCAGATGCGCATTGACCAGTCGCAGCGTGAGATGTATCTGCGGGAACAGCAGCGCATTATTTCCGAGGAGCTCGGCGAAGGCGACAGCAGTGAGCCGCAGAAGCTGCTTGACCGCATTGAGAAGCTCCGTGCAGGCGATGAGATCAAGGAAAAGCTGCGCAAGGAAGCAATGCAGCTCACCAAAATGCCGTCCGGTTCGCAGGAGGCATATGTCATTGTCAATTATCTTGAAACCGTGCTCTCGCTGCCGTGGGATGTGTATACCAAGGAAAAGAGTGACATCCGCAAGGCGGAGGAGCTGCTGAATAAGGAGCATTACGGTCTGAAGCGCGTCAAGGAGCGTGTCCTTGAGGCGATGAGTGTCCATATGATGCAGCCGAAGCTGACAGGTCAGATCATATGTCTGGTCGGCCCGCCCGGTGTCGGCAAGACCTCGATTGCGCAGTCGGTAGCAAAGGCGCTCGGCCGCAATTATGCGCGTGTATCGCTGGGCGGCGTGCGGGATGAAGCCGAGATTCGCGGACACCGCAAGACCTATGTCGGTGCGATGCCCGGACGGGTGATCGAAGCGATGCGTCAGGCAAAGAGCATGAATCCGCTGATTCTGCTGGACGAGATCGACAAGCTCTCCGGCGATTATAAGGGCGATCCGGCCTCTGCACTGCTTGAGGTGCTGGACAGCGCGCAGAATCACAGCTTCCGCGATCATTTTGTTGAGGTGCCGTTTGATCTTTCGCAGGTCATGTTCCTGACGACTGCCAACAATGCCGACCTCATTCCTGCGCCGCTCTATGACCGCATGGATGTGATCGAGCTGAATTCCTACACCCGTGAGGAGAAATTCCATATTGCCAAAGAGCATCTCATTAAGAAGCAGCTCAAGGCAAACGGCCTGAAAGCGACGCAGTTCAAGCTGACGGATGCCGCGATCTATGATCTGATCGATTTTTACACCCGTGAGGCAGGTGTCCGGACGCTGGAGCGCAGAATTGCATCACTCTGCCGCAAATGTGCCCGCACGATTCTGACGGAGGACATCAAAAAAGTCGTATATACGCCGGAAACTGTGGAAAAGGCGCTCGGCCCGCATCAGCATACAGATGATTTCTATTCTAAATCGGATACTGTCGGTATCGTCAACGGCCTTGCATGGACAAGCGTCGGCGGCGTTATCATGCCGCTGGAAGTGCTGATGATGCCCGGCAAGGGTGAGATTATCGTGACCGGTTCGCTGGGCGAGGTCATGAAGGAAAGTGCGAAGCTGGCAATTTCTTATGCCCGTTCCGTGGCGAAAAAATACGACATCAATCCGGAAATGTTCAAGGATAAGGATATTCACATCCACGCGCCGGAGGGTGCAACGCCGAAGGACGGCCCGAGTGCCGGTGTCACGATGCTGACGGCGCTGATCTCTGCACTGAGCGGCACGCCGGTCCGGCATGATATTGCCATGACCGGTGAGATCACGCTGCACGGCCGTGTTTTGCCGATCGGCGGGCTGGTTGAGAAATCCATGGCGGCATATAAGCACGGCATCCGCACAGTGCTGATTCCTGCTGCAAATGAGCCGGATCTTGCGGAACTGGATGAAACCGTGCGCAATGCGATTCATTTTATTCCGTGCGAGAATGTGGAAACGGTGCTGGAAACGGTGCTGATCCCGCCGCATTATGATACAAGGCTGGAACCGCTGCATTCGGAGGAGCTGCAAAAGCTCTCTCTGCCGCTGACGCCGCCTGCCCGCAAGCGCAAGACAACCGGTACAGCACAGTAAAAGGAGGCGCCGATGAACTGGAATCTTGCAGAATTCACAGCCGCATACGGCACGGCCGCGCAGCTTCCGGCCTGCACAACGCCGGAGATTGCTTTTGCCGGCCGCTCGAATGTCGGGAAATCCACGCTCATCAACAAGCTGTTTCAGCGTAAGAATCTGGCGCGTGTCAGCTCCGTCCCCGGAAAGACGGCAACGATCAATTTCTATCGCTGCGGTACGGTCACTTTTGCTGATTTGCCCGGCTACGGCTATGCAAAGCGTTCCAAATCGGAGCTTGTGCGCTGGGAGGGGCTGATTAACGGCTATTTGCAGGGAGACCGTGATCTGCGGGCGGTGCTGTTACTGATTGATATGCGGCATCCGCCGACAAAGAATGATATTCAAATGGTGAATTTTCTGATTGACACGGAGATGCCGTTTGCAATTGTGCTGACCAAGGCGGACAAGCTCAACAAGACGGAGCGTTCGGCACGGCTTGCCGCTCTGCCGCAGGAGCTGCCGCAGTATGAGGATCTGAATGTGACGGTTTTTTCGTCAGTCACCGGCGAGGGCGTTGTATCGCTGCGCACGCTGATTGAGGAGATCACTGTTGAAAGCGACCAATGAACCAAATAACCCATATGCAGGCAGTTCGTTTTTTTCATCCTGATATCGGATGCCGGACAAACTGATTATCGGTACTGCTTAGAAATAATATAAAACGGCGTATCTGCGCATTTTTATGATCTGAATAACAGATCTATGCGCAAGATATGCCGTTTTTCTGTTTGTCTGCTGTTTGCGCAGATATAATAATTCTGCGAATCGGCCAGAGGAACCTGTTTGTCCATGTAATCACTGGTCTGTGCAGCATTCCTAGCCGCTGCCGGACGTTTTTTTCAAAAATGCGGCAATAAAAATGAATAAATTTCGTTATATGGGTTGAAATAATTTAAATCATGTGCTATAATAGAATTACCTTTTATTTCCGTTCTTTTTCGTTTAGTTCAAGAAAAGGAGATGATTTTATGCAGAAAAAGCGTGTATTATCTGCAATCACTGCAACAGTCCTGCTTCTGACGCTTGCCGGAAACACCCTGCCGCTGCAAGTTTTTGCGGCTGACAGTGCCGATGCAGCGCCGCAGGATGCGATTTCATCCGTATCCGTGAAAAGCAGCGCGATCCGGTTTGAAGCGGAGGAAACCGATCCGGAGCCGGAGGAATCCGGCAATACGGAGGCAGAGCCGGCGTTGCAGGTTTTGCAGGAGGCTGCGGTTTCGGTTCAGGAAAATGATGTGGAGACACCGGCTGAGGATGCAACATCCGGCACCTTCACGGAGGATGTCTCATGGCGCTACGATACCGAAACGAAAACCTTTTATCTGGACGGCTCCGGCTCGTTTACGGATTACGGAAATATTTTGCAGGAAGGCCCGTGGAGAACCTGCATTGCAGAAGCACAGCAGCTCATCATCAGTGCGGAGATTACCTATGTTCCAAACAGGCTTTTTTATGCCTGTGAATCTGTTGAGAAGCTGACACTGCCGACCTGCTGTATGTATCCGACTGAAAATGAGTATTACAGCACAAGAGGCTGGACCACAATCGGTTATTTTTTCAATTCCTCCAGCAAAATCACCTCCGAAAAGTTGACCGAGGTCACGGTTACCGGCGGCGAAAAGATCCCGAAGAACTTTTTTGAGAACTGCGCCGCGCTGAAGAAGATTACATTGTCTGATTCTGTCACAGTGATCGAATCGAGCGCATTTTCAGGCTGTAAATCGCTCGAAGAAATCGTTTGGCCGAAAGAACTGAATAAAATTAGCAGCGGTGCATTTCAATCCTGCACAGCTTTGACTTCGGCTGCACCGCCGGATACGGTTACTGTGATTGAGGAGAATGCATTTAACGGCTGTTCTTCTTTGGCAGAGATCCGACTGCCTGCATCCCTGCGCACGATTGACAGCAATGCCTTTGCAAACTGCGCATTGCAGAATATGTCCGTATCTGCTGAGATTCAGTCTGTTGCAACCAATGCCTTCAACGGAAATGCCGATCTGACGGAAATGACAATTCCGCTGAGCTTTACCGGTCTGCCTGATACGGTGACATCGGTTGTTTTTGCCGGCGGAACCGTAATGGTGGATAAATGTATATCCGGCAGAAAGAATCTGAAATCTGTGAAGCTGCCTGACGGCATGACCGCGATCGGTGCTGAGGCGTTCAGCGGATGCACCGGACTGGAAACGATCGTGCTGCCGGATACTGTGGAATCAATCGGTTCCGGCGCGTTCAAAGGCTGCACCGGTCTGACGGAAATCACGCTGCCCGATTCGGTTCAGACTGTCGGGAGCTATGCATTCAGCGGCTGTACCGCATTGAAATCCGCAGCATTTGGCAAATCACTGGAATCGCTTGGTGAAGAAGCGTTCAGCGGCTGTGCGGAGCTGACGAAAATTGCTCTGCCGAAAAATCTGAAAACGCTCGGCAATCTTGTATTTCAGGGCTGTACCGGTCTGACGGCGCTTGTGATTCCGGACAGCGTGAACAAAATCAACGGAATGCTGATGCGCAGTGACTGCAATCTGACAGCGGTTTCGCTGCCGTTTGCGGCAATGTCGCGCACAGACGACCGTGCCGGCAATTCTTCCGTGCTGAGCAAGCTGGTTCCGACCTCCGCTCCGCTGACAAGCGTCACACTGACCGGCGGCCGGTATCTGCCTGACAGCTATTTCTCCGGCTTTTCCGGTTTGACAGAGATCGTTCTGCCGGATACGCTGCTGGAAATCGGAAATAAGTCATTCAGCGGACTCACTGCACTGGAATCCGTTGTGCTCCCGAAGAATCTGACAACGGTAGGGGAGCAGGCGTTCAAGGGCTGCACTGCGCTGAAAGAAATCACTTTTCCGGATACAATGTATAAGGTCAAATCTGAAGCCTTCGCAGGAACCGCATGGCTTGAAGCACAGAAAGAGGGCTTGATCTTTGCCGGAAAGGTCGTGCTCGGTTATAACGGTACGATTGCGGCGCCGTCTGATGAATATGAGGGCTATGCACTGGTTCTTGCGAAAGGAACGCTCGGTGTTGCAGACTATGCTTTCCAGAACCGTCCGCTCATCGGACTGGAGCTGCCGGAGGGCCTGCTGTATATCGGCTCAAATGCGTTCAGCAGAAACAGTAATCTGAAAGAGGTGACGATTCCGGAGACCGTGACGGAGATCGGAAGCTATGCCTTTTCGTCATGCAGTAATCTGAAATCTATTACCGTGCCGGATTCTGTCACTGTGATCGGCGCGGCGCCGTTCGGGGACGGCTGGGCTGCATCGCAGGAGGAAGGTCCTGTGTATATCGGCAAAGTGCTCTGTGCTTACAACGGTGATATTGAGGCGGGAACGGTCGTTGAAGTCCGGCCGGGAACGGTTGAGATCAGCGATAAGGTTTTCGCGCAGAAAGCAAATCTTGCCGGTGTGGTTCTGCCGGATTCGCTTGAAAAGATCGGTGCCGGTGCGTTCAACGGCTGTACCGGACTGCTGACGGTTTCTGTTCCGGACAGTGTCACATTCATTGGAAATGAAGCGTTCCGCGGCTGTACGGCGATGAAGGAGATTCATTTGCCGGAGGGACTGACTGCGGTAAATTCTGCAATCTGCTATCAGTGCAGCGCACTGACAGAGATCACGGTTCCGGCAAATGTGCAGATGATCGCGGGAAATGCATTCGGAGAGTGCCCGCAGCTGAAAAAGATCACGCTGCCCGGCACGGTTGAAGCGGATTATACTGCATTCGGATGCAGTACGGATCCGGACATCCGCCGCGAGCTGGTGATTTCTGCCGGCTCTGAGACAGTGACAACCGGCATCAAATCTGCGCTCTCGAAGCAGATTGAAAAGGTTACGCTGCCGGACGGACTGAAATCTGTCGGCAAAGAGGCCTTCCGCGGCTATACGCTGACTGAAATCAATATTCCCGATACCGTGACGGAGATCGGAGAGGGCGCATTCCGTGAGATCAAGGAACTGAAAAGCGTTCATCTTTCTGAAAAACTGGAAACAGTCGGCAACTATGCTTTTTATTCCTGCACGGCGCTGTCTGAGATCAATATACCGGAAACTCTGATTGCGGTAAAGGAGGGCGCATTTAAGGATTGCTGTAAAATCACGGTGCTTACACTGCCGGAATCGTTGAAGCAGGTCGGGGACTATGCATTCAGCGGCATCGGCATCAAAAAGATCGTGCTGCCGGAATCCGTTGTCTCCTACGGAAAAGAATGCTTCGCCTACTGTGAGTATCTGAAGGAGATCACGTTTGCGGAGTCGATGACCGTCGTATCGGAGGGAATGTTCCGTTCCTGCACGATGCTGACGGAGCTTGTGATTCCGGAGCAGATCGTTGAATTCCGTTCCAATGCGTTTGCAGACTGCAAATATCTCTCGCATATTACGGTTTCTGATAACTTCATCCGCAAAAATATCAGCAGCGCGTTTTCCTTCCATAAGCCCTATAATTCCTTTGACCGTACCGTGACCGTAACCGGAAACGGTGTCGAGGTTATGGATGAGCTGCACGGCGAACTCGCCGCAATGATTCTCGCATTCAGTCCGACAATCATTGAGATGAAGAACCATGTCAAAACCGTTTCGTTCTATACATTCTCCAACAGAGCAGCACTGCCCGGCGTGAAGAAGGTCATCCTGCCGGATACCGTTACAACGATCGGAAAGGATGGATTTCTGAAATCGGAGCAGCTCGAAACGGTCGTGATTCCGGCTTCCCTGCGGCACATCGAATACGGCGCGTTTATGGATTGTACCTCGCTTCGGGAGCTGACACTTCCGGATGAAGTGACCGAGCTGCCGATGTATATGTGCCGCGGCTGCACAAGTCTTGTGCGGTTCCATTCCAATGTGGAATACTATGATTATCCGGACGATGCATTCATCGACTGCCCGAGTCTCAAGGATCTGCGGCTTCTGAAATATAATCCGGATAAGTTCTCCATGTCTCTCAATACATCGAAGGCAATCAAGGGCGACATATTTTATCTGACGCTGAGATATGAGCTGACACCTGCGGCTGCAAGAAAAACGGATACGGTCGATTTCAGGATCGACTTTTCAGAAAGCGGTGTTGCAGAGGTTGCAGCGGAATATCTGGAAAGTTGTCTTTCCGGTGTATCTTCTGAGATACAGGTCAGCAATCTGGGATCGAACAGCGGAATCAGTGTCCGGAAGGCGCCGCAGTCTGCCGAGCTGAGAATACCGATTCGTGTCATTGATTACAGCAATTATACCGTGACCGCCAGATGGAACATTGCAGAGAGTTGTAAGGCTGTATTCTCTGTCATGCCCATCTGCATCGGCACCGATGAAAATCCGGAAAATCCGGTCAGTGTTTTCGGCCATGCGGATCCGGATACCGATGTTACACTCTATTTGGATGATGCGGAAGTCAGTAAGGTTCATACGAATGCCAAAACGGGTAAATATTCCACGAAAATAGAGCTGCCGGAAAAGGAGGATTCGACCGAATATGTCATCAGTGCGGAGGATCGGAACGGAAACGTCGATTCTGTGACGGTCAATCTGGATCCCAATGCACCGCGTGTGCAGAAGGTCATTCTGAACAAAATTGACATTACCAAAACCTTTACCGAGGGCGCCACACCGGTTATATCCTATAATCCGAGAAATCCGTTCTGCTTTGACATTACCGTATCGCATCCGGAACGGGTAAGCAATGTGTATGTTCTGAGCTGGAAGGGTGAGGATGTCAAGTATCTGAAAGGCGAGTGGTCGCCGCTGACGCGGACTTTCCATGCATACGGCTTCTTTGATCCGTCATATATACGCTATGTTCCCGGTCAGCTTGAAATCGTGGTGCAAACCGGTGAAGCGACACTGCTGAATATTCATGATAATACGCTTGCCGGCGGAAACACCTCTGTGATTGATGCGTGCAGCGAAGATATTACGGATGAGACGCAGGTACCGGAGGAGCGTGCGATCGACATAAACAAGATCGAAGCGCCGCTTTCGCAGGCTGTCATGGATCATTCGACCGAAAATATCAAATATCTGAGCGAAGATGCGATCGTGGACGATGTTACGATCTCGGACGGCATCGACAGTGTGGACTGGTCATTCTATCATGAATTCGGCGATACAGTCTGCATTGACGAGGAAAATGTCACGAGCGATGAGATTGCGGCCGATCCGGCGGCATACGGCTTTAAGCGGAATCCGCTTTACACCTATGATCCTGTGAAGAATGAGGTCATAGAGATGTATACCAAGCCGATCTACGGCGTTGATCTTGCACTTCAGGTCAAAGCGAACTATGATAAGAATATCCGGAAGGATGAAAAGCTGGAGGATACCGATCTCGGGGATCTCGCAAAATTCGTTTACGGCTACGGCATGGCTGTGCTTTACGTCCGGCATTTGCCGAAATCCCGGAACGCACCGAAAACCGTTTATGACGTAGTCAGCGATGTCAATGACGGTCTCGGCGGCAATACTGTAACCGGTGTCTCGATCGGTGCTGCGACAAACGGTGCGGTAGAGTTTGTTTCCAGATACGAGGTTACGGTAAAAAATGTCCCGATCGGCGAAAACATCGGAACATTTGCAAACACGATCGGCACAACGGTCAATATTATCGGCACGGGCGTCGATGCTTATGACGGCTACAAGCGGTTCAATGAAGCAGAGGATCTGGATCAGAAAACCGAGACCTGTGCGCTGTTTGCATGGCAGACAGCCGTGAAGTGGGGAACCGGCCCGCTGGTCGGCGCTGCATTGACTGCGCTCGGTGTCACACCGGTCGGCTGGGGTGTTCTCGGTGCTATTGCGCTGGTCTCCGCCGCGACGTTTGTCGGCAATATGATCGCGGATAACTGGAAAAAGGATCTCGACAGACGTATTGCTGAGCGTAAGCAGAAGAAGGCTTCCGCGCAGCACAGAGGCGGCAATATCAAATGGAGTGTTGATCCGAGCGGCTATGTATTTGAGGCGGTCGATTCCAACCGTCTCACCGGCGCGACCATGACGATTTATTATCAGGATCCGGAAACAGGGGAGGCGGTTGAATGGCTTGCCGGAGAATATGAACAGCTCAATCCGCTGCTGACGGATGCGAACGGTAAATATGCATGGGATGTTCCTGAGGGACTCTGGCGCGTCAAATTTGAGCTGGAGGGCTATGAAACCGTTTACAGTGAATGGATGACAGTTCCGCCGATCCGTACAAATGTCAATTTCAGTGCGGTCAGCAAAGAAGTCCCGCAGATCACCTCGCTGATTGAGGCGGACGGAAAGCTCATTCTGACATTCAGTAAGTATATGGACATTTCAACGCTGAACGCTGATACCGTCACAGTTTCGGACGGCAAAGCCAAGATTCCGGTCAGCATTACACCGGTGAAAACAGATGAAGCCGACAGCTATGCGTGCAGATTTGAGCTGCAAGCGGCAGAAAATGCTGTGATGCAGGGCAGTCTGACGGTCAGCCTGAGCGACAAATGCCTGAGCTATTGCGGAACTGCAATCAAGGTACAGGAGGCAAAGGTGACTGTGCCGGAGGAAGTCGTCATGCTGGAAGTGGATTCTGATACGCTGCTTGCAGCGCAGAAGCAGGTGACTGAGATCACGCTGAAAGCGGTTCCCGGTTCTCTGGCAGCCGGAAAAGAAGTTACGATGACTGATCCGCTGAGACTGGCTGAGCTGGCTGAACCGGCCGCCTTTGATGAAACCGGTACCGCTGTTGTCAAAATAAAAACACGCAGAACCGGCGAAAGCGTCCTCACATTCGGTGTTGCGGGCGAACGCATTACAACTGACGTCACACTGATGTCTGTGCAGCAGGAATCTTTCGATTCGGTCACAGCGTCTGAGAAGCCGGCTGCGGCGGCTGCTGTAATCAGCGGCGATTTCAACAACGACAATGAGATTTCGGTTGCGGATGCCGTGATACTGGCGCGGTTTATTCAGGAGGATACCGAACTGACCGCAGCACAGGTCATCCGGATAAACAATGCGAAGCCGGATCGGGACGGTGACGGTTTTGTAACGATTCTGGATGTGTATTCTATTCTGAAAGCGATTGCAGCATAATACTTGAAAAGAGGGGGTCGTTTCTCTGCGAATCCCTCTTTGATTTTGTGATGCAAAGCTGGCAACAGCATTATAATCATGGCACATTGAACCTGTTTTCAACCCGAGTTTCCGCAAAAAAGTTCACACGAGCTGCATACACAAAGCCTTCAAAGGACAGTTGATATCAAACTCTTCATCTACCACAAACAGCAGAAAACAGCGTAGAATCAAAGAGAATAAACAAACAGGGGATTTCATCCGAAAAAATGCCAGTAAAACTTGAATTTAAGCATTTTCTGTGCTATACTATATAGGTATGCTGGTTTTAGTGCTGTTGCCGAATCCGGCGACTGCATTAAACCTGTGTGAATAGTGAATCCTTCTGTATATGAATATGCAAAGGAAATAGTAAAGGAATGTCTGCACTTTCCGGCAGGCATGAAAATCAGAAAGGAAAAACAATGAAAACATTTTTCGGCTCAATTCGGCACGTATTCGGAACGGCAAACAAAACACAGGCGCTCTGGGGTATCGGGATTCTGTTTGTCATGCTGATTCTTGCAATTCTGCATCATGCATGGCGTGATGATCCGAAAAAGCTCGGTCGCTGGCGGCTGCTTTGTCTGCTGCCGCTGCTGATCTGCATTGCACATTTTGTGATCTATGTCAACTTCCGCATGGAACTATTCCCCTATTATATTCCGCTCTACCTGCTCGGAGTGATCGCGCTGCTCCCGATGATTACCGCAAAACGGAGAATCGGACACCGCATCATGGCCGTTCCTGTCACGCTGCTGAGCATCCTTGTAGGCTTCTATTTCTGCGTTTCCGTGCAGAATGCCTTTAACTTCTCGCGGAAAAGCTATACAGACTCCTTCCGTGCCATGATTCAGACAATGGATCAATACTACATTCTGAAGGAATGGAAAGAGGTCGATTTTGCTGCACTGGAAGCAAAGTATCTTCCGCTTGTACAGGAAGCGGAGCAGGAGCAGAATCCTGCAAAATTCGAGGAAGCTGTAGGTCTGGTCAAAAATGAACTGCATGACGGTCATGTTTTTGTTGATGGGGATTATGACAGCGATGCATACGAGACAAACCAGAAGTTTTACGGCTATGGCTTCGGGCTGGTTCGGTTAAGCAGCGGCGAAGTAATCGCAGTCTGCACAGACGAAGCAGTGCAGAAGCAAGGTATTTCGGATGGCACTGTGATTACAAAATGGAACGGAAAACCGGTGCTGCAGGCGGCGGATGAGGATGTTCCGGATCTCGGTATGCCCGTAAAGGCAAACGATGATTTTCTCGCCGTCATGAATCTTTGCCTGACCGGCGACGAAACAGTCGAGGTATCCTTCCTTGACAAAAACGGAAAGGAGCAGACGGTCTCGCTTTCCGACATCGGAAATATGGACGCACATCACAAAGCGTTTGAACTCTTTACCAAGGAACAGGATTTTGAAACGACAGCGGAAATCTATGCAGCGAATTTCAGCACAAAAATGTTGAATGACAAATGCGGATATATCCAGGTGCTTGCAGAGGGCACAGAGCATGGAGTGCAGGATATTCTCGGCTATCTCATGGGCGATCACAAATGGGCAAGAGAGATGTTCCGCGAAAAGCTGAACGATCTGAAAGCGCAGGGCATGGAATATCTTGTGGTTGATCTGCGCAATAATATGGGCGGTCTCGACGAGATCGGCTGTGCGCTCTGTGATCTGCTGACAGATCAGGACTGGTACGGTCAGGGACTCGGAATCCGCAAAAACGGGCAGTATACCTGCGTATCCGATCACTGTATCCACGGCACGGGCGAATTTGCAGATTTGCAGGTCGTTGCACTGACAAACTATGAATGTATCAGCGCCGGCGACGGTACCGCGCTTTATCTTTCCAAACTTCCGAATGTAACCCTTGCCGGCATCACGGACCCCTGCGGGTGCAATCAGGAAACCGGTGGTCTTTGTGTGCTTGCTGACGGTGCAGTTGTAATCGGTTTCCCGACCGGACTGGTACTGGATGAAACCGGTGTTCCGAATGTCGAAACAAAACCCGACCGAATCAGCCGGAATCCGGTTGAAGTGCGCATTCCGCTGGATTATGATGCTGCGATGGCGATTTTCCGTGATAAGCAGGACTATGAGCTGGACTGGGCTGTGAAGTATCTGGAAGATCACGCAGAGTAATCGGTACACAGCAATGCCTGACAATCCAATAATTATAATAGAAGCAGGGCAGTTCACGAGGAACTGCCCTGTTTGTCATTTATTTATCGTTTTCAATTAACTTGATGAAACGGAGAGAAATATAGACGAAAGTCTGTCTTTGTGCTGACTAAACGAATCCAATAATTGAAATAACGCCAAATATAAAAATTGTAGTCAGCTTTTTCATATTCTTCTCCTTTCTACTCATAGTTCAATGGAACACTTATGGGGTATTGCCAGTTTCTTTTTTTTCCATATTCAATAATATCCATACCCTTATACTCTGTTCGATGAGTAAGTACACAATCTGTATAATAAGCTAAAATCGTGCATACATCAGAAATAACAACATGATCCTGTGCATATTCAGCATTATCTTTCAGGATACTTCTGTCTGCGACCATTGCAAGAGAACGCTGCTCATCATCCAGAACCGTTCCAAGCGGATACTGACCGATCCGAACAGCTGTATATTCTTTCAACGCCCACTGTGCATCAGCAAGTTCGACTTGGCCGTCACGGTTGACGTCGCCCATCCG
>JAFYBM010000279.1 GCA_017540225.1 Oscillospiraceae bacterium | reverse complement strand
TCCTGCATCTGCTTTGCAAGCTCCTCCGCCTGATTATAGAGCTGCTCTGTCTCAGAGGAGATATAGACCATGCCCGCCTGCCGGCCGGAGCCGGTCACATGAGGCAATGCCGCGACCTCCTTTTAGGCGGCCTTGCCGAAGGCATCCGCATTGATGCCGATGCGCTGCATGAGCTGCGGGATGAGGCCGTCTGTCTGCTGCATGAGCGCGGTGAGGATATGAACCGGCTCAACAGCGTTATTCTGGTAGCCTGTGCAGAGCGACTGCGCATTCTGCATGGCTTCCAGTGTTTTCTGTGTCATTTTATTCGCATTCATAAATCATACCTCCTACCCAGTTTGCAATTTACGATACACGATTGCGACTCAATCATTCAGGAACAATTCACCGATATGCGGCGCACCGAACAGTGCCGCAAGTCTGCGGATTCCGTCTGCGATCATATCGCGGTGATAGCCGTGTGCTTCGAGGAATTCTTCGTCCTTCTGCGCGAGATACTGATAAAAGCAATATCCTTTCATCAGATATTCAGCCGTTTTCGCCTGCATACTCTCATAAAGCAGCGTTTCGGCTTCACGGATTTTTCCGGCATCAATCATGCGGTAAAGCACATCGTTTTCACCGGTGTCGTATTTCTGCCGGAGTTCCTCAAGCTGATCTGCCGATTTCAGCTCTGCGCCGAAAAGCATCTTCATCATGACTGCAATGAATTCCTTGATCTGCCGCAGCAGATAATCCTGTTCAAACATAACTGTTCTCCTTTTCTTGTTTCCTATGTGAAATAAGCGGCAACCGCCTGCTTGGCTGCTTCACAGTCGGGCAGTGCTGCAAAATAGGCTTTCAGCGCCGCATCAACCCGCTTGATATACTGGCCGATAGCTGCACCGATTTCCTGCGTGGAGGCTTCCTTTCCCGCACGGATCGCAAAACGCCTGTCCCAGCAGCCGTCCTCGACCTTGCAGTCTTCCTCGGCACACATCCCGTGGCTGCATTCAAATTCTGCCCAGAGCCTGAAAAACTGCTCTGCATCGGCAATCAGCGATTTGTTCTGCGTCCGGAAGGATGCGTGCAGGACACCGAGTGCGTGTTCCGGCTGGCGGTAAAGCTCCACGCGGTAGCGGATTGTCGGTTTATAGCGGTAGCGCAGCGGGCTGCGGATCGTCAGCATTCCGTCAGCGGCCTGCTCCTGAAGCTGAAAAAGTCCGGTCATCTGCTGCGAGAGCGTTTGCAGGATTTCGGCCATGCGGCGCTCCGGCGTAACATAGCCGACTGCTTCGGCAAGAAGCTGATTGATGAGATTGGAGCGGCTCGTACCGCGTGCATAGGCCATGCGGTCAACCGCTTCCACAACATCCTCAGACAGCACCAGACTGTAAACTGCTTTCTTCATACATCCCGAACCTCCTTTCTGCTTTCTAATAATATTATACTCGCATTATGAAACTTGTCAAGCGAATTATATAATATTTCACATAATTTTCACAAAAGAAGCAATATCCGCCTGCTGCATCTTTTTCCGCTTCCCCCATTGAAATTTCTGAAAGATTGTGCTATAATGTAGGATAGGTTATTATGAAGTGCTGCGGCACGTTTCAGGGGGAATCGTTATGGCCAAATCCATGCCGCGTTCCGGCGGCTACCGTATTCTGCATACGTTTTTATGTGTAATTTGCGCCCTGTTTTTGTTTTTTTGCATCAGTAATACAATCATGCTGCGCGCACTGAGCAGCTCCGCAGAGCTGACCGATGCACTGCGGGAAGCACGGCTTTCCGATGCCGGTATCCCGTTTACCGGAAAAACCGTTTCCGAATACATCATGCAGGGATATGTCACGGATGAGAATATCCTTCCGGAGGACATTTCCGCAGCGGTGGACGGCATGGGCATACCGGCCTTCCTTGCGGATAAGCTGGAACAGCATTTTGCACTGCTCCGCGGCGATTCAGATACGCCGGTGCGCATCGCGCCGGAGGAAATCTCGGATCTGCTCGGGCAGATCACGGAATCGCTGCATGAATCCTGCAAGCTCGTCATTGACGAAAGCGATCAGAAACTGCTGCGCGATACCGTTGAGCCTGCACTGAATACCGTCAATTCGATCAGTGATCTGTTCGGCAGCAATCAGGCCGGACGCGCCTTCCAGCGGTTCGGTGTCAGCATCTGGGCATATGTGCTGGAAATCCTGCTGCTCGTGCTGCTGATCCGGCGCTGGGTCAATATCCGGAAAAACAGCGGCAGAGATGCAGCCGGTGCATTCAAGGGCGTCGGCCTGACGGCCGGGATCCCGTGCGCTGTCGGTCTGCTGCTTGTCATAATCGGCGGGGTGCATACATTATTTATCAGAGACGACGCGGTCGGACTCTATGCCGTATCCAAAATCGTGCGTGCGCCGCACTGGTATATCCAGATCACCGGCGTGACCTTTGCGTTTTTCATGCTGTCGCTTGCGCATTATCTGCGCGTGAAGGCAAAGTGGCGTGAGGCACATCCGGAAAAAGCGGAAAAAAAGCCCGCTGTAATGCCGTCTGCACCGCCTGTGCCTGTCCATATGGTTTCCTGCATCAGCTGCGGCAGGGAGATCGAAGCAAATATGAAATTCTGCAAATACTGCGGTGCAAAACAGGAGGAGGAAACACCTGCTGCCCCTGCTCCGCAGAAGGATGCATCCGGCGATACAGTTGTCTGTGTGAGCTGCGGCAAGGAGATCGCGGCGAATATGAAATTCTGCAAATACTGCGGAACAAATCAGCAGAGCGGCGAGAATATCGTTGATGCAGTACTGAACGGAACAGCCGGTCTGCCGGAGGTTCCGGAGGAAACCGATGATACTGCAAAATAAACCTGCCGAAGGCAGTGAGAAAAAAGGAGTCAACATGGCAAAACATGAACAAAAATCAAAAGCAACAAACAAATCGCAGGCCAAATCACAGCCGAAGAAAAAGAAAAGCAGTCCGGTCGGAAAGCTCGCGCTGACTGCGCTGATTCTCTGCGCACTCTGCGGCGGCCTCTGGCTGGGCACCAAAAAGCTGAAGGATAACCGGAACGATCAGCAAACGGCCGGTTCCGAAACGGAAGCGTCACCGGAAGCAACGGATGCACCGGTGATCGAAACAACGGCTGTTCCGGAAACGACATCCCGTTTTCCTGCGGCAGCCGAGCGCTCGACTGAGACACTGACTGTCAATGACACAACAAAGGTGCTTGCCCGAAACTGCCTGCTGCTTGAATGCGGCGCGGACGGCAACACCGTGATTGCGGAGCACGATGCGGATGCGCAGATCTTCCCTGCCTCCATGACCAAAATGATGTCGCTCATCACCTTTGTCGATCTGGTCGCGCCGGAAGCACTGGATGATACGATTATTATGGATGCGAATGTCATTGCGGAGCAGGAGGCGCAGATGGCTTATGTTGCCGGATTTGAAGCCGGTGAGGCCTGCCGCATCAAGGATCTGCTCTATGCGATGATGCTGCCCTCCGGCGCCGATGCCGCCGTCATGCTGGCGACCTATGCCTCCGGCAGCGAGGCTGCGTTTGCGGAGGAGATGAATCGTCTTGCTGCGGAAATGGGACTCGAGCAGTCGCATTTCGTCAATTGCACCGGTTTGCATGACGATAACCATGTCAGCAGCGTCAGCGATATGGCGCGCATTCTGCAATTTGCGATGAATGAGCCGACCTGCCGCGAGGTCATGTCTACACTGCAATACACGACCGCTTCGACCGTGGAGCATCCGGAAGGCATTACGCTGACTTCGACCACGCTTTCCCGCATGGTCGGCAATGAACTGGAGGGGCTTGCCGATCCGCTGCACGTCCGCGGCGGCAAAACCGGCTTTACCAATCCGGCAGGACAGTGCCTTGCAACATGGGCGGAATCCGATTCCGGAAAAACCTATATCTGCGTTGTGGCCGGCAGCACGACCTTTGAACCGCTGGATGCGGTCGGCGATGTGCTGACGCTTTATCAGCTGACCTCCATTCCGCTGGAGAATATTCAGCGCATCACCGAGGATGAAGCCAATCTGCCGCTCTATGAACACTACTGATGATGGGAGTACAGATGCAGAAGCTGATACGATGCGCTTTCGCGTTCTGCGCGGCAGTCGCGCTGACCGGATGCAGCAGCTACAAGGCCGGAACAACGGAAAACAACGTCTACAAAAACGAGGCGGCAGGCTTTCAGATCACAACGCCGGAAAACTACATCTGCTACGATGAAGCGCACTATAATAAATGCGGCTATTATGACGTCAATAAATTGCAGGCGAATGTCCGCGGCGCCGAGAAATCGTGGAAATGTGAATATGCAGCACAGTCTCCTGCGTGTCAGGTGCTGGTTTGCAGCGAGGAAAACGTCAAGGACGAAACACTGGAAGAATATGCACAGCATTTCGGCGAACAGGTCAAGATTGATCTGCTGGATCTGAAGCTGAAATCGGTCGAGGATGCACGGCTCGGAGACAGAATCTTCAAAAAAGTGTCGGTCACAAGCGGCAGCTTCGATATAAACATCTATATCCGGCAGGTCGATGATACATTTGTGTATATCTATCAGACCATCGTGCGGAATGACCGGCTCCCAGGTCAGGAGCAGGAAATGCTCGACAACATCACCAAACTCGGCTGAAAGGAGAAATCTGCCGTGCGAACCGAAATTACTGTTGCAGAATCCGCCGGCTTCTGCTTCGGCGTGGACCGTGCCGTCAAAATGGTCTACCAGGCGCTGGAGGAGGGCAAACAGGTCGCAACACTCGGCCCTGTTGTCCACAACGCGACGGTTGTCAGTGACCTCAATGCGAAAGGCGCAAGAATCGTAGATGACCCGAAGGCGCTCAAGCCGGACGAAACACTGATTATCCGCGCACACGGCGTTCCCGAGGCAGTCTATGCCCAGCTCGCCGCGCAGGGCAATGCCGTGATCGACGCGACCTGCCCTTTTGTTGCGCGTATCCATACGATTGTTGCAGAGCAGACGGCCGCCGGACGCCATGTGTTCATTGCCGGAGACCCGCAGCATCCCGAAGTAGAGGGAATTGTCGGGCATTGTAATGGAAATTGTACAGTTTTTCGCAATAGAGACGAGCTGAAATGCTTAATTGATAGAACTTTGCCCGAAAGACTTGCAATTGTCGCGCAAACTACTTATAATAAAATATTATGGGGGGATTGTATAGCACTTTTGCCTTCTGATCACCCTGATTTGCAGGTTTTTGATACTGTTTGCAGTGCAACCGCATCGCGGCAGTCCGATGCAGACCGGCTTTCAAAGAAATCCGATCTGATGGTTGTCGTCGGCGGACACCACAGCTCAAACACCGTCAAGCTCTACGATGTGTGCAGCCGGAACTGTCCGACATGGCATATTGAGACGGCGGCAGAGCTGTCTGCGGCGGCCGGCGATATCCGTGCGAAAGCTGCGGAGATCCTCAGCCGGAAAGACAGTGGTCATATCCTGAAAATCGGAATCACGGCCGGAGCCAGTACACCCGCCCACATTATTAAGGAGGTTCAAACCAATATGTCTGGAATTTTTGACACCGATACCACTATCCCGGAAAGCGAGGACTTCGCTGCAGCATTCGAGGAGGAGCTTGATAAGACCTTCACGAAAAAAATCAGAAAGGGTGACCGGGTTGTCGGCATCGTCGCTTCCATCAGCGGAAACAACGAAGTCATGGTTGACGTAGGTGCCAAGCAGACCGGCTATATTACCCTCTCCGAACTGACCAGTGATACCTCTAAAAAGCCCTCTGACCTTGTTAAAGTCGGCGATGAGCTCGAGCTTGTCGTCATCCAGGTGAATGACGCGGAAGGTACTGTTCAGCTCTCGAAGCGCAAAGTCGATGAAATGGTCGGCTTCGAGAACATCCTCAAAGCCCATGAATCGGGCGAGGTGCTTGAGGGTACCGTTCTGAGCGTAGTCAAGGGCGGCATCGTCGCTGACTGCAACGGCGTCCATGTCTTTATCCCGGCTTCCCAGTCCGGTCTCGGCAGAGGTGCAGATCTCAATGTTCTGCTCAAGCAGCCGATCAAGTTTGTCATCATTGACGTCAATGAGCAGCGCCGCAGAGCGGTCGGCTCCATCCGTCAGGTGCAGAAGGCCGAGCGCGATGCTGCAAAGGCAAAATTCTGGGAGACCGCAAAGGTCGGCGATGTTTACACCGGCGAAGTCAAGTCTCTCACCAGCTACGGCGCATTTGTCGATCTGGGCGGCATTGACGGCATGGTCACGTTTCCGAGCTTTCTTGGGCTCGCATTCACCAGCCGAGCGATGTTGTCGAGGTCGGTGATACCCTCGAAGTCTACATCAAGGCACTGAATCCGGAGACCGGCAGAATTTCTCTCGGCCACAGACGTCCGGAGGATAACCCGTGGGTCAAGTTCATGAACGAGTATGCAGTCGGCGATGTCGTTGATGCAACAATCGTTTCTGTCACTTCCTTCGGTGCGTTTGCACGCATTACCGACGGAATCGACGGTCTGATCCATATTTCCCAGCTCTCTCCCGAGCGCGTGACCAATGTCAAGGATGTCGTCAATGTCGGCGATACCGTGACTGTCAAGATCACTGCGATCGACGAGGAGAAGAAGCGCATCAGCCTTTCCATCCGTGCGGTAAACGAGGATACTGAGGCTGAATCCGAGGCTGCACCGGAAACCGATGAAGTGGTCTATTCCGATGAGGCACCGGCAGCGGCAGAAGCTCCGGCTGCTGAGGAGGCTCCGGCAGAGGAAGCTGCTGAGTAATCAGCGGAAAACGCACAGGCGTTATTTGATTCAGATTGGAAAAGGAGGACGGAGGAGATTCGTCCTCCTTTTTATTTTTGACCGAAATCCGGTTTTCCTGACCGTTTTTCAGGCTTGACACAATAGCGCAATTATGGTATCATGATACCATACGAAACAACGAAGAAAGGGGGCTGACGCAATGAAAAACAGCACAAAGATCGCTCTGCTGTTTCTGACCGGCATTGAAATTCTCGGCGCATTGCTGCTGTTCAATCTGATGTCGGGCGCATCCTTTATCGTCAAGCTGGGCGTGCTGGCAGCGATTGTTTTGATCTCGCTGGCATTGGATGCCGCCGTGCTGCACGGAAACAGCGCCTCGGTCGTCAGCGATGCGAAAAAGCTGAAAGATGCCGATGATTATATCAAGGCGTTCAATGCGTGGCTCAATGAAGATACACCCTTTGAAGAATATATCAAAATGGCTGTCAAGCAGCTCGAATCACTCAAACGGAAGCAGAAGGCGCTGCGGGCTGTGCTCGATGACTCGAAGGACAGTCCCTTTCTGACGACAGCAAATGAAGTTGATTCGTATATCCTCGCAAACTGCAAGCGCATCCTGAACCGCGTCATGATCTACGATCAGGGTGAGCCGCATAAATATAATATGCACGTTGCATATTTGCAGGAGATCCTCGGCGAAAATGCACACGTCCTTTCCGATTTCGAAAATCTCATCCTTGAGGTTTCACAGATCGGTGACGATGCGACCGCCGCGACCCCCTGCCTGAATGAACTGACCAATGCTCTGCGCAGCGTCCGGAAAAGCGCGGCAGAGACATGGGATGCTGCGGAACCGGATAAACAGGAACCGCAGCAGACAATGAGAATGCAATAACTTATCTGTACCCTGCCCGTGCAGACGGTACAGAAAACGATGATTCCCCTTTGGAAAGGAGGGGGCTTGTCATGCTGAACAAAACCTGTACCGTATGCGGCGGAATGCTCCAGAGAGGCACAAATGATACCGCCGTCTGCATGAAGTGCTTTCGCACATACCGGCTGAATGCCTATCAGCCGACTACACTCGTCAATCCGGCCTTTCAGCCGAACCCTTCAGCCGAAAAGCCGATGAACGATGAAACACGCGCTTCGGTGATCTTCCTGCTCATCGTCGGCGCAATCCTTACGCTTTGCCTCGGGTTGTTCCCGCTGTCAGTCGGGATGATCGTTGTGATCGTTGAGATGAGCAAGAAGAAAAACGCAAAGCCCGCAGTCAATAATTCGTGTGAGAGAGGCAACCTGCCCTTCGGCGAATACCTCAAAAAAACACCGGACTATATCCGCGCACTGCGGGATCTTCCGATCGGAACCATGCCGCTCGGCATCTATGCAGAAAAGGCTGCATTGCAGATCGAGCGCATGAACCGCAAGCAGAAAGGTCTGCGGGAAATGCTCGGTGCAGATCATCCGTTTGTCAAAAGCGGTGAGGATGCAGAGCGATATATCCTTGCAAACTGCAAAAAGGTGCTCTGGCGCCTGAAATACTGCGATCAGACAGAGCCTTCGCTCTGCCGGATACACGCAGAATATCTGCAAACCGTTCTGAATGACAACGAGAAGGTTCTGAAAGATTATGACAAGCTGCTGATCGAAGTAACTCAGATGAATGACAATACCCCGCAGCTTGTTCCGACACTGGATGTGCTCGCGGATTCGCTGCACAGCATCCGCACCGGTGATCTGCCGGAGGACACAGCGTATCAGTATGCAGGCTTCCGGCCCGAAAGAATGCCGCAGCGTCAGATGATGCGGTAACCATGAAAGGAATCAGAATGCATTTATTGAAACATACGGCGGCTGTCACGGCGGTCCTGCTTCTTAGTCTCAGCCTGACAGCCTGCCATTTCTCCGTTCACATCGGCGGAGATGAGGAAAGTTCTTCTTCGCAGTCTGCCAATGTGCAGACGACGGTCCCGCCGGAGATGCCGAGTGATACAGTGCCGGCTTCCGGCACGACCGGTGACGGAGCAGAGCAGCCGGCAGAAACTCTGCCGGAAAACGCAGTGTCTCTCACCGATGCCCAAGCGGCAGTCTGCGGCAAATGGGAGATTGCATCGCTCGGTGACTATCCGATGGAGGCCGGACAATACGGCTCCGAGGATTATTGCAGGCTCTTTCAGATGGAGTTTATGCAGGACGGAAAGGTCGAATTATACGCACGCAGCGAAGGTAAGACCTTGGACGGCGCATGGAAGGAAGAACCCGCCGAAACCGTGCAGCTTCTCATCGCGGAGGATGTGAAAACGTCATTCTATCCGCTCGGGATCTCCGACTGTAAATTTACGCTGGCAGACGGTACAATGACGACGCAGACCGATCTCGGCGAACTTGTCATCCGGAAAACGGACAGCTTCACGGAGCGTTCTCATCCGGAATCTGCATGGCTTGCCGGAGACTGGCAGGCCTCAGAAGTCACTGACAGCAACGGAAATCTCATCAGTACGCTTCCGAATATGCAGCCGGCTGAAAATCTGAAGGTCAGTATCTTTACGATCGAAGATACCGTCGGAATGTATATCACCGAAAGCGATGACGCTGCGGAGGGCGATATTTATTTCGCACAATTGCAGGATGACGGCAGCTTCCTTGCGCAGCAGGAATTTGAGGAGGGCAATCTGCCTGAATTCCGCGATTCTGTTCTGCGCGTCGAGAATGAAGATCAGCTTCTCTGGTTTGTAATGGATCAAGGGATCGGTATCGTGACACTGAAACGTCAGTAATTCCTTTTCAAAAGGATGAAGATGAAAGGAGCATTTGACATGGCAAACAGCAAATCAAAAAATGCAGGATTCCTCGCAATACTCGCACTTCTGATGGTCGGCGGCATCATTGTCGGCATTCTCATCAGCAGAAATGCCGGCAAATCCAATCAGGAGATCTCACAGGAAACGGCAGTTGCACAGCTTGACAAGAAGCTGAAAAAGCTCTCAATCAGTGAGGAGACACCGCGCAAGGCAACGGTTGAGATTGCAGAATCCAATCTTGCAGCGGAGCTGCCGGATATTTCCAAATATCCGCTGACCGTGACCGGCCGCGGCGATCTGAATATTGAGATTTTTTCCTCAACGGAAAAGGCAACCGGCGGTACGGACGGATGGCTGATCGACGTTGCCGAGGATTTCAATAATTCCCACTATATGATCGGCGAAAAATGGGCGACGGTTTCGGTTCGTCCGATCGCTTCCGGCGCGGCGATTGACTACATCATTTCTGAGAAGTATGTGCCGGATGCCTTCACTCCCTCGAATGTACTCTGGGGTGACATGATCGCTGCGGAAAACATCAAGATCGACATGGTGACAGACCGCATCGCAGGCAACACCGCAGGTATCCTTATCAGCAAGGAAACCTATAAAAAGCTCAATGACACCTACGGCAAGGTTGACATCAGCACGATCGTTGAAGCGACTGTCAAGAGCGAGATCACTATGGGCTATACGAATCCGTATGCTTCCTCAACCGGTCTGAACTTCCTTGTTGCGGCGCTGGAGGAATTTGATTCGGCCGATATTCTCAGCCAGACTGCAACCGAGCAGTTCCGCAAATTCCAGCAGAATGTTCCGTTTGTTGCATATACAACGCTGCAAATGCGTGATGCTGCGAAGAACGGTGTGCTGGATGCGTTCCTGATGGAATATCAGGGCTATTACAATGCGACCGAGCTGCGTGATTATCAGTTCATTCCGTTCGGCGTGCGTCATGACAGCCCGATGTATATGATCGGTGAGCTTTCCGCAGATAAGAAGGAGCTTGTCAAGCAGTTTACGGATTTCTGCCTCAGCGACGGTGCACAGAAATCCGCAAAGCAGTACGGCTTCAATTATGAAGAAGAGTACAAGAGCGCGAAATGGAATCTCCCCGGCAAGACGCTCGAAAGCGCACAGAAGCTCTGGAAAACAGAGAAGGATGCCGGTAATCCGGTCATGGCCGTGTTTATCGCGGACGTTTCCGGCAGCATGGCAGGTGCGCCGCTGCAAAATCTGCAATCCTCACTCATCAACGCTTCACAGTATATCAATGATTCCAACTATGTCGGCCTCATCAGCTACAGCACAGGCGTGACAATCAATCTCCCCATCGCAAAATTCGATCTCAACCAGCGCAGCTATTTTACCGGCGCAGTTGAGGATCTCTATCCGGGCGGCAACACCGCAACCTATGATGCCGTGCTCGTTGCACTGGATCTGCTGCGGCAGTCAAAGGAGAAGGTCGAAGCGGAGACCGGCCAGACCGTCAAACCGCTGCTGTTTGTACTCAGTGACGGCGAGACCAATATCGGCAATACGCTGAAGGAGATTCAGCCGATTGTTGAGGGACTGGAGGTTCCGTGCTATACGATCGGCTACAACGCGAATCTTGACGCACTGAAAGAGCTTTCGGCAATCAATGAGGCGGCTAGCATCAATGCGGACAACGATGATGTTGTCTACAGCCTCAAGAGCCTGTTCAATGCACAGATGTAATCATCAAAAGCGCACATCCGGATCGGGTGTGCGCTTTTTTTCTGTGCTTTTTTCTGCTTCGCCCATTGCTTTTTTCTGCATAATGTGATATAATTACATTTGAAGTCAGGTTTGATGAAATGTGAAAGGAAACAGGATCATGAAAAAGAAATGCCTTGCCTTTGATAATGCAAAGTATATCAAAACACAATCCGCGCATATCCGCGAACGTATTGCGCAGTTCGGCGGCAGACTGTATCTTGAATTCGGCGGCAAGCTCTATGATGATTATCACGCCTCGCGTGTTCTGCCGGGCTTCCAGCCGGACAGCAAGCTGCGGATGCTGCTGCAAATGAAAAAAGAGGTCGAGATTGTCATTGCAATCAACGCCTCTGATATTGAGCAAAACCGTATCCGCGGCGATCTCGGTATCACCTATGATACCGATGTGCTGCGCCTGATCGGTTTGTTCCGGAAGCGCGGTCTGTATGTCGGCAGTGTGGTGATGACGCGCTTTACCGGCGAGCCTGCCGCAGAAAAATTCCAGAAGCGCCTTGAGGATCTCGGCATCCGCGTCTACCGGCATTACCCGATCTCCGGTTATCCGACAAATCTGCCGCTGATTCTTTCGGAGGACGGCTTCGGCAAGAATGAATATATTGAAGTCAGCCGGCAGCTCGTCGTCGTGACGGCGCCCGGCCCCGGCAGCGGAAAAATGGCAGTCTGCCTTTCACAGATCTATCAGGAGCATCAGCGCGGCCATGAGGCAGGCTATGCGAAATTCGAGACCTTCCCCGTCTGGAATCTGCCGCTCAAGCATCCGGTCAATGTCGCCTATGAGGCCGCAACCGCCAATCTCAATGATGTCAATATGATTGATCCGTTCCATCTGGAGGCGCACGGCAAGACCGCCGTCAATTATAACCGCGATGTTGAGGTATTTCCGGTCTTGCGGTCGATGTTCGATCAGATATACGGCACCTCGCCGTATCAGTCTCCGACCGATATGGGCGTAAATATGGCAGGCTTCTGCATTGTGGATGACGATGCGGCTAAGGCTGCTTCCAGACAGGAGATTATCCGGCGCTATTTCATTGAGCGCTGTGAACTGCGGCAGGGCAAATCTGATGCGGAAACTGTCAGCAAGCTGGAGCTGCTGATGCAGCAAATGCAGCTTACAGAGGAGGAACGGCCGGTAATTGCGCGTGCGCGGGAGATTGCCGAAAAGACCGGTGAACCGGCAGCAGCGGTTCAGCTTCCGAACGGCAGGATCATTACCGGAAAGACCTCTGACCTGATGGGTCCCTGCTCAACGATGCTGCTGAATGCGCTGAAATCGCTCGGCCGCATCAATGATGACATTCTGCTGCTTTCACCGACGGTCATTGAGCCGATTCAGCATCTGAAAACCGATCATCTCGGAAACGAGAATCCGCGGCTGCACACCGATGAAACACTGGTTGCGCTGTCAATCTCTGCGGCAACGAATCCGACGGCAGAACGTGCAATGACGCAGCTTGCAAAGCTGCGCGGCTGTGAAATGCATTCAACGGTGATTCTTTCGCAGGTTGATGAGCGGACGCTCAAGCGTCTCGGACTGAATGTGACCTGTGATCCGCTGTTCCAGAGCAACCGGCTTTATCAGAAATAAACAACGGCGGTTATCAGTACGCTGATAACCGCTTTTTTTCTCGATCAATTGAGGCTCTCCCTGAATATCAAGGAGAGCCTCTTGTTTATCAGATAATTATGCTTTTGCGATTGCGACCTTGATTGTACCCTGATCGCCTTCGACTTCAAAGCTGCCGATCGGCGCGCTCACGGTGCCGAGTGCCGCCAGCGTTTCGCCGCAGATATACTCTGCATAGGCTTCCGGCCAGCTTCCGTCGATCTGAAGCGTGATGCGGTCAGCAATTTCGCAGCCGCTCTGCTTTCTTGCATCCTGAATCATGCGGACAAGATCGCGGGCAATGCCCTCTGCGCGCAGCTCATCGGTGATGGTCAGGTCAAGCGAAACGACAATGCCGTGTCCGCTCATGATGTGACCGCCGTCTTTTGCCTGATAGGTCACAAGGATGATGTCCGGATCAAAGGATTCCTCCTTGCCGTCAATCGTCAGGATTGCGGCATTCTCTGTAAGTCTGAATGCACCGGACTTAATAGCCTTGATGAGCACCGGGACGCGGTCGCGGTAGAGATCACGGATCGCGTTGAAGTTCGGTGCATACTGCACATCTGCAATTGCGGAAACATCCTCCACAACCTCAACCGTTTTGACGTTCAGCTCCTCACCGATAATGTCGGTGAAGCGGCGGACGATCGCGGCGGCATCCGGCGAGACCAGCGCTGCACGGAGTGTGCTCAGCGGCTGACGGATCTTGATGTTGTTCTTGGAACGCAGTGCGTGCGCAAGCGAGATAACGTTTCTGGTCAGGTCGATTTCATGCAGCAGCGCCTTGTTCTCGAACGATGCCGGAATCTGCGGCCATGCAGCAAGATGTACAGAATCCGAGCCGGTCAGGATGCGGTAGAGGTAATCCGAGAGAACCGGTGCGGCCGGTGCAAAGAGCTTGCAGGTGTTGACCAGCACATAGAGGAGCGTATCATACGCATTCTTCTTATCTGCGGTCATCTCCTTGCCCCAGAAGCGGCGGCGCGAACGGCGGATGAACCAGTTGGTCAGGCCGTCCATGAGTGCATCAAGGTTATCTGTGAAGTGGTTGACGTAATACTGCTCCATATTCTCGGTGATCTTCTGTTCAGTCTCATAGAGCAGTGCGAGGATCCATTTGTCAAGCTCATTGTCCGACTGCGGAACCGGAATTTCCTCCGGGCAGTAGCCGTCGATATTCGCATAGGAGATGAAGAAGTTGCAGGCATTCCAGAGCGGCAGAATGAGCTGCTGGAGCATATCCTTGATACCGCTGTCCTTGAAGCGCAGGGCACCGACGAGCATTGCATTGGACTGGAACAGGTACAGACGGAAAGCGTCCGTGCCAAATTCCTTCATCAGCTGCATCGGGTCGGTGTAGTTGTGATTGGATTTCGAGAGCTTTTTGCCGTTTTCGTCGAGAATTGTGCCGTGAACGACGCAGTTCTTGAAGGCCGGACGGTCAAACAGCGCCGTTGCCATAACGTGCAGATAATAGAACCAGCAGCGGATCTGGCCGGTGTATTCTACGATGAAGTCGCAGGGGAAGTGGCTCTCAAACCATTCCTTATTCTCAAACGGATAGTGCTTCTGTGCAAACGGCACGCAGCCGGATTCAAACCAGCAGTCGAGCACCTCCGGCACACGGTGCATCGTCGCGCCGCACTTGCACGGGAATGTGACCTCATCCACATACTGTCTGTGAAGATTATTGAGCCGCTTGCCGCTGCGCTGCTCAATTTCATCCAGCGAGCCGAGCACCACGCGCTCACCGCATTCCGGACACTCCCAGATCGGAATCGGCGTGGACCAGTAGCGGTTTCTGGAAATATTCCAGTCTCTTGCATTTTCCAGCCACTTGCCGAAGCGGGAATCCTTGACGGAATCCGGAATCCAGTTGACCTGCGTATTATTCAGTTCGATGAGGCGGGGCTTGAGCTTCTCAATATCAAGATACCATGCATCCATTGCCTTATAGATCAGCGGCTCACGGCAGCGCCAGCAGTGCGGATAGTTATGCTCAATCGTGCCGTCCGCAACAGCCTTGCCGTTGTCATAGAGGAAGCGGATGATGGTCGGGTTCATCTCAATAACGGTCTTTGCATCCTTTTCGACATAGAAATCAGTAACTTCCTTTGTGAAGTGTCCCTTTTCATCGACCGGATTGACCATCGGGATCTTGTGGTTGCGGCAGGTCCAGTAGTCGTCCTCACCGAATGCCGGCGCGGTATGAACGATACCGACACCCTCCTCGGAACCGACATAATCCGCCGTCACAACACGGAATGCGCCTTCTGCTGCTTTGTCCGCAAAATACGGGAACAGCGGCTCATAGGTTTTGCCGACAAGATCTGCGCCCTTGCATTCCTTCAGAATGACCGGCTTCTTGCCGAAGATCTTTGGGAAGTGGCTGAGGGTCGCCTTACAGGCAATGAACACCTCACCTTCAACCTCAACATATGCATAATCGAGCTTTTCACCGACAGCAAGGCAGAGGTTTGACGGAAGTGTCCACGGCGTGGTCGTCCATGCAAGGAAATAGACCTGCTTGCCGTCGATGGTGTCATCGGTCTTGAATTTGGTGATGATCCATCTGTCCTGACGCGGACGGGTTGAATCGGATTCTCTGGTATCGGAGATAGAAAGGGATGTTTCGCAGCGGCAGCAGTACGGGGTGACGCGGTAGTTGCGGTAAATCAGCCCCTTGTCATAGCACTGCTTGAATGCCCACATGACCGATTCCATATAGGAAAGGTTCATGGTTTTGTATGCGCCGTCATAATCGACCCAGCGTGCCATCTGATCGACGTATTCACGCCATGTTTCGTTGTTTTTGGAAACGATCTCGTGGCAGGCATCATTGAATTTGCCGATGCCGATGGAGCGTTCGATCTCCGTTTTGCTGTCGATGCCGAGTGCTTTTTCCGCCTGTGTTTCAATCGGCAGACCGTGGCAGTCCCAGCCCCAGACACGCGGGACAGAGTAGCCCTTCATGGTGTGGTAGCGGGCGATCAGATCCTTGATGAACGAGACAAGAACCGTGCCGTGATGCGGAATACCGGTCGGGAAAGGCGGGCCGTCATAGAAAACGACCTCCTCGGCTTGTCCGTTATGAACAGAGCGCTCAAATACATTTTCTTCCTTCCAGCTTTTCAGCATATTCTGCTGGATCAGTCCGAGCTTCGGACTGCTGTCCAGCGGCTGATAGTTGCGCATGGTAAACCATCCTTTCTGTGTGTGCATTTCATGCAAAACATACTCTGATAGTATACCATATTTTGCCCGAAAAGTCAACCCCCGTACACCATGCAAAAACGGCGATACACGTTCCGGAAGGAAACCGTGTACCGCCGTTTGCAGCTTTCATGTCGTTTCAGGGCTTGCGCTTGTCGCCGAAATAGAAAACGGTCAGAAGGCCGGGGCCGCAGTGTGCGCCGATAATGACGCCGAGCGGCAGAATATCAATACTGCCGAGCGTCGGATAGAGCTTCAGCAGTTCGCTTTTCAGCCATTGCGCATCCTCTGCACAGTCCGCATGATTGATGATGATATGCTGGCCGTCCGGCGCGGTCATATCGCGCTTGACACCCTCAACCAGAGATTTCAGTGCAGCCTTGCGTCCGCGCACCTTCTGGCTGACTGTCAGCTTTCCGTCATCCGGCACATAGAGCACCGGCTTGATCGAAAGCATCGAACCGATCATCGCGGAAGCATTGGAAACACGGCCGCCCCGCTTGAGATAATTGAGATCATCAACCGTAAACCGGTGCATGATATTGAGCTTATGCGCCTCACCCCATGCGATCACGGTTTCAAAGTCCATCCCCTGCTCCATCCGCGTGACACATTCCCGCAGGAGCAGTCCGAGACCGCCGGAGATACAGCGCGTATCCATCAGATACAGCTCCTGCGACGGAAATTCCTGCCGGACACGCTCCGCTGCGCGGTGCGAGGACTGATAGGAGCTGGACATTTCTCTGGACATATCCAGATAAAGGACATTTTTTCCGGTTTCCAGCAGTCTGCGGTAAAAATCGGCATAGGTTTCTTCGTTAATCATGGATGTCGTGTAAACCGTGCCGCTGCGCATATCGCGGTATGCGGCATTGCGCGTGGATTCCTTGCAGTCATCCTCAAAGACGTCCATGCCGATGGAGTAAGTATAGCGAATCAGCGGAATACCGTGTTCCGTGAAATATGTATCAGGAAGATCGGCGGTCGATGCTGCCGCAATGATGTAATCAGCCATAAAGCGTTCCGGCTCCTTTCCGTATGGTATGATCTGATGAAATTATAGCATATCTGCCGGATTCTGTCAAGTATTCCGATCTGCTGCACAAAAAGCGGACGCAGCCGATTTATGTCTGATTCGGACTTCCGAAACTGCTCTATCCGGAATAATTTTTTACGCAAAACCTGCATTCCTATTGACACAACTGACTTTTTGTGCTATACTAATGTTGAATTGTAACATCACCTATTAAGATAGGAGTGTGATCTGTAATGAAAAAACGACTTTTGATCGGTGTCATAGTATGTGAGACAGAACAGCTCATGCAGCGGCGGCTGATTAAGGGCATCACCGCACAGGCATATGCACTTGACATGAATATTGCAATATTCTCCTGTATTTCCAATATGCGGGAGCTGACGCCGCATCAGCGGGCGGAATTCAACCTGTTCCGCTATATGAATCTGCCGTCCTTTGACGGAATCCTTTATCTGCGCGATTCTATCCGCAGCGAGGATGAACGCCGTCAGCTCGATCAGATGCTGCTGGAGCAGAAGCTGCCGGTGCTCGTGCTGGATGATGTGACAAGCCCGTTCCCGTATATTATGATGGACGACCGGAGCGGCTTTGCAGCAATCACTTCCCATCTGATTGACAGGCACGGCCTGACCGACCTGATCTGCCTGACCGGCTTCAAGGGGCATAATACGGCCGAACAGCGTGTTCTCGGCTTCCGCGATGCAATGGAGGCTGCCGGTCAGACCGTAACCGATGACAGGATCATTTACGGCGATTACTGGTATGATTCGGCCAGAGCGCTTGCAATGGAATTTGTCAGCGGAAAACGGCCGCTGCCGCAGGGCGTTGTCTGCGGAAACGATCCGATGGCAAAAGAGCTGATTCATACATTGCTCTGCAACGGCATTCGTGTGCCGGAGGATATCATGATTACAGGCTATGACGCCTCGCTGACGGAGGTGCAGAGCCTGATCCCGCTGACCAGCTATGTCCGTAAGAATTTCCGGCTCGGCGCACAGGGCGTTGCGAAGCTCTATCAGATGATGACCGGCGAATCCTGCGAGCTGACCCAGACCGAACGGATCGAAGTCATCAACGGCAACAGCTGCACCTGCGGTATGGATATGGACTATCTCAGTCATCAGATTCAGGTCGAGGAGCGGCAGGAGCATTTCAGAACCATGTTCCGTTCCAGCAATATGGGCATTTCCCTTACCAGTCAGGAAACGCTGGATACCTGCATGGAAGCAGTGCGCAACTGCATTTATCTCATCCGTGAATGCCGCGAATTCTATCTCTGTCTCTGTGAGGACTGGGAGGGCGGCGGCGCAATTGAGAATCCTTCGGAATACCGGCGTGAGGGCTATTCGCAGCATATGCTTATGAAAATCATGCACAACAGAACCGAGGATGCCGTTGTGACAAAGCCCTTCCCGACCGTGAAGATGCTGCCGCAGCTCCATGAGGAGCGCAGCCGCCCGACTGCCTATTTCTTTTCGCCGCTGCATCACGGCGACCGTATTTTCGGCGTTTCGGCACTGAGCTTCGGGGAGCGGCTTGATACCTACGATCAGGTTTACTGCGACTGGATCACTGCGGTCAATACCGCACTCGAATACGTCCGGATGCAGACTTATCTCAAGCGCTTCAACAACCGCATTTATCTTTCCTTGATTCGCGACGCGCTGACCGGCCTTTATAATCACGAGGGCTACCGTAAATTCGCACACGAATGCTTTGAGGCGGCTAAGAATGAGCACCGGAGATTCCTGCTGCTCTATGCGAGCTTTGATGCGCTCCGGCAGGTCAATGAGACCTATGGCCACAGTGAGGGCGACAGCGCCGTGACGGTGATTGCGAGCGCGATGAACAACAGCTGCACAACCTATGAACGCTGTGCGCGCATTGAGGATGCAGAGTTTGCGATCATCGGTTATCAGGATTATGAGGAGGATGCCTGCCAGCGCATGGTCTATGCGATCTCGGGCTATCTGGAGCACTACAATCAAAGTTCGCTCAAGCCCTATAAGATCAACGCGAGCTTTGGTTATTTCTGCGATTATATCAGTCCGGTTTCGACACTGGAGGATGTCATGGCTGTTGTATCCGCACGCATTGAGGAGAGCCGCGCCTCACAGCAGAATGAAAAAGCCTCGCCCTATTACCGTGAATTTGTCAATCTGCGGGAGCGTATCTACAGCAATCCGCAGGAGGACTGGAATATTGATTCGATGTGCCGTGATCTGATCCTGAGCCGCGGATACTTCCAGAAGCTCTATACGCGCTGCTTCGGCATCAGCTTCACGCAGGATGTCATCAACAGCCGGATTGAGCTTTCCAAGCGGCTGCTTTCCAGCACCGACAACAGCATCGCCAATATTGCGGATCAGAGCGGCTACAGCAACTATGTTCACTTTATGCATCAGTTCAAGAAGATCGTCGGCATCACCCCGACGGAATACCGCAGACGCAAACGGCAGACCGAGGACTGATCCCGCGATTTTAATTCGGAAAGAGAGAGTATCTGCTTTATTCTGATTTATCACAGAAACATTTTTCATATTTTGCAGTAAAATGCCTTATCGAAAGACTAAGAGGGAGGAAACCGCAGTGTTTCCTCCCTCTGTGCGTTTATTTCAGCAATTCTGCACGCAGAAACAGCAGAATCTTTTTCTCGCGCCGTGAAACCTGCACCTGCGTCATGCCGAGCCGCTCCGCCGTCACGGTTTGTGTCAGGTTTTCCATGTACCGCAGCCGGATCAGCTCCCTGTCGCGGTCGCTGAGCAGATGCAGCACCTGTTCCAGCGCCAGATGCTCCTGCAAGGCATTCTCCGGCGACGGAACCGGTATATCCGTGATACCTTCTTCATCCTCATAAACCGCCGTCAGCGAGGCAACAGGCTGTGCCGCGCAAAGCGCTTCTGCGGTTTCCGCTTCCGAGATACCGAGTGCTTCCGCGATCTGCCGGACGGTCGGTTCTCTGCCGGTCTGCTGCCGGAGCTGCTCGGCCGTTCGGGAAACATTCCGCGCAGTTTCCTGTAACTGACGCCCGATATGCACACTGCCGCCCTCACGGAACAGCCGCCGGATCTCTCCGAGAATGACTGGAACTGCATAGGTTGAGAAACAGACACCGCGGTTCGTATCAAAGGCATTTGCTGCTTTGACAAGCCCCAGACAGCCTGCTGAATACAGCTCCTCATATTCGATGCCGCGGTCCCGAAAGCGGTTTGCGCAGAGATGCACCAGCCCCAGATGCTCTGCGGCGTCAATTGCCGGCTGGTTCATGCTGCAACCTCTTGCGCATTGTAACGGTTGTCCCGTGATCCGGTTTGCTTGAAACGGTCAGCGAATCCGTAAAGCTCTGCATGACCGTGAAGCCGAGACCGGCGCGCTCCTCGGCCGGCGCACTGGAATACAGCGGCGTCATTGCCTGTGCAATATCCGCAATGCCGCAGCCCTTGTCCGCAATGCGGATGTAGATTACCCTGTCCGGCAGCAGCCGCACCGTGACGACAATCATTCCTGCCTCTCTGCCGCGGTATGCATGGACAATGCTGTTTGTCACGGCCTCGGAGACTGCCGTTCGCAGATCGGCAAGCTCCTCAACAGTCGGATCGAGCTGCGCTGCAAATGCGCAGACCATTGTGCGGGCAAAGCTCTCGTTTTCGGAGCGTGCGGGAAAGCTGCATTTGAGTTCATTGAGCGTATTCATGTTCAGTTTCCTCTTTCTCTGCGGATTCCGGTTCCGGCTGCGGAATTTCAGGCAGCGGCGGCATCTGCGGCTGCACATGGCTGCGGATGACAGCGAGCCTGTCTGCGCCGGATATGCGCAGTACCTTGCGGATCTGCTGTGAGGGGTTGTGGATTTCCAGTGTGCCGCCGTATTCCTCCATCAGCCTTGAGCGCCCCATAATCAGGCCGATGCCGGAGCTGTCCATGAAGGTCACGCCGCGGAAATCCAGAATCACGGTCGGCGGATACTGCTCCCGCACCGCAAAGTCAATCGCATCGCGCAGCTCCTTTGCGTGGTGATGGTCGATTTCCCCGCTGAGATATGCCGTCAGTTTTTGCGGCTCCTGTTTCAGTTCGATCATATGTATCATCCTTTCTTCGGGGGATATATTCCGATTATACCGCTTTTTTGCCGCGAATTCTGTCATATTTTGCAAATGCCCTTGACGGATACCTGCGTTTTATGGTAAAATAGTAATAACGTGAAATGGAGAATTTGTATAACAGGAGTGATTTGCACATGAGTACCATGATCGTAGACGGAAACAGCATTCTGAACCGCGCTTACTACGGCGTGAAGCCGCTTTCCAATCACAAGGGCGTGTTCACAAATGCGATCTACGGCTTTTTCAATATTCTGCTGAAGGCGATTTCGGATACAGGCGCGGAGCGTGTGGTGATCGCCTTTGACTGCAAGGAAAAAACCTTCCGGCACAAAGCAGTTGACAGCTACAAGG
Source organism: Oscillospiraceae bacterium (assembly GCA_017540225.1). Lineage (GTDB taxonomy): Bacteria > Bacillota > Clostridia > Oscillospirales > Ruminococcaceae > Firm-04. The sequence continues at coordinate 676 of JAFYBM010000279.1, read as the reverse complement.
CGAACCGCAAAGGTATGCCGGAGGAGCTTGCGATGCAGCTTCCGCTGACTAAGCAGATTCTGGAAGCAATGGGGTATCCGGTTGTGACCTGTGCGGGCTGGGAGGCAGATGATATTCTCGGCACGCTTTCCGCAGCCGCCGCGAGGGAGCAGACGCTCTGCGTCCTGCTGACCGGTGACCGCGATAATCTTCAGTTAATCAATGATTATGTGACAGTACGGCTTGCGACGAACAAGGAGCCTGTGCTTTATGATACCGCGAAATTCGAGGAGGATTACGGTTTTCCGCCGAAAGGGCTGATCGACCTGAAAGCGCTGATGGGCGACAGCTCCGACAATATCAAAGGCGTGGCCGGCATCGGTGAGAAAACGGCTATGGCGCTGATTCAGAAATACGGCTCAATTGAGGCACTCTATGAAGCACTGCCGGAGGCGGCAGACATCAAGCCGGCTGCCAGAACAAAGCTCCTTTCCGGTGCGGAGGATGCAAAGCAGAGCAAGTGGCTTGCAACGATTGTCACAGATGCACCGATTTCCGTCGATCTGCATGATTATGACCGCAGACCGCAGGATGATGCCGCGCTTTCGTTGCTGCTGACGGAGCTGGAGCTGTATAAGCTGATGGAGCGTCTGCAAATTCAGCCCGCCGCAGCCGATACTGAAACGGAATGTCCGGT
>JAFYBM010000278.1 GCA_017540225.1 Oscillospiraceae bacterium | reverse complement strand
TCACGGATGCACTTTGTTCCGGCGGTAGACTGCCAGACCGGCTTGCCGCCGTTGAGCGCATTGAAGTGATAGCCGTCCGTGCTGACCGCATAGCAAAGGCGCTCCTGTTCGGGCGCATTGCCCTGAAAATATGCAAACAGATAGGCGATCGGTTCTTCCTGCTCCGGCCGGAAGTGCGCAAAGCCGCGGGCCTTTGCCGGCACTGCACAGATTGTGAGGCACGCTGCAAGATATTCCGCATCGTCATTGCTGAGAGAGAAGCCGTCTGAACGCCCCATCATATCATGCAGGCCGTCATCATAAAAATCAGCGATATGCTGCATATTGTAATCAAATCCGTTCATCATGCCGCGCTTGAGCAGCGTCAGATCCTTCGCTGTCAGCACGCCGTCAAAATCAAGGTCGCCGGCAATGAAGGAATACCAGCCGTCCGCCGGCTGAAAATAAAACTTCTGCCCCTCGCCGCCCCAGTAATCCCACTGGTCGATATTGGCGCCGTCCTCATAGCTGATATCGTAAACGTCCATTGCGGCATTGCCGCTGCATTCCGCCTGAATATAGAATGCATCGTCCGTCTGGCGGATATGGAAGCGCTGGGCGTCACTGCCGGTATACTTCGCGAGCGCGAAGTTGTTTCCGTCCGTGCTGTCGCCGTTTTCCACGGTGATCGCCATATCAGGATGATCCGCGGAAAGAAATGCGCAGGTTCCGCCGCCCGCATCAATGATCTTCCAGTTCTGTGAGGTGTCGTCTTTTTTCCCCCACTGCTCGATGTTCCCGCCTGCTGCAGTGATATATTTTCCGCTGAGCCGGACCATAATCTGATACTCTGCACCGCTGATGATCTTTGCCGCCGGACAGGCATAGGGCGTGGTCACACCCTGCGCGGCTTCCGCCTGCATAAACGGAACAGCCGCTGCGGAAAGCAGTGCCGCAGCCGTCAGCGCGGCAAGCACCGATATTTTCTTTATATTACGCATAAGAACCCCCTTTTCCGTGCATCGCAGTCCCCTGCTGCGACGCTTGTTTTTATTATAGCACAGAGCAGCCCGAATTGCAATAGAAAATCATAAGATAAATGTAATGCATCAGCGTATGTCCCTCTTTTTCAGCTGTGCCTATTGAATTTTAGCGCAGAATATGCTAGAATAGAAACAGAATCCCGGGCGGGATGAATCCTAAGAAAGAAGTGATCCGATGAAACGCAGCCGTTTTTTGACCGTGATCCTGAGCATTGTGATGTGCGTGTCGTCACTGGTGCCGTGTCTGCCCGCTTCCGCCGAGGAAAATGCAGCACAGCAGCCGGTGCAGTCCGTTGACATGAACACGGAGCTCCACAGCACCAATTCCTTCGGCAAGCTGCTGACCAGCTCGCTGACCGATGCGCAAAAAGAACAGTTAAAGAGCACCGGTACGCACGTTGTTTCCATTGAAATGGAGAACGGCATTGCAAAGGTGCGCTATCAAACGCGGCAGGAGGCCGATCTGGTGATCGGCATTTACGATGAAGCCGGCGAAACGCTGCTCGGCTCCGGCCATGCAGCAGTGCTGCCGGAAGAGCATGATGCGGAAATCCCCATCGAAATATCCGAGTGGCCGGAATATTATCTGGTGCGCGGTTTTCTGACAGAGCCGGTCACACTGGCTCCGCTCAGCCCTGTGTTTGAGTGCAATCTGTATACCAAAGAGATGGTCGAGTTTCTCTCGAAAACGACCGCGGATTTCGATGATTCGCTGGTGCTGAATCTCGATGACGACAGCACGACAAACTTTGCAGTATACAAAGAAAACGTCATTCAACTGCACCCCAAAGAGGGCTTTGACACGATCGTTTCCGCCGATGACGAGAACGATACCTTTGTGTTCGAGAACCCGGATGAAGCGCTGCTCGCGCTGAAAAAGGACGACATTTTCGCCTACGCGACCGATGAAACAATCGTCATTGCAAAGGTTGCCGAGCTGAAACAGGACGGCAGCAGGGTCACTGTGACCGGCTCAGATTTCGGCGCTGAGGATGTTTTTTCACATATTCGCATTGATGGCGAACAAAGCATGAACGATGCTGAAGTAAAACCGGCAAAAGGCGTAGAATACAATAAAGATGAGGCAGCGGGAACTGGCAATGCGAATGTTCAGGAAGATCTCGATCCGGAATTTGCCGGTGATTTCGGCATAGAAGTTCCGCTGCGCAAAAAAATTAAAGATAAAAAAATCGGTGATATTGACGTATCCAAAGAAGATGAGGATTTTCGGGTTTCAGGTGCCGGTGAGGTCAAAATCAATCTGAATGTCGGTGGTACATTCAACGCCGGCGCAAAATACTATCTGTCAATGACAACCGGCTATTTTGAAGAGTACTTTATATATGATATCGGTGTGGATTTTTCCGTCACAGGTAAAGCAACCTTCTATATTCCGTTGGGCGAGGCGAGTTTCAGACCATGCGCAGGCGTGTATATCAGCATAAGACCTGCTGTTTCCATTACCATCAGCGGTGAATTGGAATTACAGTATCATCTGCACGGAACCAGAGGCTCCCGCGGTGTATTATGGGGAGAAGCAGAAGATCTTTCCAGTGAGGATTCCCGTTCGCTAGACTTCAAAATGCAGGGCCGCATTTTTATCGGGCTGGATTTACGTCCCGTCGTTAGGATCGTTACAAAGCACTTTTGCGAAGCAAAGATGACGGGAGAAATCGGCGTTGAGATTATTGCAAGCTATTCGGCTTCGCATTCATTCACACAGCTATCTGAGGAGCAAAAGCCACGGTCGGAATACCATAACTGTATCGCCTGCCTTGATATTCAGGTGAACTTTATAGTGAACATTAAATTCACCTGCGAATTTCTTCATGTTTTCAAGTGCAGCATTGATTTACTCAACATCAAATACAATATCGGAAAGTTCTATTATTCCATTGACGACAGCAAATTCGGAAAAGGCGAATGCCCGCACAGGGTACTGCGTGCCGAACTGAAAGTCCTCGATCAGGATACGAAAAAGCCGGTAGCAAATGCGCGGGTGACATTCCCGACACTCGCAGGAGATATTTGCTGTTTTGACGGCAAGAATATGTATAATGCTTACGGAGATTCGCTATATACCAATGCGAACGGCGAACTGGAGGTTTACCTTACAAGAGGCAAAAACATTGCACACATTGCGGCCGATGATTATTTGGCAAGGAATGCCCGCATTGACATTTATTCGAGCATTGCAGAGATTGGGGAGCCTGCAAATGCTGTGGAAGATGTAACAAAATACCTGACGAAGCAAATGCTGACGATTGAACTGGAAAAGTGCAAAAATGATGTGACAGTCCATATCACCGATAACTCCGGAAACGGCATACCGAAAGCCATGCTCATCTGCAAAAAGAAGCTGTATAAGGCTGATGATGACGGCAAGGTCGTGCTGATGCTGATTAACGGGGAATATGAGCTGACTGCCTATTCGCCGGGCT
>JAFYBM010000277.1 GCA_017540225.1 Oscillospiraceae bacterium | reverse complement strand
GTGTTCGTCTGGCGCTCCTTGTATTCGGTGACAAACATTCCCTTTTCTCGGATTTTTGCCAGAAATTCCTGCTCATCCGCTGCTGTCATAACGCCCTTGCGGACATTACCGACTGCATCCTTTGCTGTATAAGCAAAACTCATTGGCATAAAACCACCTCCTGCAAGCCTTGAATAATAGAGATCTTGAAGCGCAGCGAGCGAAGCCGGCGCTTCGGTTATTATCCGTGTGCAACCCGTGCACCCAGACCAGAACAGAGAAATCTGTTTTTGAGCATCCGTGTCCCGAAAGCTCGCAGCAGAGCGGTTCTGCAAATGGGCATAGCAATAGCCACACATAGATCCATAGAGATATTATACCACAGAAATCCGGTGATTGCAACTATGCATTCAGCCAAATTTTGAGGTATATTTTTAGTTGTTTCGACTAAATAGCCGGCGGCGGCGCCATCGACTGCTTGAGAATGATTCTTCCGGGGATCACATAGCGTCCCGGAATCCTCTGCGGATTCTCGATCCGCTTCAGAAGCTGCGAAACAGCCGTATGCGCCATTTCCGTGAGATCGACCTCAACGGTTGTGATCGCGGGCACACACATATCGGATACCGTGTAGTTATCATAGCCGGTGACGGAAATATCCTCCGGCACGCGCAGACCCATCCGCTGCAGCGAACCGATTACGCGGAACGCTGTCTCATCGCAGTTACAGACAAACGCAGTCGGCATGGTTTCCGGAAATGCGATTTCCGGCAGATTCAGACCGTTTTCCATCCGGTCATCCAATGTCCACTCCGGCCGGTATTCGATCCCGTTTTCCATCAGACATTTCACATAGCCGAGGAACCGGTCTTGGATGCTGCTGGTTGCAGTCACATTGCCGATAAAACCGATTTTCCGGTGACCGAGCTGCACGAGCCGGTCTGTGATGAGGTAGCTGTCATAGTAATTATCAGAGATTACAGCGTCGATCTCGCTGTGCTTGTCATAGAAATCGAGAAACAGCATCGGGATATGCTGTGCAGCGAGCTGTTCAAGATAGTCCGTTGCGAGCTGCCCGACAACAATCAGGCCGCGCACCTGCCGTTCTGCGGCGAGCTGCGGCATGATGCATTTCCGCTCCGCCTCCTCCGAAACACTTTCGTAGACGGAATAAAGATTGCACTGTGTCAGCTCCTTGGAAACGCCGGCAGTCAGGAACCAGTAGAAGGTTCCGCGGACATCCGCGAAGCGCTCGCTGGTAATGATGCCGATGCTGCCGCCCTGCTGCACCTCCGGCGTTGCCTTGCGGGGCGTGCGCGGTGCAGAGGGCCGGTAGCCAAGCTCAGAGGCACGCTCACGAATCCTGCGCCGCATTTCCTCGCTGACACCGCCGCGGTCATTGAGTGCATTCGACACTGTCACCACGCTGACGCCGAGTTCCTTTGCAATATCAGACATACGGATCCCGTTTTTCACAGCAGCACACCTCCTCTCTGCAAGTCAATCGCCCTGTATCGTCTCGCTTACAAACATAATATATAAATAGTACCATCTCTATGCGGACACTTTTTTATTATTATAGCATATTTTTTCAATTTTGTAAATACCTACTTAAAAAAAACTTTCCGTATAATTTTTTCGTTGATTTGTGCGGAATCAATTTATCACTTTCCTTTCCGTAATGAATATTTGACAAAGATCACAAAAATCCGATCTATAATTCATGCATTTTCCCGTCGGTTAGCTGATTTTGCTTCATTTTTGTGAAAACTGTCAAATATTGTGCTGCGTTTTTGTGAACATTCATCTTTTTGTCAATTGCGCTTTTTGCTAAAACGATGTATGATAGTATCAGCGGGATTTTACGGCATTTTCGGCCAAATGCGCCGGAAACCGTCCTGCGATTATCAGAAGCCGACATATATAAATATGAAGAAAGAGGTTATGAACATGAAACTGAAAATGCTTGCTGCACTTTGCAGCTCCGCAATGCTCCTTGCAGTCTGCACCGCCTGCGGCGAACCAGCCGCAGAATCCTCCTCTGCCGAATCCTCCGAAGCAGGGGCTGTCACGACCGCCGCGGAGGAATCCTCCGAAGAAGCAGCCGAGACCGCTGCCGTTGTTGAGGCAGAGGACATCGAATTTGAGGAAATCGCGGAACCGGGCGACGGCGATGCATTCCTTTATATCAATGACGGTCAGTTCTGGGTCAGCTTTGACGGCAAACCGACCTCCATTCTCGCCTACGGCGCGGAATGCCCGAAAATCGACGGCGACGGCGACTACACAGTCAGTGTCGATGCCGGCACAAAGGGCGCACAGTTCGAGATCGGCGGCGATCCGGACGGCGATTACAAATGCGGCGGTGTCGCGTTTGCAGCGGTCATCGTCAAGGAAGGAACCACGCTCTTCGGCAAGGATATGTGCATTGAGATCAAGGAAATCCGCGTAGACGGCAAGCCGATCACCATGACGGCAAAGAACTACACTTCTTCTGACGACGGCAAGGAAATGCGTGCAAACATCTACAATCAGTGGGTCAACAACTTCCCTGAGGATGCGCATACGGCAGACGGCGCAGTGACCGGAGAATTCGGAGAATACTCCTCGCAGATCATCAATCTGGATGATTTCAGCTCATGGTCAAAGGTTGAGGTTGATTTCACAGTAACCGGAACCGGCGGCGCTGCAGCAGACAGCGAAGAAGCCGCAGACGAACCGGCAGCGGAGGAATCCTCTGAGGAAAGCTCTGAAGCAGCAGAATAATTACAAAGCATACTAAAGCGCCGGTATGAAAATACCGGCGCTTTTTTCTGCCAACCGAAAGATCCCCCGATTGCAGTATCGGGGGATCACGAATATTATGCGGTTACGATATTGTTTGCTTCGTGCAGATTCAGATAATCGACTGCTTCCTCGCGCATTTTATACTTGAGGATCTTGCCCGCTGCATTCATCGGGAACTCGCTGACAAATCGCACATAGCGCGGAACCTTTGTTTTATCCATATGGCTGCGGACAAATTCCTTGATTTCGTCCTCAGTCGCGCTTTCGCCCTCATTCAGGATCACGCAGGCCATTGCCTCCTCACCGTACTGCTTATCCGGCACACCGATGACCTGCACATCGCGGACAGCCGGATGCGTGTAGATGAAGTCCTCGATTTCCTTCGGATAGAGGTTTTCGCCGCCGCGGATAATCATATCCTTGATACGGCCGGTGATCTTGAAGTAGCCGCTGTCCGGCAGTCTGCGGGCGAGGTCACCGGAATGCAGACAGCCGTCCTCATCAATGACGGCAG
>JAFYBM010000276.1 GCA_017540225.1 Oscillospiraceae bacterium | reverse complement strand
TCCGCGGTTTCCGGCAGAAAAAAGCAGCAGTGCCGGTTGACGGTCGTCTCCGGGCAGATATCGTGAATACGGTCAGCGGCGGCATCGACCTTGTACTGCCCGACCGTGCTGTGCAGCGCAATGATCTGGCGGTTCAGGTTCGAGAGGCAGACCTTGTCGCTGTCGGTCAGGTCAAGCGTGCCGACCCCTGACCGCGCAAGTGCCTCCGCCGCGTAGCCGCCGACCCCGCCGATGCCGAATACCGCGACCCTGCTGCTGCGGAGCCGCTCCATGGCGTCCGCGCCGAGCAGCATTTCTGTCCGTGTAAATTCTTCCTGCATTGCTTTATTTCCTCCGGTTTTTGATTACTACTATTATACTGCGGAGGATTGAGAATGTCAAGAAAAAAGAAACAGCCCCGATGCGGAATCGGTGCTGTTTCGCTTGTTTATGGTGTTCGTCCTTATTCTGATTCGCTGTCCGCGATCGGAACGGAAGCATCTATCAATTCATCAATCCGGACAGAAAGCACGCGTGACAGTGCGACCAGTTCGATATCAGTCACGAACCGTTCGCCGTTTTCGATTCTGCGGATAAAGTGATGATCGACATCAAATCCGGCAAGCTGCATCATGCGGGCAAGCTGCCGCTGTGAGATGCCTTTCCGGTGCCGCAGAGCCGCAAGACGGCCGCCGGTGATGTTGTTTGCACCGCTCTTTGTCTTCAATTTGAACATATAATACAGCCTCTTGTCTAAATTTTGGTAAATAGTGCTTGACATTTTCTATATTATATGCTATAATCAGCTTGTAAGTGGTAAATAGTATTTACCAAAGTGAGAAGATGAGGATTAAAATGAAAAAGTTTTGTATAAGATGCGGTCAAGAGCATGACGGAGTTGACATTGTTTGTGAACAATGCAAAGCAACTGAAGAAAAGAATTTATCACCGGATGTTCAGCAGGCAAACGAATCAAATATGTCTAATAAGAGTTCTCTTTCAACTGGCACTATAATAGCAATCATTGTAGTCATTTTGGCAATCTGTTTCGGATATATAGTTGACGGTGGCAACTCGAAAAGCAAAATAAAAGATTTGACAAGCAGCCCATATCTTACCACGGGTGTTACACTGGTTAATTATCATGTTGATTCTTCTTATGTTAAGGGAACAATAACAGCAAATGTAGGGAAAGGTTCTTCTTTGGCGATTGAAATTGCGTTTTTTGATAAGAATAAAAGCATTCTAGATACATACTATGACTATTCGCCACCATTGGATGAGGGGCAATCTTGGAGTTTTTCCGTTTTAGCTCCAGTTGATTCCGCGTACTATAAAATAAAACGGATTGTGCCAATTTATTGATTGAAATAATAAATAGGCGGTGCTAATTAGCGTCGGAGGTACGTTTATGAAAAAAGAGTTAAAAGCAGCACTTTTGCTCATGGTAAGTTTTTGCTTCATATTATTTATCGGATGCGGGAGAAATACGTCTGAAAAAAATGAGCCTATAACTACAACGGATGTATCTACACAAAGTACAGAAATAGTTACTGAGCCAGTTGAAACAACAACTGCAGTACAGGCTAGAAAACTAATATCTCAAGATTTGACTTATGTGTATGATGAGGACATAAAGGCGCTTCTATGGTGTGAATTCACAATTAATGATAAAGAAAAGCAGCCCTATGTGACTTTTAAGTGCAGCAATAATGGTGCTGGAACAGAAGCTGTTTTCACATGTTATTTGTCTGCCTCGAGCGAGAATAAGGAATATGAGAGAAAATGGAAAGTGAAATCACATGGGGTATCAACTACTGATTGTACGGGCGAAGCTACTTTTTTAACTGGAAATGAAGCTAGTTGGTGGAACAAACCCTATGGGAATTACATTCAATATGGAACTGTTTTGTTGAGGGTTACAGAGATAACATATTGGGGATATGAAAATATATTAGAATAGAGATAACTTTGGCTTCAAATAATCACAGCAATCTATGACCGCCTGCCCCCCCCCGCAGGCGGTCATTTTCTGCCCGCGAAACTTTTTCACCCCGCACCCATTGAAAAAACTACATTTATGTGCTATAATAAGTATAACTATATCTCAAAGCAAGGACAGGTAATTATGAGAATCCGATTCAAAAAATGGGCAAGGCCGGAGCTGGCCGCCTCGCCGTTCTGCATGGACGACGCTTTTTCGCTCGCGGGCAAGTGGCGGACGCATTTCGCAAAGCCGGAGCAGCCTTTCTATGTCGAGCTCGGCTGCGGTAAGGGCGGCTGGGTCTCGCAGGCGGCGGTGCTGCATCCGGAATGCAATTATCTTGCGCTCGATATCAAGAGCGAGATGCTCGGCATGGCAAAGCGCAAGACCGAAAAAGCCTTCTCGGAGGCAGGCAGGGAGCCGGACAATATCCTGCTGTCCATTCTCAATATCGAACGCTTCTCCGAGGTGCTCACCCCGGCGGACGGCGTAGACCGCATTTACATCAATTTCTGCAACCCGTGGCCGAAGGAAGGCCACAAAAAACGCCGCCTGACGCATCCGCGGCAGCTCCGGCAGTATGCAGCCGTTCTGCGCGGCGAGCTGCATTTCAAGACCGACGACCGCGATCTATTCGAGGAATCGCTGGAATATTTCAAGGAATCCGGCTGGGAGATCCTGCATCACACATTCGATCTCCACGCAGACGAGCCCGCCGACAACATCCGGACGGAGCATGAAAACATGTTCACGGAAATGGGTAAGAAAATCCATTTTGTGATCGCGAAGCCCCCGGCGGAGGCTTTCGGCAAGCCGGTCCCGAATCTTCATGCGCCGGAGACGGTCAAGCTGCTGCGCGGTCTGGAAAAGCAGCATGATCTCGGCATTCTCACCGATGAGGAATTTGAAAAGCGGAAGCAG
>JAFYBM010000033.1 GCA_017540225.1 Oscillospiraceae bacterium | reverse complement strand
GGACTGTGCTTCTACGGCATATTGCGGCTTTTTCTCGGTATAAATACGATAAACAGCCATGAACAAATCAGCCTCCATCGTCATAGATTGATAGTGAGGAATCGGATGTGCGGGCACGGAACACCTGGCGGTCAGTCCGGTTCCGGAACCGGCTGCGGTCTGCCGACCAGACAATCATCCTCATACCCCTCTATTGTAACACAAATCACGGAATTGTGCAAACCCTTTTCTGCATTTTCCGGAAAAATTTTCACAAGTGTACCATCCGGCGTGTGACCTTGGTAAAACCGCTGTGCATTTTGCTGTTTCTCACCCTCGACAAGCACTTCGGCAGTCTCCCCGACCATGCGGGAGAGATGCGTGCGGCGGATCTCGTTTGCAAGTGCCGTCAGGCGGGCAGCGCGGCGGACTTTTTCCGGCTGCGGGATCTGATCGGGAAATTCCGCGGCGCGTGTGCCGGTGCGCGGCGAATAGGGGAACACATGCACCTTCGCAAAGCCGATCTCCTGCACAAAGCGGAGCGTTTCCTCGAAATCCGCTTCCGTTTCGCCGGGGAATCCGACAATGACGTCGGTGGTCAGGGCGGCATGCGGGAAGATGCTGTGGATTTTTTCGGCAAGTGCGCGGTAATCCGCAGCGGTATAGCGGCGGTTCATGCGCTTGAGCACGCTGTCGCAGCCGCTCTGGAGCGACAGATGAAACTGCGGACAGAATTTCTCGCATGCAGCGAGCGCTTCGAGCGTTTCCGTGTCCATGCGCTCCGGTTCGAGGGAGCCGAGCCGCACCCGCAGAAAGCCGGGCTGTTTTGCACAGACAGCGACCGCATCTGCGAGCGGCTGACCGGTATCCATGCCGAAAAATCCGATGTTGATGCCGGTGAGCACGATCTCGCGGAAGCCTTCCTTTGCGAGTCGCTCCGCCTCTGCTTCCAGCCGTTCCGCCGGCATGGATCGGCATCTGCCGCGTGCAAAGGGGATGATGCAATAGCTGCAAAACTGGTTGCAGCCGTCCTGAATTTTCAGAAAGGCGCGTGTTCGCGTGGTATCCGCGCAGGGGAGCGGCGAGAACGCATCGCCCGACTGATACGGTGAGATCTGCGCGGTCTGACCGGCAGCCTGTGCCTGTGCATCGGCAAGCCATTGCAGCAGCGCATCGCGGTTCTTTGTTCCGGTGATGAAGTCCGCATCGCCGAAATCGTCATCCGGAAACGCCTGCGGCCAGCATCCGGTCAGGATGAGCTTTGCTGCGGGATTCTTCCGCTTCAGGCTGCGGAGCATCTGTTTGGTCTTGCGGACGCTCTCCGCGGTGACGGCGCAGCTGTTTACGATGAGTACATCTGCATCCGCTGTCTCCGCGGCATCCGAAAACCCGCTCTGACGCAGCGTTTCCGCGAGTCCGGAGCTCTCTGCCTGATTGACCTTGCAGCCCAGTGTCATAATCTTGAATCTCATGAAAATCTCCTGTTTATAGTGCACAAATTCAACAATCCGAGATTGTGCAATCCAAACAGTTTATTCGGATTGCAAAAAAGAAATGCGAAACCTGTGCGAAAAATCGGTCAGGTGTACAAAAAAGCCCGATTTCACTTGACTTTTTCGCGCCCGTAGTGTATATTTTACGTAGGGTAATTCATGACAACCCTCCAAAACGTTTCTTGGTGCGCGGGAGCAGAGATCTGGCTCCAGAGTGTCCCCCCTCTCGTCACACTGACCGACACTGCGCCCCGTCACCGTTGTTTTTCCGAAAATCAATTCTGCCGTATTCGGCCCAGCGAAAAAGTGAGGTAATTCTGATGTACGTGACGACCGTTCATCTCCCCGAGATCGCAGATGTTGCAGAATTTGTCAACATCATGAGCCGCTTCCGTTTTGAGGCACAGCTTCATGTCGGCAGCTATTCCGTCGATGCCAAGTCCATTATGGGCATCTTCACGCTTGACCGTGAACAGCCGATCCAGCTCGAAGCATTCGTGACGGATGAAGCTGAACAGGCAAAGCTGAACGAGGCACTCGGCAGATTCTTATATCATCCGGTGCACTGATCCGGCGCACCGCCTCCAATTTGACATTTTCCTTTTGGGAGACAAATGCTGCTCCCGAAATCCCCCTTTTTTCATGTTGCTCCCCGCTTGCCGCTGCAATGGGGAGCAAACAACCCTCTGCGTATCGTTCTCTGCTGCGTGCAGAGAATGATGCGTGTTTTTTTTTGCCCGAAATTTGCTCTACTATTATAACACAGAACCGCCGGAAATGCAAGCTTGACAGACGCCGCATTTCCGTGGTATAATCATAATAATTACGTTTGAAACGATACAGAAAGGGGACGCGGCAGTATGAAGCAGCTGACAGTCGGTCTGATGGCACATGTCGATGCCGGAAAAACGACGCTTGCCGAAGCACTTCTGTTCCGCACAGGCGAGATCCGGAAGCGCGGACGCGTCGATCACGGCGATTCGTGGCTGGATACCAATGAAATCGAGCGCAGCCGCGGCATTACGGTGTTTGCGCATCAGGCATCCGTGACGCTCGGCGATACGGTCGTGACGCTGCTGGACACGCCCGGACATGTGGATTTTTCGGCGGAGACTGAACGCACGATGCAGGTGCTCGATTACGCCGTGCTAGTCATCAGCGGAACCGACGGCGTGCAGAGCGATACCCGCACGCTCTGGAAGCTGCTAGATCGGAAGAGCACACGTCTGAACTCCAGTCACAGT
>JAFYBM010000275.1 GCA_017540225.1 Oscillospiraceae bacterium | reverse complement strand
TAACCGCTCTCATGGCAGACAAGGAAGTCACCAAGAACAGCGGTATATATGAATATCTGCTGACAGGAAAAGAAAAATATCTGAGCCTGCGTCAGTTTGACGAGGAAGATGCCCGCACAGCCTACGAACAGCAGCAGGGTAGCTGCCCGATATGTAAAAAGCACTTCGATTTCGATAAGATGCACGCAGATCATATCACACCTTGGCACGCAGGCGGCAAGACCGTTCCGGAGAACTTGCAGATGCTGTGCAGAGATTGTAATCTGAAGAAATCGGGGCAGGAATAATAGAATATATAGCTGAATTCCCTTGAAATAATACGGGTATTGTGGTATAATGTAGATAAGTTATATATTTGCTTCTTTGACATAATCCATTTTAATCATATCGATAATTGAGGGAGGAATTATTGTGAGCAGCGTAGTTATAGAATTGCAACGTGATCTTTTATCTACCAATTGTGATATAGTAAGTGCATTACGTAAAGCACACATCATAGCATCAAAATTAAATCTTACAGAATTTGATAGTTGGATACTCTCTGAACTAAACGGATATAAATGCGATGAGAAAGAAATACCCGAATACCGACAAATTATGGGAGTATTAAAAGCATTTAATCCTTATCATGGTTGGACACCTGTATTATTCCAGGATGGAAAAATGGAGGAAACAATATGCAACCGAAAGTTAAAAGATTCGATCAGTGCTATTATTGAGTTGAGTTCAAAATCAGATTCAAGTAGTTTTCAGATCAATATTCCAGCCGATGCAGCACGAACTATTGATAAAATGTGCACCGCACCATTTCCTACAAGTTATATTGTTAGTTTCAGTCTGCATTTATTGAATGAAATAATTGACAAGGTCAAGAACTGTTTATTAGAATGGACATTAACTTTGGAAAAACAAGGAATTAAAGGTGATGAAATGATATTCAATCAAACCGAAACCGATGCGGCTAAAGAAGTTCCACAGCAAATCAATAATTACTATGGGACAGTTATCAATGGAAATGTAGAAAAAACTCAGATAACAAGCGGAGATAACAATACCGTTACAATGAATATAGATATTGGTACTGAATTAGCTAATGAAATAAGAGAGAGCTTAAAAAACGAACAGCTTTCTCCCGATGACATGGATAATGCAAATGAATTAGTTGATGAGGTTGAGACAAAAATAATTGAAAAGAAAAGTCCCTTACTAATAAAATCAGCCTTATCTGGTTTAAAAGAATACTTAATTTGTTTGGGAGCAAATGTTACTGCTGATCTAATAAACGCTAAAATGATGGGGCTCTTTTGAAATGTAGGTTGGCAACACAATGGCAACAAAAAATCAGATACTCAAAATCTGACAGACAACTGAGATAATAGAGATACCACAAGCGATAAAACTTAACTCAAACTGGTTAAGATTACGGTTCAAGGAGCGAGTGGGAATAATAAACAAAGCTCTGAAAACTTCGCAGAATAGCGGGTTTTCAGGGCTTCGCTTTTGCTTTGATAACAGTTTGATAACAGGTGGAAAACGGAAATTATTCTGTGTCCTCAGTGGCTGTGGTGTTGTCCCGCCACTGCTTGGACGGCAGATGCTTGCCGCAGTCGTCGGCAGTATCGGGCCAGTTCCGCGATTGAAAGCAGCGTTTCATCGCACGGCTTTTTGACATTGGTCTCATACTTCCCGATGCGCACATCAGCGCATCCCTTGCCGAAGCCGACTGCTTCACCAAGATCCTGCTGCGTCAGTCCGCGCCATTTACGGAAACAGCGAATGAACCGGAGATCTATCTTACAAGGAAATTCGGCGTGCGCATTGAGGATATGCTGCTCAGTACGGACGGGAATGCGCGGGATCTGACGAAATTCCCGAAGGTGCTGCAAATATTACAGAAACGCTTAAAGTTTCCCATCCGGTACCATTCAGAATTTGTATTAAGTTTCCGGATCAGAATAGGAGATTTTCCCGACAAACCAAAACAGGCAGATACTTCATTGCTGAGGTATCTGCCTGTTTTCTATGATTTATCTGTGGGTTTCATGCCCCTGTCATCAGTGCGCTTCAAAAACGACTTTCAGAATTGCTGCCACATCCATGATGGTAATGAAGCCGTCGTGATCCTGATCGGGATTTGCGCTCAGTATTTTGCCGATCAATGCATCACTCAGCGTTTGATCCTCTCCTGTAAAGCGAGCCAGCAGCACCGCATCGGCAACTGAAACCGAGCCGTCTCCGTTGAAATCTCCGCTGAGCATAGCTTCAGGCTTGGCACTGGTAACAGTTGTCACCGGCGCTTCCGCCGTTGTGACTGCAGCTGCGGTTGTGGTAGTCACTTTCGGCGCAGCAGTCGTCTGCTTTGCGGTCGTGGTAGTCGCTTTCGGCGCAGCAGTCGTCTGCTTTGCGGTTGTGGTAGTCGCTTTCGGTGCAGCAGTCGTCTCCTTTGCGGTTGTGGTAGTCACTTTCGGCGCAGCAGTTGTCTGCTTTGCGGTTGTGGTAGTCACTTTCGGCGCAGCAGTCGTCTGCTTTGCGGTCGTGGTAGTCGCTTTCGGCGCAGCAGTCGTCTGCTTTGCGGTCGTGGTAGTCGCTTTCGGCGCAGCAGTCGTCTGCTTTGCGGTTGTCGTGGTTGTTTTCACGGTTGTCGCTTTCTCCGTTGTGGTGACAGCCGGTGCCGTTGTTGTCAGCATCGGGATCTCTACAACCCGTTTCTGCTCTGCAAATGCAGGATTTGTAAATTTTGCAGTATAAGTGATGCTGCCCTTTTCCGTTTCGGTCGGTGCCTGCTCATTCTTAACAGTATTGACCTTTTCGCTTTCGATGTGTGCTGCATCTGTTTTGCAGACACGCTTTGCGGTCACGGAGCTGAGATCATCCGCCCAGACATAGCTGACATCGCCCCAGTCATGTCCCTTTTTCGCAATGACCGTCTTGCTGTGATCGGTGATTGGCTTGGTGCCGGCTTCGTCCTCAAACCATTCGCCGCACTTTTCGCACGCATAATACGCCGTGTTGCCGTCCTCTGTGCAGTTCGGTTCGGCTGCGGGAACGGGCTTCAGAGAATGGCCGGTCGGCGGAAGCAGGAAGAAGTCAACTGTCGGAGCTTCTATCGCTGCCGTGGCATCGTTAAACATCTTGCCGCAGCCTGCGCAGTAATAATATTCTACATTGCCGTATTCGGTGCAGGTCGGTTCTTTCGCCGGCACGAGTTCAGTCTTGTGCGTATGCGAAACCCACTGCGCTTTGATGACCGTATCGCCGGCAATGGTGATCTTCTCACCGGGCTTGCCCTGCTCCCAGCTTCCGAATTCCATTTCGTAGGGGGCTCCAAACGTGCATTCCGGCAGCACAAACTGTTCGCCGACAGTCGCCTTGACCGGCTGCATGATGCCGGTTCCGCCGTTTGCATCAAAGCTGATTTCCACAGCCTTTGTGACCTTGACCGGCACTGCGGTAACAGCGGCAGTATCGCCGATTTGCAGCTTTGCATAATACAGATAATCGCCGGCCTTTGCGTTTTCGGGGATCGTCACGCTGATCGTGCCGTCGCCGTTATCCTTCAGTGTCAGATTGGAAATGCCGGAAACCTTCTCAAAGCCTGTGATCTTCACCGCATCTTTACCGACCGCGGCGACATAGGGGATCGTGAGCGATTTGCCCGCAATGGTCACGGGCGCAGCCGTCTGCTGCGGCAGCACCGCATACATTGCACGCAGAGTTTTGTTCTCCACTTCTGCCGGTTTGACCGGTGCCTCGCCGTTGACAGTGATCTCCGTCAGCAGCTTGTCGCCGTCCATATTCCAGAGGTAGCCGTTGATGACCGCAGTCAGTTCGAGATAATAGAGCCGGTCTGCTTCACAGTTACCGGAAACATCCTTGTATGCGCCGTCCTCATATGTCTGCCACTTGGAAACACCGGGCAGGTGGATGCCGTAGTCATCGGCTTCGCAGGATTCGTAATCAATGTTCATGCCCTCGCCGGCAACGGGAACCGGAATGGTGAAATTCGCCTTTTTCAGTGTCGAATCCGCAGCAGTCACGGTGAGATCGTTCGACGGGATTGCAAGATAGGTTGTGGATTCCTCCTCCTGCTTGGATTCTTTGAGCCATGCTGCGGCCATTCCGCCGGTATCTTCCATCACCCAGCGCCGGAATCCGGTCTCGTTATCTGCTGTGATGCGGACGACTGTACCGGCAGCGAGATCTGCTTCGGAGCGCTCTTTTGTCTCAAAATCCTTCAGCACAGGGTCATATATACGGAGCTTTGCGCCGTTCAGGGCGATATGGAATCTGCCCTTCGGATAGGTGATATTGGAAACAACCGTGAGCGGTGTGGATACAAGATCGCCGTTTTCATCGGATTTTGCACTCATGATTTTGATAAGCTGCTCTACACCGGAAGTGCCGCCGATAACGATGCCTGTCGGCTTCGGCGTCACGGTCACCTGCATATCCTCGCCGAGCACCACATCATAATACTGGCCGATGTTTGCGGCGACATCCATCAGGGAAGTGACCTTATCTCTGCCGATGGACTTGATTTTAACGGTCTGTGATTCGACCGCATCGCCGTATTCATAATTGAAATAGAGCTTTGAATTTTCCGGAATAATCCGGTAATCGGGGCCGCTGAAATCAGTTTTGCGCGTCTCTATTTCGCCGCACACTTCGCATTTGCGCTGTTCTAATCCCTTGGTGCGCGTGGTCGATTTGACCAGTGTTTCCCAGCTGCCCCAGTCGTGCTTGCCGATCGGCTTGATCGGGCCGGGGTCAATGATTGTGCCGCAGAGTGTGCAGATATCTATTTCGTTGTGGCCCGGTGTCTTGCAGGATGGCTCGATCCTGCCTTGCTTTTTTTCCAGCTTGTGAACATAGTCCTCTGCTTTTTCGCGCTTTTTGCCGCAGCGGATGCATTTTTCCCGCATGGTGCGCTTATTGTAGCAGTCGCCCGAATTCAGCCATTTCTCCCATGAATACAGGTGTCCGATCGGGTCTTCGCGTGTGACCTCTTTTACGATTACGCCGCACTCCGCACAGCGCAGAACATTGCCGCCGTAGCCCGTGCAGCTCGGATCCACATGATCCGGAACGGTACCGCGGTCCTTGTGATCACATTTTCCGATCATGAACATCAGTGCGATCGGGCCGTCCGGCATGGTAAAGGTCGCCGTGCCGTCTTCATTGGCTTCAAAATCTGATATTTCATAGTTCATATAGCCGTGCCACTTGCCGTAGATCTCTATTCCCTCATCCCGGCGCACCTCAGACAGTGACCAGCCGTTGTAATAGAGGGAGACATTTGATTGGCCGCGGCCAAAGGTATATCCCTCGGCAATATCGACTGTCAGGGTGATCTTCTCGCCGGGATCACCGGCAACCGCGCCGTTGATCGTGGCACCGCCGTAGCCGTAATCGGAATCCGGATTATAGACCCATGTCATGATCGGGTACTTTCCGGAGAAGCTCACCTGCATCGAATGCCCGCATTCCGTGCAGAAGCGCTCCGCTGTGCCCTCATGGAATTCACCGGTCTTTTTGTCT
Organism: Oscillospiraceae bacterium; assembly: GCA_017540225.1. Classification (GTDB taxonomy): domain Bacteria; phylum Bacillota; class Clostridia; order Oscillospirales; family Ruminococcaceae; genus Firm-04. Next base: position 10,039 of record JAFYBM010000275.1, on the reverse strand, counting down.
GTGAAGGAGCTGTGCAGGATGTGCCACGGACCGTAGGAATGCGCTTCAATCTTTCTGCTGGTGCAGCCGGTGCAGAAGCGGTAATGATATTCAGAATTGAAACCGCCGTTCGGCAGCGCATATTTGTCAGGCAGACCGAATTTGCCGTTCTTCTTGTCTTTGACATCCGTGAAATTATGCGTATGCGGCAGCTTCTCGATCTCCGCATATTCGATATAATCACAGCCTGTGCAGCTGCGCTTCTTCTGACCGCTGTGCATTTCGGTCGCCGCTTTGACCGTTTCCCAGTCCTTGAAGGCGTGCGGCTTCTGTGTGGAAAGATCCTTCAGGCCGCATTTGCATTCCAGCCAGTGATTCTTGCTGTTCCAGTGTTTGAAGTCATAGCTGTGCTTATGGTTTTTGCCGACAGCGGCAATGGAAATATCGGCTGCAGCGCCGCAGACCGTGCATTCATGGCGGCGGATGCCGTTTTCAAATGCCGTAGCGACCTTATATACAAACCAGTCTCCGAATTTATGCGGTTCACACCTGTCTTCGGCGACTTCGCAGTTCTCGCCGATGCAGATGCGCGCATGGGTGCCGTCATCATAGCGTTTATATTCGCTGTTTGCATTGAAAGTATGGTGCGCTTTTTCATATACAGTGAAGCTCTGCACGCTGCCGTTCTGGTTGCTGACAACACAGTAATAGCCGAAGGGATCATGGCAGGCTTCCGTTGTAATCGCAACAGTCAGAGCTCTTGAATTTGCACCGTGTATACTGTCGTTATCCTCCAGCTTGGTTGTTTTATTCTGCGGCTCATAGTACCGGTACCACTGATAGGTCAGGTTCTCGCCCGCTGCCAGCACGGTAAATGTCGTGCGCAGCGGATCGGTATTGAAGTCGCTCACGCGGCCGATGTAATCCTTCGGCTGGCTGAGAATATACGGCGAGCCGTCCGTCGGAATATCAACATACTGGATGGATTCGGTATACATGAATATGCCGCATTCTTTGCAGCTGATCTTCGCAACACCGTTCTGACGGGTCAGCGGGTTCGGCGTGCGGATGATGACCGGTTCGCCCGCTTCATGCGGCGCTGTATCCACGGCGGAGCCGCAGTTATTGCAGATGTGCCAGTGCGATGAGGCGTTCATTGACCAGATTGTGTCCACATCCGCGTGCTCGCAGTCATTGTGATCACAGAATTCGAGGCAGCGGAAATCCGCAAAGCAGTAATGCTTCTGAAATTCCGCGGATTTGATGCAGATTTCATGCTGACAGCCGAGATCGAGGGTTGCTCTCCGGCAGCAGTCCAAACACAGCCCGCAGATCTCGCAGATTTCGTCATCCTCAAAGCAGTCATCGCATTCCGGACAGAAGAAGTGATCGTCATAATCCGAACTCTCCGGGCAGATATCGTGCTCGCAGTGCTCCCAGCAGCTCTCACACATATGACAGTATTCGCAAAGGTCATCCAGCTCAAAGCAGTCGCCGCAGTTTTCGCAGAGATGCTCCTCCCATTCCGAATCGTTATCCGGACAAATGTCGTGCTCGCAGTGATAATCGGCAGCGCAGTTCTCGCACATTCCGCAGTATTCACATTCGGTATCCTCCGGGCACCGCGCACACTCCGTGCAGAGGTGCTCCTCGTAATCGGAGGAAAGAATGCAGTAGCCGTGGGTGCAGCCCTCATCCTCGCTGTTTTGCTGGCAGCATTCCTCGCAGAGCAGGCAGTCCGGACAGATCTCCAGCCCCTTGGCCTCGGCGCATTCCCCGCACTGCTCGCAGATCCAGTCATTATCTTCGCAGCAGACCACACAGTGATCGCCGTCGCTTGCGCACATCTCTACTTCCGCATTGAAGCAGTGCTCGCATACCTCACAGTGGGTGAGTCCCGGCGCACAGTTTTCGCAGAGGCCGCATTCATCGCAGAGCTCGACAGTCTGGTTGCAGGCGGCGCAGTTCCAGCAGTGCTCGGTGCCTTCCAGACTGCCCGCATCCTCCATGCAGTGACCGCAGAGGCCGTGCTCCGGGCACCAGTCCATGCCCAGCTCGTCATAGACGCAGTATTCGCCGCCGGCGAACGAGAGAAAGTTTCCGCACTGCACACAGATCTCGTAATCATTGAAGCATTCATCGCAGATCGCATTGCAGCCCGGAAAATGGATCTGGGTGCCCTTCAGGTATTCGCCGGTTGCACCGTCTTCCAGACGGCAGTTGCCGCATATATCACAGTAATAGGTATCCTCATGACAGTCGATGCACAGCATGGAATTGCAGAATGGGCATTCCTCGACATCCCCTGCCTCATAGCAGCCGCCGCAGTGATAGCAGTGATAGTCCCCTGCGCATTCTACGCAGTGGCCGCATTCCAGCATATCCTCACCCAGCATATCGGCAATGCATCCCTCGTGGTCACCGTCATCGAATTCGCGGCCGAAGCCCTGAGAACAGTATTCACAGTGATAGAAGCAAACGCCCACACCGTATTCTGAGTCATCCCATTCGACATAATACTCCATTCCGTCATATTCGTATTCATAGATTCCGCCGAGCGCGTGGCCGCAGAGCAGATAGCAATCCGGCATACTGCGCAGCAGCCCGACCGATATGCAGACGGCAATCAGAATACTGATGACCCGCTTCAAAAACAAATGTGTCTGTCGGTTGAGAATGAGATGATGTTGATTCATGTTGTTTTCCTCCGCTTTGTGTTGTAGGGATTGTGGGTTGCAGTCGGCAGCGAACGCAGTCCGTGCAGCAAAAGTTTTGGTAGATTAACCCATTATATATTATATACTGTTTTCCATTGAAGCGTCAAGCAGTTTATGCGGATTCTACAAACCGAAAGCGCGTTTCGCCTGCTGTCGAAAGAATTCTATATAAATTAGACAATACATATTTTTCTGAACAAACCAGCTCTGTATTGACCGCTGTGATACATTTGCTTTTCTTGTTGTCATTCAGTTCACTTTATCAGTGTCAGGATCCTTATTGAAAGTACCTGCTGTTCTTCCAATACTATGTCGTCCCATGATATTGGCAACAAGGAACCAGACAGTCAGGATTTCTTGGTAAAATATATCTATTCGGGTTAAACAATACGCAATATCAGAGCGGGAATCATCTTAGCTGGATACATCTTCTCTGCCTCTAAGATACCTCGCTCACATTTTGATTGACCTATCCGCCGAACTATGCTATAATGAGTACAAAGATCACCGAAAAGCATTGTTTTTTTCTGCGAACTATGATATAATAAAACTGCCTGCGAAACCTCTGCTTCGCAGGCAGTCCGTTTTTTACTGAAACAGTTGGCTTTTGATTGTGCGGTTTGCGCCGCCGAACACAAAATGTGCAATCCGGTTATTGCCGGAGTATCTGCTCAATCGGATTATCACAGGAATCTGCAATCTGCTTCGCCGCAAGCGGCAGCGTAAAGGTGAATGCAGTCCCTTTCCCCTGTTCACTCTCAACATTTATGGTGCCGCCGTGCGATTCCACAATGAATCTGACGATAAACAAACCAAGCCCCGTGCCGGTTTCGGAGTGCTTGCCCTTATAGTACCGCTCCCAGATATGGGGCAGATCCTCCGGCGAAATGCCGCTGCCGGTATCTTTGACCGTCACTGTCACTGTCTTGTCATCGGCTTCCGCTTTGATGAGTACTGTGCCGTTTTTGGTATGCTTGAGCGCATTGGAGATCAGATTGACGAACACGCGCTGCAATCTCGTACTGTCCGCATCAACCTTCGGCAGATCAATCGGGATACGGAGAATCAGACGGTTATTGTTTTTGTTCAGCACTGCAAAATAGGTTTCGACCGTCTTGCGTACCAGTGCGTCCAAATCGCAGGGGGCTTTTTCGAGTACCATTCTCCCCTCCTCAATGCGCGTTGCGTCAAGAATCTGTGTGACCATCAGTGCCATGCGGTTTGCTTCGGAGGAAATGCGCCGGAGCTTGTTCTGCACAGTTGATTGTTCACCGCCGTTCATGAGATCCAGCTCTGCGTCCTGCGCATAGCCGGACATTGCGGCAAGCGGCGTTTTCAGCTCGTGCGATGCATCCGAGAGGAATGTCGTTTTCATCTCATTGACCTGCACCAGCATAGCATGCTCGGATACAACCGGATCGGCGATCTTTTTGGAAAGGATCGCAGAGATCAGCAGAAACAGCGCAAATACGCAGATCACCGAAACGATCATCATGTACATATACTTCCGGAAGAGGCTGTCCATGTTGTTCAGCAGGGTTTCGGTCTGCTCGTCCGCACTGTTTCTGACCGGTTCAGCCCAGCCGTTGACATTCAGCGTAAGCAGCCCGAAGCAAAGATTCCTGCCGGAATAATTGCAGAGATTGTCCCACGCAATGACAAAGCCTGCACCCTCCTTGGCGTATGCGCCGCACGGCTGATTCATGCAGACATTGAGCCAGCCGGAAAAATCGCTCTGATTGCCGTAGGATTCCGGCGATTCCGCCGCTTTCAGATCGAACACGGCAGTCGCTTCCTGCATGACCGCATCTGCAATCGCATCCGTTTCCATTTCATAGCTGCACAGTACCGTGCCGTCATATAAAAAGAACGCATCGGCACTTCTGAAATAAGCCTGCGCATGATCCCGCAGATCATCATAGGAAATATCTGTGTCTGCATTCTGATACAGCAGCGAAATCTCCCTGCCGAAGTCTTGCAGATACTGCTGCTGCGCGGAAAGAAACTGCTGGTAATACGCATCGGATACAGCAGTAACGGTCTGTCCGGCAAGTGCGCCGGAATACAGGTTGACATTCACCGATGCCTGCTGATAGATCATATTGAAAATCACCGTGCAGATACCGAGTACGGCGATCAGACACGAGATCAGTGCAATCAACAGCTTTCGCCGCAGCGAACGGCTTGGAGATATTTCTTTTTCCAAGATCTTCACTCCTTTCACGGGCTGTGAGTCTATTATACCATATTTTCACTGAAAATCAAACAGAATTACGATTTTGTAATCACGGAGGTCATTATGGCACATATTTTGCTTGTCGAGGACGATTCCGACATCATGCGAATCAATCAGAGCTTTCTGGAAAAAGAAGGCTATGACGTTCACTGTGCCGATTCGGTGCAGCAGGCAGCGTTTCTGCTGGAGGAATGCGTGCCCGATCTGGTATTGCTGGATGTGATGCTGCCGGACGGCGACGGCATGGACTTCTGCACGATTCTGCGGCAGAAAACGCAGGCACCGGTCATCTTCCTTACCGCACGCGATGAAAACGACGATGTCATCAAGGGCTTCCGCAGCGGCGGCGATGACTATATCACAAAGCCTTATGACCTGAATGTGCTGAAGGCGCGCATCGAAGCTCAGCTCCGCCGCAATGCAAAGCCCGAGGCACAGCATCCGCGCATTGAGCTGCCGGATTTAACGATCGACCTGTTTTCCGGTACGGCGGAGCTGGACGGCAGTGAATGCTCCCTGCCGCAAAGAGAATTGCAGATCCTTTATCTGCTGGCATCACGGCTCGGCTCTCGCATCAGCTATCACGAAATCTATGAAAAAATCTACGGCTGCGATGTCGAGGACAGCAAGAATACCATCCGTGTCAATATCTCCCGCCTGAAAAAGCATCTTGCTATGGATGAAATGAGCACCTATGAGATCGCATCGACCGCAGACGGCGAATATGTCCTGCGCAGAGTGATCTTCTGATGCAATTACAAATCTGTAATTTCGCACCGGAGCGCCGCATGATCTGTTATAATAAAAGTATTATAACAGCATTTCATGCGAAAAAGGAGCAAGAAACATGAAGATTCAATGGTTCATACCGGTGATGCTTGGTGCAGTGATCTGTCTGACCGGCTGCGGCAGGCACAATGATCTGAACATTCAGGAAAACGCTGTTCCGGTCATACCGGTTGAAACGACAGTATCCGGAACAGCGGTCAGCAGCACTGAAACGGACACTGCAATAACCAGTGAAACCGAAACAACAGACCGGCAGGCAACTGCTGAAAAGAAGAAAACAACGACTGTAACAAATCAGACCGTTGCTGCTGCCGGCGCGGCAGAAACAGCAGCAGCGCAGGGCAGGCGCAGCAATACAGGCAGTTCCGGCGGCGTATCCGCAGCCAATATGCTGTACGGCAAATGGGAAACGGTTTCCTTTACCAAAGATTCCGGCGAACATGTTGCATATGACCTGTCCGATCCGGTACACAGAAGCTATTATGTCGGACTTGATCTGAACGAATCAGGGCAATCATCGCTGACGGTCGGAACGGAAACGCATCCGGCAACAATCTCCGAACACGACAATATCCTGACGGCCGATACGGTCAGTCTGAATCATCCTGTCAGCATGGTGTTTAAGGTCAGCGAGGACAGAACCCGTATGACCGCTGAATTGATGAACGGCAGGGTCATTGCGACGCTGAATCGCATCAACCGTGATTTTTCAATCAGGGATTTTCTAAATACACAGCCGGAGATGAATATTTCCGCACTGACCGGCGAATGGTATTATCTGAATCCGGATCAGGAAGTCCGGATCCTGTTTGTGATTCAGGCAGACGGCACATTCACGGAAACACAGCTCTACAGCGATCTTGTGACAACCGGAACAGTCAAAGCCGAAAAGGACTGCTTCGCATTCTATGACAGCGAAAACCGGCTGTATCTGCGGTTCACGCCCGATCCCCTGACACCGAATACCTATCAGGATGACAATCCGGAGGACGGCAGGCTTGTCAGCGTGGAGGATTATGAACAGCCGAATGCGTGGGGTTTTTATGAACCTGTGCTCCTCCCTGCCGGCAGCATCAGCGTTGCAGCACTGTACGGTATGTGGAAGAATGCAGACGGCAGCGGCGGGATACTGGAAATCGACGAAGGCAGAACCGATTCCCGCGGCAGATTTGAGCTGACCGGCGCGGACGGCAAATCCGTCAGAGGGGAAGTAAGGCTGCAATATCTGCGCAATCAGAGCGGCGAAAAGGAATTCTGCTTCTCCTTCTATACGGACAGCGGAGAATTATCTTTTGCGGTGGATGCAGTTGATACAGTGCAGCCGACCGATCTTTACGGCTATCAATCCGGCGAGCCGCATTTTATCCGGCAAAAATAATACATCTGAAACAGGCAGTCTTTCGGGCTGCCTGTTTTTACTATAATATGATAAAACCGGCGCATTTCAAGCCTGAAAAAGATTGCAATTACAAATTTGTAATTCTGCACACAAACCCCTTTTCATCTGCTATAATGGCATTGTCAGCAAGAGAGCTGACAAAACAAATGAAAATCACCTGTTGATGAAAAGGAGAATGAACCATGAAAAAGCAAGTTATCGCAATCGCAATTCTGAGCGCAGCAATCTACCTGACCGGATGCAGCATCAATATCAATGATGAAACAATGTCAAATGCAGCGGATATCGCAGTATCTATGCTGGATGATGCAGATATCAAGGTCAACGGTCAGCCCGTGGATGTAACCGTCGATTCCAACGGTGATGTCAATGTCAGCCTCGGACAGACAACCGATCAGAACGGAAATGTCACTTCGGCATCCGCGGATCTCAAGGATATTGCCGGAACATGGAACGAAGCAGATACGCTTGATTCCAGAACCTTAACCATCAAGGCGGACGGCAGCTATTCGCTCGCATTCAAAGGCAGCGGGACACAGAACGGTACCGTCAAACTCGAAGCATCGGAGAATCCGGACGGTTCAAAGGTATTCTGGTATAACTTCTACGATGCCGAAGGAAAGATCTGGACGGGCTTCCGGAAAAGCGATTCTCCGCAGAATGATCTGTACTCCGGTCAGGACGGTGCAATGCACTTTGTCCGTGCAGCCGCTGCCGCTGCACAGAACACTTCATCCGGAGAAACAGATATCCGGAATCTTGTCGGTGAATGGAACTATCAGGAGCAGGATCCGCAGAACGGCGAAGTATATAACAATGCGGGCTTTGTGACAGTGAATGCAGACAGCACATATTCCTTCCAGCCGTCCAACGGCTCCGCCCTGAAAAAGGGAACCGTCAAGATTGAGTATGATGAATTCTCCGACGGCAGCAAGGTTCCGTTCTTTGCATTCTATGAAAACGGAAGCACATTCTGGAACGGTACATATTGCGGTCAGAACGACAAGGACATCTTCTATTTCGGAAACGGCGGCACACAGCGCATGGTCAGAAAAGACGGCGATGAAAACCCGTTTGACGAATATATCGGCACATGGCAGTGTGACAGATGCTCAATTCGGATCGGTGATCTCGGCTTTGTTGAGATTCACTGGGCTGACAGCGCATCGGAAGACAATGTCTGGGAATACGGCTGCACATACAGCGAGGACGGCACCTATATGGAATGCCTCGGCGGCGGCAAGCTGACACATATCGTCAAGGCAGCAGACGGCACCGAAACACGCACTGAGGTCTACAATGACGGCACTGCAAAATTCAGCGTCAGAGGCGGCACGCTCTTCTGGCAGGACGGCAAAGAGCACAAGGGCGATCAGATGGGCTTCCAGAAGATCAGCTGAAAACACGAAAAACAGGCAGTCTTTCGGACTGCCTGTTTTTGTGCTGATACAATGAAATCATCAAGTATGAAAGGCCGATTCCGGTTGCCAATCTGTCATTCTGCACCGGAATACGGAAAGCTCATATCTCACGGCGAAGCGCGGCAGCTGATGTTTTCTCATACACCTTATCCGCAAGTTCAAGCCCGTAATCCTGCATCTCACCGTTTGCAGCATTGTATGCCCACTCTGCGACAGAGATACCGAATGCATCCGGATCAGAATACACATCAGGCGTGACAATTATGGTATGCATCGTCAGGTTCCGGGGATCATCATACCATTTCAGTCCGTCCCAGATATACAGATATGCGCCGATTCTCTTGAGATCAGGGATTGTATCCTTTAGTGTATGCTGGAACAGATCGCCTTTTGCTTCATCGACCTCCGGTTTTCCGGTATCAAAGAGATTCTGCGCCTTTGCAAGCTCCCCGTCACGGACAGAGCAGTCAAACAGGATCGTCACGGCATCTCCGAAGTCTTCACGCAGTGCTTTCAGACTGTCAAGCACAAGATTATCGGTTCGGAGCCTGTCTGCGATTTCCGGCGGGCTTTTCCATACGTCAGCCGAAATACGGTGCCAGTCCTTCATGCGCAGCAGCATGGAATCAACCAGCACGGTCTTGCTTTTTGCGTTCGGGAAATAAGTTGTAAACACATCGCTTGCAAGCAGCGAAGCTCCTCCTGCACCTGCGCTGTATCCGGTTACCAAAACAGCTTCGGGATCGCTGATACCGCCGAGATTCAGCGCTTTCCGCATTACGGCAGTAAAATTGCAGAAACCGTGATGATAAAGTATTTTGTGATTGCCGTTCTTGTCAGTGTATGCAAAATCATTCGTACCTGCGTGAAAATCGCCCGTTGCATAGGGCAGGGCGATGACAGTCCAGTCCCTGAACGGGTTGCACGCAGCCGGAGCCGCAAGTCCGCCGCGATTCATCATGCGATTGGCAAATGTATCAATCGGCGCGACTTTGCGGATGAACATATCCTCCCTTGCAGTTTCCGCACTGATGCTGACACCGCCGCCCGCAAAATAGATAAGCACCTTGTTTTCAGTGCCTTTCCGGAAGAATGCCTTATATCGGCTGCCGTCTGAACACAGCATATCATTGCCTGTGATTTTGTACCATTTACGCTCTTTCGGATTGTTCTTCAATTTCGGATATTGAAGCACAAACAGATCAATACAGAAAAGGATAACAGCGAATATCATACCGGTTATAATCAATGTTTTTATCATATGACATCACTCCGTCTCCGTTTTTGCTTTTTATTATCCGCTGACGAGCATATCATAGGTCACGCCGTACTTTTCAGCAATATCCTTTGCATAGGACGAACCCTCCGGCTGCGCCAGAGCAACCTTGAAGGAGCGCTTGCCGTCCTCCGTCCGCATAATCAGCGAGGCTGCGCCTGCACCGGTGCTTTCACAGGTAAACGCCTCTGCCTCCTCTCCCAGTTTGTGCATATGGGTATT
>JAFYBM010000274.1 GCA_017540225.1 Oscillospiraceae bacterium | reverse complement strand
TGCTTCGGCGGCTTCGGCCAGCAGGGCTACGGCTATAATGTCCGTGCGCTGCGCGATGAGATCGGCAGGATCCTCGGCATCAGAGGACACCGGCGCACCATTCTGATCGGGCTGGGCAATCTCGGCCGTGCAATCGCATCCCATGTCAGCTTTCCGCAGTGCGGCTGTGAGCTGATCGGGCTGTTTGATTCCAACCCGTTTGTTGCCGGAAAGGATATTGAGGGAATGCCCGTTCACCATGCGGATACGCTGACCGGCTTCTGTCATCAGGAGCATCCGGAGCTTGCGATCCTCTGTGTGCCGGAGAATGCCGCACCGGAGCTGGCTGAAAAGCTGGTCGGTCTGGGTGTGCGTGCATTCTGGAATTTCAGTCACGGCGATCTCCATTTTTCGGATCCCGCGATCCTTGTTGAAAATGTGCATCTGGCAGACAGCCTTCTGACGCTGACCTACGGCCTTGCACACGAAACGATGAATGATCCCGCAGCGGAAACTGCGGTTTCAGATACCAGCGACCCCCAATACACAAACAGAAAGGATTAGAGTTATGCGAATGAAAAAACTTTTGGCTGCGACGCTTGCAGCCGGCATGACCGCAACCGCATTATTCAGCACTTCTGCATTTTCAGCAATCGCTGCTGATGCGGTTCTCAAATTTGACATCAGCTCCAAAGGAAGCAATGAGGTCAAAATCTCTGCAGCTGATATTGCAGCAGGCGATATCACTGTGCCTGTTGATATTTCCATTCCGGAAAATCCGGGCGTTGGCGGAATCAACCTCAAATTTCAGGTGAATGACGGCGAAGTGAAAGAGGACGGTTCCTTCGGTAACTACGGCCTCTATATGGCAGATGCCGCATTCGCAAATCCCTATTGCTTTGACAGTGCGCAGAGCGGCGATCCCACCAAGGCACTGACCGCTTCCTTCAACAGCAAGCTGATGAATCTGGTCTGGGTCTATTCAGAGGATTACTCCAAAGATGCCGATGCTGCAAAGCAGGCCGGTACAACTTCATGGGATTCCTCTGCCGAGTTTGCAAGCTCTGCAATTTTCGCAAAGGCCAATATCGTTGTTCCGAAGAATACCAAGGCCGGCACCTACAAGCTGGACATCCGCACCGATGAATATATAAACTCCTGTGATGCCTCGAGCAAGAGCAAGTCTACCTGCTACGGCAGTGCAAGCGAGACTGCACTGAGCTTCACCTCTGTGCCGCTGAACATCGTTGTTGAGGATGCACCTACCACACCGCCCTCCGGTGATCCGTGGAAGAAGGATTACAGCACCGCAACGGATAAGCAGTATATTGTAATCGGTTCAGTGAGTGCACGTCCGGGCGAATCCATCAAGGTTCCGGTTTATGTCTACCACGATCAGGGTACCTCCGGCGTTCAGCTCAATTTCGGCTATGACAAAACTGCGATGAAGCTTGCAGGCTATTCCGATTCCGAGGATAATTATGCTTATCTTGCCGATCCGGAAGCCAACAAGGATCTCTATCCGGCAACATGGGCATTTGCACAGGGTCCGCTGGAAACAGCAAAGGACGGTTCGATCCTGACATATCTCGACTTTGAGGTTTCCGAGACCGCAAAGGCTGGCTCTTTCCCCGTCACCTTTGAGGAAAAGGGCTATGAGGGCAGAAAGATCAAGATCGTCGGCAAAGAAGCAAGCGTTGCAATGGATGTTGCACTGATTGACGGCTGCGTGACCGTCGTGACCGATGACAGTGTTCAGATTAGCCGCGACAAGGTTCAGACCGATAAAAAGGGCGATGTCATCAGCCTCAATCTGATCGGTGCAACAGGCGATGTCACATGGGCTTCTTCCGATGAGAAGGTCGCAACCGTTGACAAGAACGGCTTTGTTACTACCGTAAGCGATGAAGGTACTGCTACCATTACCGCAACCTGCGGCGATAAGGAGTACAAGTGCGAAATCACCATCGGTGAACAGGCTTCGGATGACCTCTTCGGCGATGCCAAGAAGGACGGTGTCATTGATCTGGGCGATGCACAGATCACGCTGAAGTCTGTCGTCAGCTACATGGGTCAGGCAGGCCATACGCTGCCGGAAGACCGCCTCAAGGTCGCAAACGTCAAGTATGATCCGGCAACGGATGCAGCTTTGACGCTCGAAAAGCAGGTCGATCTGGGCGACGTTCAGTGTATCCTGAAATATGCAACTCAGATTCAGGGCGGTCTGACTCCGTCTTGGTATGAGATTACCAATAACCCGAATGCTCCGGATGCACCGAAAGCATAATAATTCTGACATAAGAAAACCGCGGCTCGAATTGAATCGAGCCGCGGGCTTTTTTATACTTCTTATTTTTCCGAAACCGCTCTGACTGTCTCGCGGACAATCTGCTCCAGCGCATCCTGCTTGCGAAGGATGTCCTTTGCAAGTGCGAGCTGACAGCGGGTACGCACGAGATTATGCTCCGGATAATTCACCTTGAAATATTTGTCGCCGGTGATATAGTCATCCAGAAAACGGGAGGCCAGCTCAATCGTGATCGAAAATGAAGCAAGCACAAGGCTGTCAATCTCCGGCTGTGTCAGACCGCTGACGACCTCACCGATGAAACCCTTGCAGAATGCGCGGAACTTTGCCGTATCAAAAGAAACACGCTGAAGATCCGGCTCATCCTCTGCTGCCGTATTCGCAATAAATCGCACCGCATCACCGAAATCATACATTGCCATGCCCGGCATGACCGTATCCAGATCAATGACAACGATCGGCATTTTGGTTTCGCGGTCAAAGAGAACATTATTTGATTTCGTATCATTGTGCGTAACTCGGACAGGAAATTCGCCGTTTGCATAGCGGACAGACAGGGCACCTGCTTTCTCCCGCACAGATTCGATATATGCAATTTCATCCTGCACAGTGCTCACGCGGCCGCACGGGTCTTCCGCAACGTGCGCAAAGAGCGTATCAAGGCGCTTTTTCGTGTTGTGGAAATCCGGAATCGTCTCAAAGAGCTTTGCACCGTCGAAATCGGAAAGCTGATTCTGAAAGCGGCCGAACGCCGCACCGGTCGCCTCAATGACAGAAAGATCATCGCAGGTATCGAAGGTGATCGAATCAACCCAGTTCATCACGCGCCAGAACGCATTTTCACCGGCAGAGATATAGTTTTTCCCCTCTGCGGTATGATGAAAATGCAGCGTGCGCTCATTCGGATATTTTGTGCGGATATGCGTTGTGACAAGGTCGATATTCTGCATGATCTGTACCGGATTGCTGAATACCGTTGTATTGATGCGCTGAAAAATATAGTTTTTCCTGCTGCCGTCCGGATTGCGGTAGGTCACGCGATAGGTCGCGTTGATATTGCCGTTCGTGATGACGTCATAGGAATCCGGCTCACCCGGCAGCCGGAATGTTTCTCCGATTTTTTTGATTGTATCAAGCATTTTTTTACTCCACAGTCACAGATTTTGCAAGATTACGCGGCTTATCCACATCAAATCCCTTGCCGATGGAAACATAGTAGCTGATAAGCTGAAGCGGAATGACGCTCAGGCTTCCCGCAAACAGCGGCTCAATGCGTGGCACATAGCAGACAAATTCTGCGGTATCCTCCAGTGAATAATTGCCGGTTGTGGTAACTGCCATGACCTTTGCCCCGCGGCTCTTGACCTCAACCATATTGCTGACGGTTTTCTCGATCAGGCCGGTCTGTGTGACAATGCTGATGACAATGGTGCCGTTTTCAATCAGGCTGATCGGGCCGTGCTTCAGCTCACCGGCTGCATATGCCTCCGAGTGAATGTAGCTGATTTCTTTCAGCTTCAGGCTGCCCTCCATGCCAATCGCATAGTCGATGCCGCGGCCGATAAAGAACGCATCTCCGACATTGATGAGCTTTGCGGAGAACCACTGCAAACGCTCCTTGTCTTCGAGAATCTTCTCAACCTTTTCCGGAATCGAGTAGATCGCTTCGAGCAGCTCGTTGTATCTGTCTTCTTCAATCTCACCCCGCGCCTTTGCAAATTGCAGCGCCAGCAGATAACCTGCAACAAGCTGTGTGCTGTATGCCTTCGTTGTTGCAACGGAGATTTCAGGTCCGGCAAGTGTATAGAACACATTATCCGCCTCACGCGCAATGGAAGAACCGACGACATTGACGATGCCGAGCGTCTTAATCCCCTGCTCCTTTGCCTCACGGAGTGCCGCGAGTGTATCAGCAGTCTCGCCGGACTGGCTGATCACAATGACAAGGCTCTTTTTGTTCAGCGTCATTTTTCTGTAGCGGAATTCCGATGCCAGCTCTACGCGCACCTGCAATGATGTCAGATCTTCAATGACATACTGCAAATCCATGCCGACATGATAGGCAGAGCCGCAGGCGACAATGTAAATCTGCTCAATCTCCTGCATTTCCTCATCGGTCAGATTTACGCTGTCAAAATGCACCTTTCCGTCAGTGACAACAGAGTTAATCGTATCACGGATGACCTTCGGCTGCTCATGAATCTCTTTCAGCATGAAATGCTCATAGCCGCCCTTTTCCGCGGATTCCGCATCCCACTTGATCTCGGTCAGCTTCTTTTCCAGCACTTCGCTGTCGATATTGTAGAAGGTTACATTACCTTTTTCGAGCTTTGCAATCTCCATATTGCCGATATAGTAGACATTGCGGGTGTATTTGAGGATTGCCGGAACATCGGATGCAACATAGCTTTCGCCGTCCGCAATACCGATAATCATCGGGCTGTCCTTGCGGGCGCAGTAAATCTCGCCCGGATAATCCTTGAACATCACGCAGAGCGCATAGGAACCGCGGATCCGAACCATTGCACGGGCAATTGCCTCGATCGGAAGCTGCGAATATTTCTTGTAATAGTAGTCGATCAGCTTGACCGCAACCTCGGTATCCGTCTGGGAGTGGAATTCATAGCCCTTCTTGATGAGCTTTTCGCGCTGCTCCTGGAAATTCTCGATGATGCCGTTGTGAACGGCAATGACGTTGCCGTCATCACTGGAATGCGGGTGCGCATTGACGGCAGACGGCTCTCCGTGGGTTGCCCAGCGGGTGTGACCGATGCCGCAGGTACCCTTGACGGCCTTGCCGTAATCAGTCATCTCAGCGAGCACCTTCAGCTTGCCCTTTTCCTTGATGATCTCGGTCGGGTTTTCGCCGTCACGCACGGCAATACCCGCGGAATCATATCCGCGGTATTCGAGCTTGGAAAGGCCGTCCAGCAAAACGGGCGCAGCCTGTTTGTTTCCGGTAAATCCTACGATTCCGCACATAGTTTTTCTCCTT
>JAFYBM010000032.1 GCA_017540225.1 Oscillospiraceae bacterium | reverse complement strand
CGATGCCCTTGACATCCGCCTTGTCAACGCCGCTCTTTTTCAGGACTGCCGCCATTGTATGCAGCACGGCATTCGCCCAGTCCTGCGGATCCTGCTCTGCATAGCCGTTCTGCGGCTGATAGAGCGGATATTCCTCCGTAGCAGAGGCAATCACATTGCCCTGCACATCAAAGAGCACCGTTTTGGTACCGCTGGTTCCGATGTCTGCGCCGAGATAGTAAGTCATAACAATCCTCCTTTTTTGAATGGGTATGCAGACGGGTTATCCGCCCGCCTGCATATTTTTACTGTAAACAATTAAAAAGTCTGCTGCGTGATTACCAGTACCACATCATGACCGGTTCTTCGGTCGTTGTGGTAGTTTCCTCAGTAGTGGTGGTCGTTGTTGTGGTGGTAGTAACAGTCGTTTCCTCGGTTGTGATCTCAACGCCCTCCGGATGCACCTCCGGCAGCTCGTTGCTCTCCAGAAAAGCGGTAAGGGAGCGGGAGCTTGGCCAGAATTCGCGCTCAAGCTCTGCGACATACTGGCGGAACACAACCTTTCCGTCCACGAGCAGAATCTCATTTTCCTCCGGCACACCGAGCATTGCAAGGTTTTCATCGGTGATGCGGGAAAGCCGGAGATCATAAGTCGGGCTGAGTCCAAGCTCTACCATCTCATCGAAATCGAGCGTGACGGTATAATCATCATCGACCAGTGTCAGATGCAGCAGACGGGCGAGCTTGCCGTCAATCAGCGTATCATCATCCAGACCGAAGCCGAGCTTATGGCGCTGACGGCGGGAGAGGCTGCTGACCTTGACATCCTCCGAATAGCCGACATTCAGCCCCAGCAGCTTCATCTGATCCGCATCCAGTGTAAAGACGGTATTCGGGTTATTGGTTATCAGCTCGCGGGTGATCTCAGAGCGTGTTTTTGTCTCCCATTCCACATCAAATTTGCAAAGCGGACGCTCAAGATAGATCTCATGACTGAAGCCCTTTGCAAACCATTTGGAGTGACTGTATTCAATATCGGAGGTATTCGGCTCAATCGACACATAGGTGTGGCCGTTTGCCTGATCTATGACCTGCACGACAGAATAACGGTATGCACCGGTCGGTGTCTCGCCGCGTTCAATGACAGTTTCCTCCGTAGCCGGCTTCAGCAGGCTCTGCACGGTCATAAACACAAATGTGCCGAGCACATACATCATCAGGAATACCGCGCCGAGAATCGTTTTCGGGCCTTCACTCGTTCCGCTTGCAAGATATGTGATAACAACCATAATCGCAAGCGGCACCAGCAGCACAAGATGCTTATAATTAAACAGGATCACCGGCATATAAAACGGCATGGAACACATTATGACCAGCCGCGTCACGATCTGCCGCCTCGTAAACAGCATGATCGAACCGAAGAAAATACAGCAGATTGTCACAAGGAAGCAGTATTTTCCGCGCTCATCCTGCGGAATATTCAGCCGGTAGAAGATGCTGTAATACGCCAGCTTGACCACGCCCTTAAAATAGAACAGCGTGACAAAGGAAAGCAGGAATTGCAGTGCAACGACAAAATACCGGCCGTTGCGCGTGCGGATTGCTTCCTTTGCGTTTTCCCACATATTGCGCACTTGATCTTCGGCTTCAGAAATCAGCTCCGAGCCGCGTGCTGCGGCAGTTTTTTTCGCTTTTGTACTCATGATGACACCTTTCGGATTCGGGCATATTTTGCCAAAATTTTTTTCGTACCGACCCGGTCAAAGGCGATTTCCAGAAGGCAGTCGCCGCTCATCGGGGATACACTCAGCACGGTTCCCTCACCGTGAACAAAGCTCTTGACGCGGTCTCCCGCGGTAAAACTGAGATCGGGATCCGGCATTTTCTTTTCCGCCGGATATTTGAAATAGGAATCGCCGCTGCTGCCGGCAGACTGTCTGCCGATACCTGCGGGACGCTCCGCCTGCTGCTGATCCATCACGGATTTGTCCATTTCCCGCAGAAAACGCGAGGTGCTGTTTGCAGCAGTCTGGCCGTAAAGCATCCGGTAGGAAGCGGTTGTCAGAAACAGCCTCTGCTTTGCGCGTGTCACGGCAACATAGGCCAGCCGCCGTTCCTCCTCAATCTCCTCCGGACTGTCCATGCTGCGTCTTCCGGGGAAAATGCCCTCCTCCAGTCCGATGAGGAACACATTTTCAAATTCCAGACCTTTTGCCGCATGAATCGTCATCAGCGTCATTGCATCCTGCGATTCATCGGCACGGTCCTGATCGGTATACAGCGAGATTTCCTCCAGGAAGCCGTTCAGTGTCGGCTCCTCCCCTTCATTTTCGGCGGTATTGATGTAAGAAAGGATCGAGGTTTTCAGTTCCTTGATATTTTCAATGCGTCCCTCGCCCTCCGGTCCGAGTGACCGGAGCATTTCATAATAGCCTGTCAGCTCCAGCAGCTTATCATAAAACGCATCAAGCGGGAGCGTTTCCGCCGCCTCCCGAAGCGCCTCAAATACCGCACTCGCCTGTTTCAGCGCAGCGGCGCGTCTGGCAAGTGCCGGATAGGATTCCGCAGTTCGCAGCACCTCAACCGGTGAAATGCCGAGATCAAGCGAGATCGCCGTCAGATCCGAGAGCGTCTGTGCGCCGATGCCGCGCTTCGGTTCATTGATGATCCGCGTAAACCGCAGCAGATCGGCGGGATTGTTGACCACGCACATATATGCGATTACATCCTTGATCTCCTTGCGGTCAAAGAAGCGAAGGCCGCCGTAGATGCGGTAAGGGATGCCGGCCTGTGCAAGCTGACGCTCCAGTGTATTGGAAAGCGCGTGGGTGCGGTATAAAACGGCATAATCGTGATACATTTCGCCCTTGCGGATGCCCTCCAGAACCGTATCGGCAACAAATCTTGCCTCATCGGACTGATCGGATGCCTGATACCATCTGACTTTATCGCCCTCGGCAAGATCCGTCCAGAGGGTCTTGTCCTTGCGGCCGAGGTTGTTTTTGATGATCGAATTGGCTGCTTTCAGAATCTGCTTTGTCGAGCGGTAATTCTGTTCCAGCCGGATCACCTTGCAGTCCGGAAACTGCGACTCAAACGAAAGAATATTCTCAATGGTCGCGCCGCGGAATTTATAGATGCTCTGGTCATCGTCACCGACCACACAGAGATTGCGGTGTTTTTCGGCCAGCAGCCGGATCAGCTCGTACTGCGCGGGGTTGGTATCCTGATACTCGTCAACCAGCAGATAGCGGCAGCGGTTCTGGTATTTCTCCAGCACATCGGGATTTTCGCGGAAAAGCTGAACCGTCAGTGCGATAATGTCATCAAAATCAACCGCATTGGAATCCCGCAGTCTGCGCTGATAACAGGCATAGATCTGTGCAATCTTTGCACGGCGGTAATCGCCGTCCGCCTCGCTGAGAAGCTCCTCCGGCGAGAGCAGCCTGTCCTTTGCGCGGCTGATCTCATGTGCAACTATTTTCGGCGGAAACGCCTTTTCAAGCGCTGCACCGCGGCTGCGCTCCTGCAAAGCAGGCTCCTTCAGGCAGTCCGCGATCACGCGCTGGCTGTCATCGGCATCGTAGATCGTGAAATCCGGTGAATAGCCGAGGCGGTCGATATACTGCCGCAAAATGCGCACACAGGCGCTGTGGAAGGTCGCCGCCCATACATCCGCGGCTTTTTCGCCCAGCATGGTTTCCAGACGGGATTTCAGCTCTGCCGCGGCTTTATTGGTAAAGGTGATCGCAAGGATCCGCCAGCCGGGCACCGGTGCATAGCCGAGCAATTCGGTCAGGCGCTCCTCATCCGGTTCCGCTTCCCCCTCCGCGACCTGCCGCAGATACTCCGTATCCTCCGGCGAGCAGGGCGGAATTTCGCCTTCAAAGGCATTCCCGAAGCGCATCATGAACGCGATGCGGTTGACAATTGCGGTCGTCTTGCCGCTGCCCGCACCCGCCAGCACGCTCACCGGCCCGAGTACGGTCCGCACAGCCTCCTGCTGCGGCGGATTCAGCCCCTTTTCTGTCAGATACCGCGTCAGCGCGGCTTTTTTGAGTTGATTCATGCTTTGCATGGTATCAGCAAACTCCGTTCCTTTCCGATGATGACACCGGAGTGCGGGGCCGTGTCTGCATCCCAAATGAACTGCTGAACGGCATACTTCCGGCAATACTAATCTATTATATCACAAATCTTCTGAATTGAAAAGTCCTAAAAGCAAATTTTTCGATTTTTTTCATATTTTTCTGAAAACCAAACAGGCGTTTGCATATTTTGCGCAGTTTTGTGTCCGCTTTTTGACAGTTTTCTTAATTTTTGAAAAAAGGGCTTTCTTTTTTCAGCATTTTCAGGTATAATAGAATCGGTATAAATCGGCGGAGTGTGCTGACACAAAGCAAAAGCCGCCCCCTGTTTCACATGAAAACAGCACATCCTATGGAAGGAACGTTTTTTATGAAAGTCAAAATGGACGAGCGTCACCGCTCGGTTGCAAGGACGGCTGTCTGGGTATTCACCATCTGCCTGATGATCGGCATTGCGGTCTGGCGCTGGGAATCCCTTGTCGCTGTTTTCCGCAAGGCCTTATCGGTTCTGGCACCGGTCATACTCGGTGTCATATTTGCATATCTTATGAGCCCGATGCAAAGCTGGATCGAAAAGCAGCTCATCCGGCTCACTGACCGGAAAAAACCGCATCCGAAGATTCGCCGCGGCCTTTCGGTCGGAATCACGATACTGGTGTTTCTTGCCGCAATTACAGGTCTGATCGCCTCAATTGTGCCGGAACTGATCTCCAGCAGCAAAAATCTGCTCGGAAGCCTGCCGGAATACCTGACCAACATCACAGACTGGATCAATTCGCATATCGCAAGCCTTCAGGAGGATCAGCCGCAGGTCTATTCTTTCCTGATCTCCTTCTGGAACAACACGCAGAATTCTCTGACCGATCTCGCAGGACAGTTTGCGCCGAAGCTGGACAGCATTGCAAGCGGCGGTGCCGATCTGCTCAGTGTCGTCACAAGCTCCGCCGTTTCCGTTTTCAAATGGATCGCTAATATTTTCCTCGGCCTGATTATTATGATCTATCTGCTCTGCAACAAGGAAAACTACCTCGCACAGATGCGCAAGCTGCTTTATGCGCTGCTGCCTGAGAAAAAGGTGCATGATTTCCTGCGTATCGGCTCTCATGTCAGCTTCAAGTTCATGCATTTTCTTTCCGGAAAGACCGTGGATTCCTTTCTCATCGGTCTGCTGTGCTTCATTGGTATGACAATTCTCAAAATGCCGTATATCACGCTGATCTCGATTCTGGTCGGTGTCACAAATATCATCCCGTTCTTCGGCCCGATCATCGGTGCCGTGCCGAGCGCGCTGCTGATTCTGCTCTCGGAGCCGCGCAAGCTGATCCCGTTTGTGATCTTTATTCTGGTGCTTCAGCAGTTTGACGGCAATTTCCTCGGCCCGAAGATCCTCGGTGAATCGCTCGGTCTGCCGATGTTCTGGATCCTTTTTGCAATCACGATCGGCGGCGGTATGTTCGGATTTGTCGGCATGGTCGCTTTCGTACCGCTCTTTGCAGCGGTTTATACGCTGCTTTCCGACTTCCTGAGCGACCGTCTGAACAAAAAAGGACTGCCTGCCGATACAAAATACTATATGACGAACGAAATTCACTATGCCGTGCCGCAGGAGGCAAAGGCGGAAGTCCCCGAACCGGAATCAGAGACACCTGACCTGATTCTGCCGGCGGACAATCCGGAAGACTCTGCGCTTCCGGAGAGCGGCGATGATACGCCGGATGAAAGCGAGGAAACGGATGACACAGGAACCGATTGACTGCACCTTATCCGAACAGAATGATGCGCTGAACCGGCTGAAATCTGAATTCCGCACAAAGCTGCTCCTGATTGCAGCCATCACGTTTGCGCTGACCGTCTGTGCGGCGGGTGCGCTGTCAATCATCATCGGCAGCGGATTCAATTTTCTGGAAGCGCTCACGGTAACCGGCTTTCTGGCCATGCTGACCTTTG
>JAFYBM010000273.1 GCA_017540225.1 Oscillospiraceae bacterium | reverse complement strand
ATATGCCGAGGGTCGGGATGCCGAGATCAAAGAATTCTTTTGCAATATGCGGCGATGCAGAATCGTACACACTGTTCGGGCCGCCGGTAAAAATGACGCCGGCAGGATTCATAGCCCGAAGCTCCTCCAGCGGGGTGTCAAACCGCTTGATCTCACAGTATACGCCGCATTCACGGACACGCCGTGCAATAAGCTGATTATACTGCCCGCCGAAATCAAGCACAATGCAGAGCTGATTTGCCATATTGTTCCTCCTGTTTGCAATGCAGTTCAGATGAATGTATGGTATCATTATATCACGTTTTTTCATGTAATGCAAGTGCTTTTTTGCAGGTGCCTGCATTTTCGCCTGCGGATACAGATATATCTCCGGCGGCTTGACAGAAAACGCGGAAAGGTGTATAATATGCTTGTATGTCGAAAAATGCCGGAAGGAGGCAGGCACTTGGAAAACACATTTCATAATAAACTGATGAGCAGCATCATTGCCGAAAATACTTATATTCTGATTTTTGCGATTCTGATGGGTGTGGCGCTCTGCCTGCTTTTTCTGTTTGCAAGGCTGATGAAGCGCGAACACGCATCCGGCCGCAGGACGGTTTATCCGATGCTGCTGCGGGTGATATATGAGGTGTTCGTGACAGGTATCACGATTTTTCCGCTGCTTGGAATGTACGGGACGGTCAAAGCACTCCTGAGCCTTGATTTTACCAATGATCTTGCCGGCGCGCAGTTCAAATTTTTCGATGCGCTGACATCGACGGCATGGGGCATCATTTTCGCGGTGATTTTCAAGCTCCTCAATGCCTTTGTGCAGCCGTTTATGGAACGGCTTCTTTCGGCAAGACCGCCGCAGAGCAAAGAGGCACGCAAATGAAACGGATGCGTGAGATCATACTGGATTTTACGCCGCTGCTGGATATAACGCTGATTATTCTGTTTTATTTTATCCTGTTCAGCCACATGGGTGCGGCAGAGGCACAGCAGCGCGCAGAGCAGGCTGAGCAGCAGGCGCACATCGCACAGTCTGCGGCTGCGGAGGAGATTCAGCAGGCAGCCGAAATGCAGCAGCAGGCGGCGCAGCAGCTTGCCGCGCTTGCGGAGGCCGAGGGCAATCAGGCAGCAGTCGCGGAGGCGCTTACGCAGTTTGCAAACGGCGAAAACCTCAAGCTGCGGCTGTATTCACAGGCAAAATCATGGAAACTGCTTGTCATGCAGGGAACAGAAACGCTCGGGGAGCTTTCCGGAGAGCACACGGAAAAGGCACTTTCCGCGCTCATGCATGATGCAGGATTTCAGGCAGAGCAGGTAATTCTCTGCGAATTTGTATATACGGCAACAGAAGCCGGCAGCAATCAGGCTTATCATGCGGTCGATGCCGCATTGGAGGCGATACGGGCGGAATATCCGCATCTTTACATTTCAGAAACAGATCTCTCGCTTGGAAAGGATGAAAAACATGGCTGAAAAGGAAACAGAAAAGAAGAATAATAAAAAGAAGAAAAGCAGCGGTGTCGGCAGACTGATCTTCCTGCTGATTCTGCTGCTCATTGCGGCAGTGCTTTTTCTGCTGATGCATTTCGGGCTGCTCGGCTTCGGCGGAAGCGGCTTCGGATTCAGAAACAGTGATTCCGGTTCGTCTGTGTCATCGGAGGCAGACGCCGCTTCTGAATCGGAAGCAGAGCCGGCGGAAACGACCGTTGAGGAGAAGATTTATGCGGATGTGACCGTCAAGGAGAGCGAATATCTTTATCAGAACGGCACAATGACGCTGGATGATCTGACTGCGGAGCTGGAAAAGCTCGGAGCAGATGTCACCGTGCGCATCACCGATGAGAGCGCAGCGAAGCAGGCCTATGATGATCTGACGGCAAAGCTCGAAGAAAAGAAAATCGCCTACGAAAAGGCAGAATAAAGCAGCTTTTTCCGGCAAACTGAACGGGGCACATCTTATTGATGTGCCCCGCAGTGTTTACTGTGTCGGTTTATCATCCGAAGCGATGGATTTCAGCGCTCCGGTCAGGCTTGCAAGCCCCTGAATCTCACTCGGAATAATGATCTTGGTTGCCTTGCCGTCAGCAGCCTTTGCGAAGGCCTCCAGCGACTTGAGCTGAATGACCTTTTCATTCGGCGCATTGGAATTGAGCAGCTGCAAAGCCTCCGCTTCGCCCTGTGCTTCCAGCATTTTCTGCTGACGGATTGCCTCTGCACGGAGCAGCATTGCCTGCTGCTGTGCCTCAGCGGCCAGAATCTGAGATTCCTTATCAGCCTGTGCACGCAGGATCTTGGATTCCTTTTCACCTTCTGCGACGAGGATTGCAGATTTCTTTTCGCCCTCTGCCTGAAGGATCTTTTCACGGCGCTCACGCTCCGCCTTCATCTGCTTCTCCATCGCATCCTGAATCTCACGCGGCGGCAGGATATTCTTCAGCTCAACGCGGTTGACCTTGATGCCCCAGCGGTCGGTTGCCTGATCGAGGATTGCAGTGATCTTGGTATTGATGACGTCACGGGAAGTCAGTGTTGCATCGAGTTCCATTTCACCGATGATATTACGCAGTGTAGTTGCGGAAAGATTCTCAATTGCGGCCATCGGGCGCTCAACACCGTAGGTATACTGCTTTGCATCGGTTACCTGGAAGAATACGACCGTGTCGATCTGCATGGTAACATTATCCTTGGTGATAACCGGCTGCGGCTTAAAGTCAACGACCTGCTCCTTGATGGTAACGACCTTGGCCACGCGGTCAAAGAACGGCATCAGGAAATGCGGGCCGGTGTGCCACTCCTGATAGAATGTTCCGAGACGCTCAATGACATAAACGCTGGCCTGCGGAACAATTTTGATATTGGCGACCAGAATGACGAGAAATACAATAATCAGAATGAGTGCAACGACCAGCGGGCCGCTGCCTGCAAAAGACATCAGTGCTGCAAACATAGTAGTATCCTCCGTTATTTCAAATCAGGTTTCGCGGACGGCAGAATTTTCATCGCTGCCCGCATCGTAAACAAAGAGCTTGGAACCCTCCACGCGCATGACCGTAACGACGGTATTCACCGGAATCACGCTTCCGGTCTCGGATACAGCCATCCAGTCAACACCCTTCAGGCGGACTCTGCCGGTACCGTGTGCTGCGTCTACCGTTTCAATTACGACAGCCTGCTCCCCGATATTGAGATCGGCATTGGAGCGAAGCTCTCTCCCGACACGGAATTTCGCAAGCAGCGGGCGCGTAATCAGGAGCAGCACGACCGAGATCAGCACGAAGATCAGCAATTGCGCTGCAAAGCCCCAGTGTACCATTGCGGCACCGAATGCGCCGGCAGCACCGACTGCAAACCAGATGCTGACAAGCTGCATGGATGCCAGCTCTGCAATCAGCGCGACCACAAAGACCACGCCCCAGAAGATCAGGTATCCCATGAAAATCCTCCTTTCCGTGTCACATTTTCTGTGACATTTCCTGCATCTATTGTATCATATTCCGTAAAAATATGCAAGCTGCAAAAAAAGACAAATTCGGTGCCGGAGGGGAAATAGCCGGATTTTGAGAGGATTTTCGGGTGAAATCTCCTGAATGCTCTTTTTTTCTGACAAATCCGACACAGTTTGATTTTTTTGAAAATGCGGCACAAATTGCAAGCAGATACGTTAGAATTATATTCTGATGCATCAGTGAATATTCCGGCAGTTTCTGCGCAAAATAATCCTGCACGGCAGGAAATGCCGCAATGAAAGGAGAGCTTATCATGGACGAAAGAAAGAATCCGAGCATCCACTGCACTGTCGGACAGTGCGCGCACAATCTTTGCAGCGAGAATTACTGCACACTGGATCAGGTTCACATTGACACACACGAACCGGATCCTTCCGTCAAGGAGTGCGTGGACTGCGCCTCTTTTATGAAGCGCACGGGCTGTCAGTAACAGAGAAACCGGCCGGAGCATCTGCCCCGACCGGTTTTGCTTTTTTAGAAGTTGACTTTTCTTGCAACGTAGCTTGTGTGCAGAATCTCATGTGCCTTATGGCTGCCCGGCTCACCGAGATACTCTTTGTAGAGTGTCTGGATTGCGGGGTTATCCTGCGACTTACGGAGATCCATTGCTGCATCGACACTGTAAAGTGCCTTTGCACGCTCTGCGCGGAGATCGACAAAGTTGCGGACAGAAGCCGGCTGAATCGGCTGACCGCCGCCGTTGACGCAGCCGCCCGGGCAGGCCATGATCTCAATGAACTGATAATCGGCCTCGCCTGCGCGAACCTTCTCCATCAGCTTGCGGGCGTTTGCAAGTCCGCTTGCAACTGCGACCTTGACAGTTACGCCGCCTGCGGTATAGGATGCCTCCTTGATGCCCTCGATGCCGCGGACTTCCTTGAAGTCAATCTGATCGGAGGCGAGCTTTTCGCCGCTGATCTTTTCCACAGCAAAGCGGAGTGCAGCTTCCATAACGCCGCCTGTCGCACCGAAGATCAGGCCGCCGCCGGTGTAAAGACCGAGCGGATCGTCGAACTTCTCCTCCGGCAGATCGCGGAACTCGATGCCTGCACGGTCGATCATCCGGCCCAGCTCACGGGTTGTCAGTGCAATGTCAACATCCGGATAACCGGAAGCCGACTGATTATCTCTGCCGCGCTCAAATTTCTTTGCGGTACACGGCATGACGGAAACGGAAACGATGTCCTTCGGATCCCAGCCCATCTTTTCTGCATAGTAGGTCTTGATGATTGCGCCCTGCATCTGCTGCGGGGACTTGCAGGTAGAAAGATTCGGGATCAGATCCGGGAAGTAGTGCTCAAGGAACTTCACCCAGCCCGGAGAGCAGGAGGTAATCATCGGCAGCACGCCGCCCTTGGTGACGCGCTCGATCAACTCAGTGCCTTCCTCAAGAATCGTGAGGTCGGCGCCGTAGTTCGTATCGGTGACAACATCAAAGCCGAGTCTGCGCAGTGCAGCGACCATCTTGCCCTCGACATTCGTACCGATCGGATAACCGAACATTTCACCGAGACCTGCACGGACAGACGGTGCGGTCTGAACGACAACGTGCTTGGTCGGATCTGC
This sequence comes from Oscillospiraceae bacterium, assembly GCA_017540225.1. Taxonomy (GTDB): domain Bacteria; phylum Bacillota; class Clostridia; order Oscillospirales; family Ruminococcaceae; genus Firm-04. The sequence goes on along the minus strand of JAFYBM010000273.1, from coordinate 681 downwards.
GATTGCCTTGAATACATCATCGGTGAAGTCCTTTTCGGAGAGCGCGCCGGTCGGACAGACCGTGATGCACTGGCCGCAGGAAACACAGGAGGTTTCGCCGAGCGGCTTATTGAACTGCGAACCGATGTTGGTGATAAAACCGCGCTCATTTGCACCGATGACGCCGATGCCCTGTGTCACGGCACAGGCAGCAACGCAGCGGCGGCAGAGGATACATTTGTTGTTGTCGCGGAACATATGCGCCGCAGAATCGTCGATCGCATACTCCGTGCGCTCACCCTTGTAGGTGTCGGCATTGGTGATGCCGAGATCATTTGCCAGTCTCTGAAGCTCGCAGTTTTTGCTGCGGACGCAGGAGAGACATTTCATATCGTGGTTGGAGAGCAGAAGCTCCATTGTTTTTCTGCGGGAATCAAGCACCTTCGGGGAGTTGGTCTGAACCTCCATGCCCTCAGATACCGGATAGACGCAGGCTGCGACCATTCTGGCCGGTCCGAGATTCGGGCCGCGCATTTCCGCCGCTTCGACGATACACATACGGCAGGCACCGATCTCGTTAATATCCTTCAGATAGCAGAGCGTCGGAATGGTGACGCTAGCAGCTCTTGCAGCTTCGAGAATGGAGGTTCCCTTCGGGACCTGCACCGCAAAGCCGTTGATTTTTACATTAACCATATCACT
>JAFYBM010000272.1 GCA_017540225.1 Oscillospiraceae bacterium | reverse complement strand
GCAGCAGAGCGGGAAGCGTTCCGTCCCGTTTACTCATGAAACTGCGACAGCACCCTGACATCCGATTCAAACAGCATCTTGATATTCGGGATACCGTATTTCAGCATGGCAATACGCTCGATTCCCATACCGAACGCAAATCCGGTATACACATCCGGATCAATGCCGCAGTTTTCCAGCACCTTGCGATTGACCATGCCCGCACCGAGAATCTCGATCCAGCCGGTATCCTTGCAGAGACGGCAGCCTTTTCCGCCGCAGGCAAAGCAGCTCACATCGACTTCGACCGACGGCTCAGTAAACGGAAAATAGCTTGGGCGCAGGCGTGTTTTCACGTTCGCACCAAAGACATTCTGTGCAAAGACATCGAGCATTCCCTGCAAATCGCAAAGCGTAATGCCCTTGTCAACCACAAGACCCTCCATCTGTGAAAACATTGGGGAATGCGTTGCATCGTCATCGGAGCGGAACACCTTGCCCGGCGAGAGAATCTTGATCGGCGGCTCATGCTTCGGGGTCTTGTCATCGCCCTTCATAAAGCGGATCTGACCGGATGAAGTCTGTGTGCGCAGCAGCAGCTCCGGCGAAATGTAGAAAGTATCCTGCATATCGCGGGCGGGGTGATCCTGCGGCGTGTTCAGTGCGGTGAAGTTATAGTAGTCTGTTTCGATTTCGGGTCCTTCGTAAATCTCAAAGCCCATGCCGGCAAATATTTCAATCAGTTCATTTGCAATCAGCGTGTTCGGATGCAGCGCACCGTTAAGATGCGGTGCAGCCGGCATTGTGACGTCGATCTGCTCGGCGGCGTTCTTTTTTGCAAGCTCGGCAGCTTTCAGACGGGCATCCTGCTCGGCAAAGAAATCAACCGCCCATGTTTTCAGTTCATTGACGATCTTGCCGAATGCCGGACGCTCCTCCGGTGCCAGCTCCCGCATACGCTTCATCTGCGCGGAAATCTGACCTGCTTTGTTATCCAGATACTGCTTCCGGAGCTGATACATTTCCTTTGAATCAGTAATGGCAGCGGCTGCGGCTTCGATCTTAGCGCGCATCGCTTTGATTTGCTCATCCATATTTGATACCGTCCTCTCTTGTTTTTGGAAAAATCCATTCTATAGTATACCATATCACGCACCAAAAAGTCAACCCCAAAACTATGCTGCAATGCAGGCTGATATGCATGATTTTATGATTTTGCTGCTTAACCGGCATCTTTTTCCGTTTTCCCATTGAAAAATTGCTGGAAATGTGCTATAATATAAAATGTGTAATTATGGAATGCCGTATTGCGGCAAAAGAAAGGATGAATCGAAATGGAAGCATATCAGGGCAGTCGGGATTATATTGCACTGTGTTTTTCGCCTGAGAACAGACAAACCGCCGAGGAAATATATGACAGGCTTGCAGCGGAAAAACTGCGCATCTGGACCAGCCGCCGCGGATGCAGACCGGATAAAGAATCGGATGCCGCAAGGCTATCCGGCTGCTGTACAGCGCTGATCCTGATTTCGGCTGAATGGCTCGGCAATGCGAAATATACCGCACAGCTCCGGAAAGCGGCCGAGGCAGAGCGTCAGATTGTTCTGCTGTTTCTTGATGACACAGATCTTAGCACGCATGAGGAGCTGAATCTTCTGCTGAGCCGCAGCACACGGATGTTGGATTACAATGCGGAAAATGCGGCAGAATGCATGGATGAGCTGCTCTCTCTGATGTGCATTCAGGATTGCAGAATGAATGACGGAGAAGAACCGGACACCAAAAAAATCGGATTGCTGGGAATTCTCAGCTGAATCATTTATTTTTGATATTCCGAACAGTCAGGAGGTTCTGAAGGTGAAAAAGCTCATTCGTAAGCGGAATGCTATCACCGCTGTTTTGTGTCTGGTCGGTATTACGATTAATCTGCTGCTCAGCTTTTTATCCGAAAAGCTCGGTCTGCCTCTGTATCTGGACACAGTCGGAACGATTGCCGTTTCGTTTATGGGCGGTCCGCTGCCCGGCGTCATCGTCGGCTTTGCAACAAATCTTTTGAAGAGTATTACGGATGAATCCGCGCTGTATTACGGCGTGCTGAATGTGCTGATTGCGCTGGCGGCCTCGGTTCATGCCAGAAACAAGGATTACAAAAAGCCGCACCGGATGCTTTACTGCGCATTCATTTATACACTGATCGGCGGCGGACTTGGCTCGCTGCTCCCGATGGTTCTGGAGAGTGTTTCCTATGATAGCACATCTCTGGCTGCTGTCATCGAAGAGAAGCTGCATTGTACCGTCACGGTTTCCAATCTGATTGCCAATCTGATGACGGATTTTCTGGATAAGTGCATATCTGTTGCGATTGTCTGGCTGCTGCTGCTGTTTCTGCCGAAAAAGGTGCAGAAGCTCTTCCGTTTCAGCGGATGGATGCAGAAGCCGCTTACGCACGAGGAGTCCTCTAAGGCAAAAAAGCTGAACAACCGTGTCATGTCCCTTCGGACAAAGATCCTGCTGGTTATGAGTATTGCGCTTTTTGCAGTTTCGGCCGCCGCGACTTTAATCAGTGTATTGCTTTACCGCTCTGCAATCATTAAGGAGAACATGGATCTTGCACAGGGTACGGCAAAGGTCGCTGCAAGCGCGCTGGATCCGGAAAAGATCGACATATATCTTGCGGAGGGCGAATCTGCGGAAGGCTATGCCGAAACAGAAAAAAGGCTTTATGCGATCCGCAACAGCACCGATGAGATCCTGTATGTATATGTTTACAAGATTGATCCGTCCGGCTGCCATGTAGTATTTGATCTGGATACCGATGAATTGGAAGGAAATCCGTGCGGGTCTGTGGTCGCATTTGATAATTCTTTTTCGCATTATCTGCCGGATCTGTTTGCAGGAAATCCCATTGAGCCGATCATTACCAAGGATACCTTCGGCTGGCTGCTGACTGCATATGAGCCTGTTTACGATAAGGAAGGCAAATGTGTCTGCTATGCAGCTGCGGATATATCAATGGATAAGATCAATATGATCGAGCGGGAATTCCTGATGGAAATGCTTTCGCTGTTCCTCAGCTTTTATATCCTGATTTCCGTTGTGATTCGCTGGCTGGTCGAATATCATATCATCCTGCCGGTCAACTCCATTGCGATGAGCACCGGAACCTTTGCCTATGATAACGAAGCGGCGCGTGAAAACAGTGTGGAACGGATCCGCGAACTGAATATCCATACCGGTGATGAGGTCGAAAACCTTTACCACGCGATCACCAAGACTTCAGATGACAGTATGCGGTATGTCGCGGATGTTCAGCAGAAATCGGCTGAAATCTCACAGCTTCAGAAAGCGCTGATCCTCGTTCTGGCGGATATTGTTGAAAGCCGCGATCAAAACACCGGCGCCCATGTCCGGAAAACGGCTGCCTATACTGACATAATCCTGCACGAACTGCAAAAGGAAGGGCTTTATCCCGAAATCCTGACGGATGACTACATTGACAACGTTGTCAATTCCGCGCCGCTCCATGACATCGGAAAGATTCAGGTTCCGGATGCGATCCTGAACAAGCCCGGCCGCCTGACCGATGAAGAGTTTTCGGTCATGAAGCAGCATACCTCTGCCGGACGTGATATTCTGACACAGGCTATTGATCTTGTTCCGAATTCCGCCTATCTGAATGAGGCACGGAATCTGGCTGGCTATCATCACGAAAAATGGGACGGCTCCGGTTATCCGACCGGTATTTCCGGCGAGGAGATTCCGCTTTCTGCCCGTGTCATGGCAGTTGCAGACGTATTTGACGCGCTGGTTTCCAAGCGCAGCTATAAAGAGCCGTTTACCTATGAAGCCGCAATGAAGATCATTACGGAAGGCTCAGGCAAGCATTTTGACCCGACGGTCGTGAATGCATTTGTCAGAGCCGGAGATCAGGTGCGGCAGATTGAAGAAGAATTCAACAGGATGACAAATGAAAACGGCTGCTTTGTGGCTGCCGGCTCTAATAAAACCTGAACGGAGGAACCATTTTTGGCAAATCAAAAAATCCGGAATTTCTGTATTATTGCACATATCGACCACGGCAAATCCACGCTTGCGGACCGTATTCTCGAAAAGACCTGTGCCGTTGCAACCCGTGATATGGAGGAGCAGCTCCTTGATAATATGGACATCGAACGCGAGCGCGGCATTACGATCAAGGCGCGGGCGGTTGCGCTGGATTACACCGCTAAGGACGGCGAAACCTACCGCTTCAACCTGATCGACACCCCCGGCCATGTGGACTTCAATTACGAGGTCAGCCGTTCGCTGGCGGCCTGTGAGGGCGCGATCCTGATCGTTGATGCTTCACAGGGTATTGAGGCGCAGACTCTGGCAAATACCTATCTGGCGGTCGAAGCAGACCTTGAAATTCTGCCTGTCATCAATAAAATCGACCTGCCCTCCGCCGAACCGGAGCGCGTAGCGGAGGAGGTTGAAAATGTCATCGGCATTCCCTGCATGGATGCACCGCGCGTATCCGCCAAAATGGGAACGAATATCGAAGAAGTGCTGGAACGGATTGTTTCGGATATTCCGGCACCGCAGGGCGATGAGGAAGCGCCGCTTCAGGCACTGATCTTTGACAGCTTTTATGATTCCTACAAGGGCGTTATCATTTATGTCCGCGTGAAGGAGGGCACCGTGAAAACCGGCGACCGGATCCGCCTGATGGCGACTGGCGCGGAGTTTCAGATTGTTGAGGCCGGCGTCATGAGCGCAACGGAGCATATCAACAAAGGCATTCTTCGCGCAGGCGAAGTCGGCTATCTGACCGCTTCAATCAAGAGTATCGGTGATACCCGCGTCGGTGATACAGTCACACTTGCGGATAATCCGTGCGCAGAGCCGCTTCCCGGCTATCGCAAGGTCGCACCGATGGTCTTTTCCGGTATCTATCCCGCGGATGGCGCACATTACAACGATCTGCGCGATGCGCTGGAAAAATTACAGCTCAATGATGCCGCACTGACCTTTGAGCCGGAAACCTCGGTTGCACTGGGCTTCGGCTTCCGCTGCGGCTTTCTCGGTTTGCTGCATATGGAGATCATTCAGGAGCGTCTTGAGCGCGAATATGACCTTGACCTCGTAACAACAGCGCCGTCCGTTATCTATCGGGTTACGCTGACAAACGGCGAGGTTCTGATGATCGACAATCCCTCCAATTACCCGAACCCTGCGAATATTGCAGATGCAGAGGAGCCGATTGTTAAAGCGAGCATACTTGCCCCGAAGGAATATGTCGGTGGAATTATGGATCTCTGTCAGGAGCGCCGCGGCATCTTCAAGGATATGCAGTATCTCGATGATGTGCGCGTGGAAATGCACTATACACTGCCGCTGAATGAGATCATCTATGACTTTTTCGATGCGCTGAAATCGCGCACACGCGGCTATGCATCGCTGGATTACGAGCTGGACGGCTATACATCCTCGAAGCTCGTGAAGCTGGATTTCATGCTCAACGGCGATATTGTCGATGCACTGTCGTTTATCGTGCATCAGGATAAGGCGTATCCGAGAGCACGGAAAATCGCGGAAAAGCTCAAGGATAATATTCCGCGTCAGCTTTTTGAGGTGCCGATTCAGGCTGCAATCGGCGGAAAGATCATCGCCAGAGAAACAGTCAAGGCGCTGCGCAAGGATGTGCTTGCAAAGTGCTACGGCGGTGATATTACTCGAAAGAAGAAGCTGCTCGAAAAGCAGAAGGAGGGCAAGAAGCGAATGCGTCAGCTCGGAACCGTCGAGGTGCCGTCCGATGCATTCATGGCTGTCCTCAAATATGACGAATCATAAACAGCAGTTTCCAAATCATTCTGTTTCCGGAGAAGAAAGACTATGAAATATACCTGCCCCCATTGCGGGAACAAAACCTTTACACCGCTGCGGAAAGCACTCTGCGGCGGTCTGAGCAGCAGCGGCAAGCCCTGCCCCGAATGTGGCGGTCGCTGCGTCAACGGCAAGCTCTCGCTCCTTGTCAATACGGTGCTGCGGCTCACGGCACTGATTATGATTATCCGGATCTATTTCAAGCACACAACGCTCACCGAGGTATTCTGGTACGGCGTTGTGCCGATGATCGCAGCCTATGTGATCGGCTTCCTGTTTGATATGTTCTTCGGCAAGCTGACAGAGGCAATCAAACGGCAATGAGCGCCGGAATCTATATTCATGTGCCGTTTTGCGCCGTGAAATGCCCCTACTGCGATTTCTATTCCGAACACTATTCCGCCAAAGCCGTGCAGGCCTATACGGATGCGGTCTGCCGGAATCTGCGCGCACTGCCGGAGCATCTTTCGGCAGATACGCTCTATTTCGGCGGCGGGACACCCTCTCTGCTTCCGGATGATGCAGTTGCGCAGATCACAGGAGCCGTTTCTGAATATTGTAACCTGTCGCCGGATGCGGAGATCACGCTGGAAGCCAATCCGCTGACAGTCACGGAACAAAAACTTACAGCATGGAAAAAAGCCGGTATCAACCGGCTTTCGCTTGGAATACAGTCCTTTGATGCAGATGTGCTGCGTCAGCTCGGCCGAAAGCATACGCCGGAACAGGGTGTTGCTGCGGTCAAACGCGCGGCAGCGGCCGGTTTCCGGAATCTGTCGATAGATCTGATGCTCGGGCTTTCCCTGCATACTGCATCGCTCTGGCAGCAGGAGCTGGAAACAGCCGTCTCGCTGCCGGTCACACACATTTCCCCGTATCTGCTGAAAATTGAAGAGGGCACACCCTTCGGGGCAAAGCCGCCTGCGCAGCCGGATGACGATACGCTTGCTGCACTGTGGATGCAGATGCACAATTATTTCACGGCACAGGGCTTTGTGCATTATGAGATCTCTAATTTTGCGAAATCGGGCTTTGAAAGCCGTCACAACTGCAAATACTGGCGGCTTATGCCGTATTACGGCATCGGGCCGGCAGCACATTCCTGTTACGGCGGAAAACGGTATGCAGTCCCGCGTGATCTGGAAGCATTCTGCAAGAATCCGCTGCAAAAGCAGGAGCTGACGGAGCCGAACGCCGGAACGGAATCCGAGCGCATTATGCTCGGGCTGCGTATGGCTGAGGGCATCGCGCTTGAAGATGTACCGGATTCACGGGAAATGCTGCTCCGCAGAGCAAAGCCGCTTTGTCCGGATTATCTGCAAACAGACGGCCGGACGCTGCGCATGACACCGCAGGGCTGGCTGGTATCCAATACGGTTCTGACACATCTTCTGTAAGTCAGCCATTCTGCCGTCTAGACGTACTGAAAGGAGACTTTTCATGCCGAATTTTACAAAAACAGCGATCAAGCAGGCCTTTCTGAAGCTGCTGGATGAACGGCCGCTGAAGCAGATCACTGTCAAGGATATTGTGGAGGAATGCGGCATCAACCGCAATTCCTTCTATTATCATTTTGCGGATATTCCGACGCTTCTGGAGGAGATCATCACAGAAGAAGCAGCCCGCATCATCGAGGAGCATCCGAGTGTGGATTCGATCGAAGACTGTCTGCTTGCGGTCATTGCGTTCGGACATGAGAACCGCCGCGCCATTTTCCATATTTATCACTCTGTCAACCGTGAAATGTATGAGTATTATCTCTGGCAGGTCAGTGAAGCCGTTGTTACAGCCTATCTGGATTTGCTGCTGAAGGAGCACCCGATTGCGGAAAATGACCGCCGGCTGATTATCCAGTTTTACAAATGTGTCTGCTTTGGCCTGACGACAGAGTGGATCCGGAACGGAATGCCGGACGGCATCGAGCAGGATCTGCACCGTATCTGCGAGCTGAAAAGCGGATCTGTCGAAGAAATCATCCGCCGCAGTGCAATGAAAGCATAAAGCGCATCACCCCGACTCACAAAAAGCCCCCTTTGTCTCTGTGACAAAGGGGGCTGATGTTATCAGACGGCGTTCTGTTCTTTTTTGTTTCCGCCTTTTTGAGGCTGGTTTTTCTGCATTTCGGCCTTTTTTTCTGTGTGCTTGTCTTTGACCTTTTCCTCACGGAGAACGGCCTTCGCGTGCTTGGAAAGCTCATCCAGCAGCGTGCCGCCCTGAGCCTTAAACTGAAGTCCCGTAAATCATTCGGAACAATGACATCTGCCATCATATGCTTGAAATCCTCGCGCTCTCGAATCTCCTTCGCGGATTCCTTGATCAGATTCTTGATTTCTTCTTCCTTTGGTATTTTAGTTTTGTCCAAATGCTCATAACCGCTTAGGCCATGAAGACCGGACAGTGCCTTTTCATACATCGAACCGGCGATCACCTCGGAAACGGCTTCTGCCATGCGTGCTTTTTTCTCATCAAAGCTCAGATTTTCAACTGCGAATGCAAGATCTGCCCTTGCAAACGCGGAATCCTTATCCCAGACAATATCCTTTACCTTTTTCTGATATTCTTTTTTTGTTTTCTCTCTGCTTGCGTCCCGTGCATCATCCAGTCTCTTATTTTCCTCATCATATAGTTCGTCATCAGATTTGATGATCTCCCATTCATCTTCTATTTTGCTCTTCTCTTTCGGGAGTTCAAAATCCTGATCGTTCTTATCCTTGATGACCCATTCTTCATCTCTCAGACGGTCTTCAAATCTGTTGCGCTTTTGAGAGCTTTTTGTGCTTCAAGCAGTTCTTCCTGTGTCGGCTCCTGATTGTTTTGTACATTATCTTTCGGCATAATTGTATCCTCCTAATTCATATTTCAGCCTTACTGAGAGTTTTTTTCCCTCTCTGACCATTATACCATAAAATATGGCAAATGGGCGCAAAAGACGTCACAAAAAATATTTTTTTGTGAGATATAATGAATTGTGTATCGAAATACTGTGCAAAACAGCAATAGATTCCGCTGCGCATGGATAATTCCGCAACAGGATAGAGGACAATATCTGCAAACAGGCAAAGGCCGGATATGTGCCGCTGCATGATGATTGCCGGATACTTTGCTCTACGGAGCGTGGATTGACGTATTGATCGGGATGCGATATAATAGAATCACCGGAGAATAAAAACAGAAAAGGAGGCGGTTCGATGAACCAGATTAAAACAGGAAAACTGATCCGGCAATTCCGGACTGAAATGCATCTCACGCAGAAGCAGCTTGCCGAGCGCATCAATGTCAGCGATAAGGCGGTATCCAAATGGGAGCGCGGAAACGGTTGTCCGGATATTTCCCTGCTCTCTGCGCTTGCGGAGCTTTTCGGCACAGATATTCGTGTGCTGCTTTCCGGCGAGATCGAAAAAAATGAAAGTGAGAAAGGCGATATGAGAAAACTGAAATTTTATCTTTGCAAAAAATGCGGAAATATGATCATTGCAGCATCCGATGCTTCTGTTACCTGCTGCGGTGCAAAGCTCTCTGCTGCGGAACCGGCAGAGCGTGAATTACTCAAGGCCGAGGACATCGGCGGCGAATGGTATATCACATCCGATCATCCCATGACGAAGGAGCACTATATCTCGTTTGTTGCGTATGTCAATGACAGCAGCGCGATGATCTTTCGGCAGTATCCTGAATGGAATCTGCAATGTACGCTGCCGATGTACCGTTCCGGCACGCTGCTCTGCAACTGTATAAAATGCGGGCTTTTCGCACAGAAAATCTCACCGGCACAGAAACAGGTGAAATAACGGGCAATCCGTCATTCATCCGCTGCGGCACACGGCTTTTTCATTTTTTTCGACTGTTCCCATTGATTTTTTCTTCATAATATGTTATAATAATATAGATTATGGAGTATTATCGGAAAGGAGTGGTCTGTTTGAATCGTCTGCTGCGCAGGATTGCGGCATTGTTTAGCGCATGGCTTCTGACGGCCGCTCTGTTTTCGGGTGTGCGTCCGATGCTTACTGCTTCCGCCGCTGCCGAGATTTACGGCATCGACATTTCCAAATTCCAGGAAACGATCGACTGGAAAACCGTGCGGGAAAATGACATCCGTTTTGCGATTCTGCGCTGCTGCAAGGTCATTCGTGCATATGATGACTGGGAGGCCGATTCAACCTTTGAGGAGAACTATACCGCTGCAAGGGCTGCCGGACTTGCCGTCGGCTGCTATATGTTTACGGATGCAGCAACCAAAGAGGAATTTGAGTCTGACGTAAAATATATGCTCGGCTTTCTCAAGGACAAATCCTTCGATTTTCCGGTCTTTCTGGATCTGGAATCCGCTTCAAGGCAGGAGCATCTGCCGCCGGAGGTCTTTATGCCTGCACTTCTCTCCGCACTGGAAATGATTGAAGATGCAGGGCATACGGCCGGTGTCTATTCCAGCTCTGCGTTTTTCAGCGAATGCATTGACCGCAGGCAGCTTCAGGAGGCCGGCTACGCAATCTGGGAAGCAAATTATTTCAATACAGTCAACGGTCTGGCCAGTCCGGAGGGTTATGATCTTTCCGCCGAAGCAAGTATCTGGCAGTATTCCGGAAACGGCCGTGTTCCCGGAATCAAAACGACTGTTGACCGCAATCTCTGTTATACAAACGAATATTTCAACCGTACCGCGGCAATGGTGAATTCCGTGCTTCCGAACGGCATCATGAAGACCGGCACGAACTTCACAATTGCAGGAACGATCAGCTCTGCTGCGGTAATCCGCACGATCACCGGTGCAATCTATGATACGCAAAATCCCGCAGAGCCGGTGCAGACTGTCACGGTTTATCCGCACGCAAGAGATTATAAGCTGACCGGATTTTTCACGAAAAAACTGGTGTTTTCTACATTGGAGGAAGGCGATTATGAGCTGCGTATCACTGCCGTAGACGCTTCCGATACCACAATTTCCGTTGCATCCTCGCAGTTCCGCGTCAGCAACAGTGAGACGCCGACTGTTTCGGAGCAGCCTGTCAATATTGATCCGGATGCAGCAGACGGCGAGGAGGCCGTTCCGGCGATGTCACCGGCGGATCTGCCGCACGAAAAGAAAGGTACAGCCGGACTGCGCTTTGCGGCATGGTTCTATAAAAACTGGTCGGTAAGGAAAATGTCCGGAACTGCAACACGGCTTTGCCTGAAGCTGAAGCTCGAACGGACGCCGTTTTTCCGGATTGTATCCTCGGTGTTTTATGATACGGAAGCTTGCTATCTTGCAGCGAGTCTCTGCTCGCAAAAAGACCGGTGACCTGATATTTGAACAGCATAGAGCGCATATGGTACAATAAAAATAATAATTTAATTTTATTTTTTCGTTTAATCAGTTTGAAAGGGGTTGACAACGATGCGATAGTCTGATATACTTCTGACTAACAGACAGAGCATAGTCGCCTCTTTCATATTAAAACATTTAATATATTGGAAATAAAACACGGTGTTTCTTCGGGGAAATACTGTGTTTTTTTATTTCAGCGGGTTTCTTAACGGGATCCGGTATCATTATTACAGAAAGGATGAGTTTATGAAAGCAAGACCCTTATCCAAAGCGTTCTCAGCAATGCTGGCAGGTATTCTGTTTGCGGGTGCCCTGCCGCTGGAAACCTTCGCTGAGACAACGGCTTCTGTCAAACCGGTTATCGGCAGAACCATGCAGACTGTTCTTCGTGAGAAGATTCAGGAGGAAGACCCGACAGCGCTGAAAAACGGCGATGTGAATGCAGACGGCAAGATTGACGAGGCAGACGCAACAGCGGTTCTGACAGCCAAGCTCGCGGATGCACCGCAGGCTGACGTCAATGCAGACGGTGTACTCGATCAGACAGACTCGGATATGATTTCATCATTCGTTTCCGGCGAGATCGGGTATTTTCCGGTCGATATATATTATAATGCATCGGCGGGCTTTATTACTCGCGGCGCATGGATTCATGCGCTTGCAGAAGGCTTTTCCATGCACGTTGACGATGAAAGCTCAATGGTTGCGTATTTCACCGATCTTGCAGACTGCGCCTACAAAAAGGACATTGATCTGGCAGCGAATTTCGGCGTGTTTGATATTCTGGAGGAGGAGTTCCATCCGGATGAGTACGTTACCCGTGATTTCGCAGCACATACGATGAATTTCTGCCTCGGCTATCCGAATGACGTCACGGTGACGTTCACGGATACTGATGAGGTGTTCTACGACGGCGATGCGCAGATTGCGCTGAATCAGGGTTGGTTCACGGCAGTAAATGATGAATTCCGCCCGTCTATGTATATGACTGCGGCGGAGAGCGAGCTTGCCTATGCTGCAATGAAGGCTGCGGTAGAATCGGCAGAGATTGACGAGAATCACGAGGATCAGGTGAAACTGAACAGTGCCGTCAAGCAGATCACCGATGCTGAGAAGATCGAAATGAGCGGCGATACCTTCACGATTACCGGTTCCAAGGCGGAAATCGCTGAGGGCGACACCATTTCTTTCACTTATGAGAGCCTGGAGCTTGTGCGTAAGGTTACAACCGTCAGCCAGAAGGACGGCGTTTATACGCTTACAACAGAGGATCCGGAAGATGAAATGGTCGAAGAGACGATTGCGGAAGGCTATGCGGTCGTGGATTACAGTGCGGTCGAAATCCTGACAGAGGGCGTCACCGTTGACATTGAGGAGTCCGAGGAGCCGGTTCGTTCAAGACCTGGCGTGAGCCTTGATAAAGAGGGTACCGCCAAAATCGACAAGACCTTCAAGCTCGGCGGTACATTTGATGTTGCCGGCACACCGCTGACGCTCAAGGGCACGATCAAGAATATCCGTGTGCCGTATTCAGTTGATACCACGTTTGTCATCGTCAATTACTTCTATCTCGGCGTGGATGCGGATGTGGATATTGAGGCTTCAATCAACGGCAAATCCGAGATTTCCCCGTTTATGACTCCGTTTGGTGCAAGGGAAATCCCGCTGATGAGTATGCCGGTTATCGGCGCGTCCAGCTTCGGCGTCAATCTGGTGATTTCGGCGCAGTTCTCTGTCAGCGGAAAGCTCCAGTTGGTCTACAGCTTCACCTGCGGCGGCAGCGTGGAATATAAGCGCGACCGCGGCTGGCGTGTCGATAAGAGCTTCCAGCAGAAGCAGTTTTCGGCAGAGGCCTCTGCCGAGGAGAAGCTCGGCGCCAAGATCGAGCTGAATGCGAAGATCGGTAAAAAGAAGATCGGTACGGTCTATGCATCGGCAGGCGAATTCGGCCGTGTGTCACTGGGCGGCAACAGCCAGAATATGGATCTGACGTGTCTGGATGTCCGACTATACATTTATATGGAGATCAGCGCGAATCTGAATATCCTCAATCTTATCAAATTTGACAAGACATGGACGATCTTCGATGAGGATAATTCGCCGGTCAAGGTGCAGATGCACTGGGATAACGGCGTGCGCGTGGATAAGTGTACTGCTGGCAATGCGCCGCCGAAGAAGAGCTCGGCCAAGGTCACCGGAAAGGGCGGCTCCTCCAACGGCAAGAAGTCCGGCGGCTATGTCAAGGGTACCGGCTATACCAGCGGTTATACCAAGACTGCAAGTGCCGGCAAAAATAATAACGAATCGACGGGCTTCATTCCGGTATACTATAAGTCTACCGTGAAAAATAAGGAGCTGGAGCCGCCGACCGTGATTTCTGAGGATATGGTGCTGACAGCGGATACGACCTATCACACCGATCTGGAGATCACCAAGGGCGCGACCCTTGACCTGAACGGCCACAAGCTGACCGTTGAGGGAAATATAACATTTACAAACGGATGTATTTATGTGAACGGCGGTTCGCTGGATGCGAAAAAGAATGTTTACCTTAATAACGGCGGAGATAACACTCGTTCCCAGATTAAAATGGATAATAAAGCTGATTATGCCTTGATTGAAGGCGATCTTGAGATTTGGAAATATCAAGGAACCAGCGCCAAAACAGCAGGAACAATGGAAATTCGCGGCAATATTAAGGGCAATACTGAGCTTGGTTCAACAGATATGCATACAGTCGTGCTCGGCGGAACCAACGACATTACGCGTGATATTTCAACCGGTAATTCCAATATGTTCAATATGCTTGAAATCAAGAATTCAGATAAGAGAAAAATTACAGTTGATAAATATTTCAAGGTCAATCAGTCTACTGTTTGTGACGGAGCTTCACTGAATCTGATTTGCAATGAAAGCGGCAACGATTCCAGTGTGCTTTCCTTCCCGAAGCTGACAGTTGATGAACTGAACATCAAGGGCGATTTCCAGTTGAATGAACTGAATCTGGTTGGCTCCAAATTCAACGTGACTGGTTCGATTCATGGATTTAAATGCCCACTCACGCTTCAAAAGGGAACCGAAATGAATGTTACCGGCTCTGTCTGGGGCAATATGAGAATATATCCAAACGGCAGTACAATTAAAATTGCAGAAGACCTGAGTTTGTATTCTCAAAATGATTATTCAGGCAGACTGATTCTCAATAGTAAAAATGACTATGTGTTTGTCGGAAAACAGTTGAAGCTATACTCGCAGTATGACGATATTAACGATGATATTATTGAAGTCAAGGGCGATGTGACCTTTGACGGTCCTGCACGACTGAAAGGCTATAACAAGGTCATTCTCTCCGGTGAAGAAGATCTGACGATCTTTATGACCGGTAATGACATCGCAAATTATTATTTCAATGATCTGGAAATTCAGAATCTTGACAAGCGTAAGGTCTTTGTTGACGGCGGATTCAATGTCCTCGGCAAAACCGACTGCGGCGACAATCCGCTCAACATCGTATCCCGTGACGGCAATATCGCGCTCGGTGAGCTGAACTGCTCTGAGCTGAATGTTTCCGGCGATATTACGATGTTCGGATCAACCAAGCTGAAAGCAAAAAAAGCTACCTTTGACGGCAATCTGACACTGACCAATTATAATGATTGCAGCGTTGATTTCAACGGCGTTCCGGTTACGGTTGCAAAAACGCTGACTGCCGGCATGGATACCAATCTCCGCGGCGCAGAGATCAACTGCACAGATTTCGCATTGACAGCCCGCAGCTTTACGCTCAACGGCGGCAAACTCAATGTCTCCGGCGATATGTCTGTATCCGGCGGAAAATTCGTCATGGCAAACGAAAATGATTTCATCGACATCAAGGGCGATCTGGATATTTCACGTAGGAACAGCGACGATGCCATTACTGCCGGTACGATTCAGTGCGCAGGTGATATTTCCAGTGCAAACTCCGGTATTGGCATGAAGGATGCATCCAAGTTTATCCTGACCGGTGAAAAAGACCAGATACTCCGCATTGACCTGTTTAATACAGGTTCCGGCATTTATCAGTTTGCAAATCTCCAGGTGAAGAATGCAGCCGCAAGAAAAATCGTCAATAAGGGCATCCTCAACTGCGGCACAATCGCTGCGGATGCAGATGCAATTACGATGACGAGCGAAGACGGCAGACTGGCAGGCGGCAAGCTGCTTACAGACATCAACATTACCGGCGAAGTCACCAAGCGCGGTCTGGCGCTCGACCTTAACGGCCATACGCTCAATATCGAGGGCAACCTCTGGCAGGAGGCCGGCACCATCACCCCGAACACCGGCAAACTGCTTGTTTCCGGCGATTACATGATCGTTACAGAGCATGATGCGGCTGTGCTCGGCGTCTCCGAGGGCGTCCTCAATATGGTCAACGACGGCGATTATGTCAGCGTCGGCGGCAGCTTTGTCACCAAGGCCAAGGCCGATCACTCCAAGAATCTCACCGCCGGCACTATGGAAGTTAAGGGCAATTTCTCGCAGCTCGCTGGCGGCTCCGCAAAGGCATTCCCTGCTTCCGGCACCCATAAGGTTATTCTCTCCGGTGACAAGAAGCAGAATGTCGTGTTTGAGAACTATGACAGCTCGCATTTCAATATCCTGACGCTTACACAGGATAAGGAACAGTATGTATTCAGCGACGATCCCTGCTGGACAGAGCTTGGCGGCGAGGAGCAGCCGCCGCAGCCCGGCGATAAGGTTTCCGGCGACGCCAACGAGGACGGCAGCATCGACCTCAAGGATGTTACGGTTATGCGCCGTGCGCTCGCAGGCGGCTGGGAACAGACCATCAATGAGACGAATGCAGACGTCAATAATGACGGTTCCTTTGATCTCAAGGACGTTACCATTCTGCGGCGCTATCTCGCGGGCGGCTGGAATGTCACGCTCGCATAACGAAACAGCGGATCTGCGGTGCTTCTGTGCCGCAGATTCGCCTGAACGGAGGTTTATATGAAAAAACTGCTATCCTGTGTTATTTCGGGCGCACTTGCCTTGCAGGGATTGAGCAGCGGTGCATTTGCTGCGGATTCCGGCCGCATTCGGGTCGATTCGGCATCGGTGCAGGCCGGTGAAACCTTTGAACTGCCGGTCATCATTGAGGAAAACCCCGGTGTCGCTGCAATGAGCCTGAACCTGACATATGATGCATCGAAACTGGAGCTGCTTGGTGCAGCAGACGGAAAAATCCTCGGGACTTCAGTTTTTCTTTCGGGAAATGACCTGACATTGATTCCGTATACGATGAACTGGGATGATCTTTCTACAGAGAACAATACCGGAAACGGCATTGTGGCTACACTGAAATTTGAGGTGCTGGCAGAATCCGGCACTGCGGAGATCAGTCTGGCTGTCAACCAGAAATCGACCTATAATGTTGATCTGGATGAGGTTGCATTTACCACTGTGAACGGCGCGGTCAAAATCGGTGCCGCCGCAGAGGAGCAACCGGATGATCTGAACGGTGACGGTGCTGTAAATGTTGCAGATGCTGTCTTGCTTGCGCGTTTTATCGGTGAAGACCAAACACTTACCGATGAACAGCTTCGCAAACTGTTTGCAGCAAAACCCGATCAGAATGAGGACGGCCTTGTGACGCTTATGGATCTCAAGGCGCTTCTCAAAAAAATAGAAACCGAGTCATAAAAACACTTGGCCATAAATAAGAGCCTCAGACCATTAGTCTGAGGCTCTCTTTTTACCGGAAGCATCTGTGCTCCGCATCATAGCGGAAACCGGCTTTTTTCATTTTTTCAATCAGCATTTCTGCATCCAGCGCATTTTCAGCACAAAAATCCGCAAGCGTCAATCCGCTGTCGCGGAGCTGCGTATTCAGAAAGCTGAACAGGATAAACGGATCATTCGGCAGCTTCATGTTACAGCTCCGTTCAGTTCAGTGCCAAACACCTCGCTTTTGGCGGCTTCCGTGCGCCAGAAGGAAGGCAGTGTTTCCAATACAAGCGGGTCAATGGCAAGTGCCTGCTGAAACAGTCCGTCATAAGCCGCCTCAACCTGCCATTTAGCATAGGGCGTGATCTCCGTGCCGGACATCGAATCACTGAAATAATAATAGTTATCATCATAACCGATCAGCAGACAGGCGTGTTCGGGATTGATGAAATAATAGGTCGTTCCGTCGGGAAGGATCCAGTAAAATTCGCTCTGATACGGCGTAACCATATTGATTGTTCCCCAGAAAATGACGGGCTGTCCTTTATCAATGTAATCGCTACACAGCTTGCTGAGCGGCACTTCCTTCAGCGGAACGGCAAGTCCGTCCGCGAGCTTATTGATGGCATCTGCGATACAGGTGTTATAGCAGCCGAAGCCGCCAGCATCACGCGGATCACCGATAAAATATTTCCAGGGGCTTTCGCCGTAAGGCTGACCGTCAGTTCCCGTTACAGGATAATCGGTACGCGGCAGATAATCGTCAATGAAGCGATCAAGGTCCATATCCACGCAGTAATATTGCAGCAGCGAGACTGCGGAAATGGATTCGCAGGCGGTATAGTAGCTTGTGAACTGCGTGAAATGCGGTACGCCCTTAATCACGGCGCCGCCGCTGTAATTATAGTTTTCAACCACGTTTTCCTGCCAAGCCGGATTGAGCGTGACGGTCGTTGTAACGGTTGTTTCGGTTGCGGGTTCCGTGGTCAGATATTGCAGTGCATTGGCAGGCAGAAGAATATCGGCTGTGCCGTCATCCGGCTCAATTGCCTCACCGCAGCTGCAAAGAAACATTGCCAGCGGCGCACAGATCAGACCGGCTGCCCAGCAGAGGCCGGATAATTTTTTCACGATCATTTCCCCTTTTCAGACGGTATAAGGTACTGTCTGCATCGAACTTCCTGTGAATATACAGACGTATTTCTTTTTTTCATTATACACGAAACGCACCGGTTTGTCAAATGGAAACCGTATTTATCCATTGCAGCAACGAAAAAGCCGGCTTTTTTTTCTGATTTTGTGTCAAATTGCCGTCAATTGCATAGGATAAGACAAACGGCAAAGGCCGTCAATGAAACGGAGGTCAGAATGCAGAGAACTTATTTTTTAGGCGGCGCTTCCCCGCAGGGCTTTGAAACGGATTTCTGGCGGGAGCAGCAGGCACTTTACGGCTTTTATCTCAAGGGAGGTCCGGGAACCGGCAAGTCTACGCTGATGAAAAAAATAGCCGCGGCGTTTTCCGGTGAAGAAACAGCAGTGTATCACTGCGCATCTGATCCGCGCTCACTGGATGCAGTTGTGCTGCCCGCACGAGGCATTTTCATTGCGGATTCAACCGCGCCGCATGAGGCAAGCACACCGCTGCCGTTTGTGACCGGCGAAACGGTTGATCTGGCAGCAGCGCTTGCGCAGGAGCCGCTGCAAAAAGCATCAACGGATATTCTTGCGCTGTATCGGGCGAATCAGACGGCACACGCGCAGGTAAAAAAAGGTCTTGCGGGTATTGCAGAGATGGAGGACATGATCGCGGAGACTGGTGCAGCAGCACTGCTGCAGGACAGACTGGAAAAATATGCAGCACGGCTCGCCAAACGCCTGTTCCCGAAAAAGAACGGCTGCGAGGGACATCTGCTTTATCGGCAGAGCGCAGCACTCACGCCGCTCGGCCGGATGCGGTTTCTGCCGGAATCTTTTGACCTGATTCTGCTGCATGATCCGTATTATGCTGCGGGCGCACTGCTGCTGCATCAGCTTTGCGCAGCGGCCGTGCAGTCGGGTCTTTCCTGCGAAATCACGCGCTCTCTGACACAGAAGCACCGTCCGCCCGTGCAGATCATTCTGCCGGAACAGCGGCTGATGATTGCAGCTGTCACGGAGGCTGCCCAACCGGAGCTGCCTGCACCGGTTTCAACGCTGCATTTGCAGCGGTTTTATGATGCAGAAGTGCTGCGGCGGCAGCGAACGCTGCTGAAATTCAGTGCAAAAACGGCAGCAGCTACGGAAGATCAGGTAATCGCACTGCTTGCGGAGGCACTTCGGCTGCATGATTTGCTGGAAAACTATTATATCGGCGCACTGAATACGGATTTTCTGGGGCAGCAGACGGATCGTTTGATCTCGGAGATTCTGCGCAGAGGACAGTAACAACGCCGCAGATCATTGATGACAGAGTCAAAAGGGGAGGGGAAGCGCGTGCTTTCCCTCCCTTACTTCTTTTTTTGCCCCGCAAATTGAGAGCAGCTCCGGAATTAACAGGAGCTGCTCAGATTATATCCGGTTATTCTCCGAAAACCTGCCGGAGCTGCTCTGCCATAGACGACCGGAATACCGGTGTTTTCAGCAGATATACATTTTCATCCGGCAAAGGCATTGTCTCCTTTTCCGTCATCGCATCGGCAATCACAAGAACCGGCGTATCGGGAATCAGCTTCCGGAGCTGTTTCAGACGATCCTCTTTTGCCTCATTGAGATCGGTCTGCCGGACAATCAGCAGATCATACGGTTTATTCTGTTTGTTTGCCAGTCCGATATATGCGGCAATTCCTTCATAATCCCGCTGCAAATCACTCTGCATACCGGATTCGCGCAGAAATTCGATGGTTGCGATGGAGGCGGCCTGCTTGGAATCCCAGATCAGTGCGCGCTTGCCGAAGGTTTTGCGCAGCGGGAATATAACGTGCTTCGGAACAAAGCTGAGCGGCAGACGGAGCGTCACGGCAGCCGCCTGATCGGGCAGCTTGAGAAATTCCAGCTTACCTCCCAGAATTGTAATCAGTCGCTTGCTCAGATAGATATTATATTGCCGGAAATCCGGATGATTCAGGAAAAATGCAGCTTCCACTGCATTCATCGGGTCATTTTTCGGGATCGGGCAGAGCAGTCCCTTCTGAATATCCTGCGAAATGCTGTCACCGTGGGTAACGAGGGAAAATTCATAAATCGCCTGATCCTTGCGGCCGTTGACCGGCATTTCCGCCAACTGTAAAATGACATCTGCCCCTGCCGGCAGTGATCGGATGACATTAACAAAAATATTATCCAGCAGGAAGGAAAGCCGCTGTGAATCACACAGCACATATTCTTCCTTCACATTTGTCACAAAGGAAACTGGCTTCAGTTTCTTCTCAAGGAAATAGGGGACAGATGTGCTGCGCATTTTCTGGAGCAGTGTGCGCAGACTGATTTGCTCTTTCAGGATCGGAAGCTGGTTATTATCCAGCAAAAGCAGGTCTTTGGCACAGCTTGTCATTGCAGAAAGGCGCTCATAAGCGGTAAAGATCACGGAAAAATCGTCATGATTCCGGTCAGATTCCGACATTCCGCGTCCGACAGAATCCAGTGCGCCGTAGATCTGGTTCAGTGCAAGCTGGAAGCTGCTTGCGATATTCAGGAAAACGTGTGCCCTTCGGATGCGTGCTCGTTCATGCTGCCGCATCTGCTCGATCAGCTGGTTTTTCTCCGATGAAAGCTGCTGTAAATCAGCATCCCGTTTCTGGATTTTCTCGTTGATGTTTTCGACATATCCCATTGCATAGGTTTTTCCGTTGTCGTCTGTCAGGAAATGCACACCGATGCAGCACCAGAGATAATGGCCGGTCTGATTCAGGTCTGCAAGGAACAGGCTTTTCAGTTCCGGCTGATTTTCCCTCAGGGCACGGCGGATATTTTCCGGAGCGAACAGCGCACGGAAGGCGTCGCGCTGTTCCGGATGAATATACTGCTCCGGATAACAGCTGACATATTCGGTGAAAGAATGCTTTTCTGATTCGGTAATCAGTTTTTTGTCCTCAATATGGAAATGCCGGATCGTATCGGCATCCGGATCAATTTCACTGATGCGGACATAGGTATCCTCCAGAATAATACCGATCTTGCGCTGCAATTCATACTGTTCATGCTCTGCGTTCATCAGCATATTGCGCCGGCGCACCTCGTCATCGACATCGGAAATATAGATCATTGCGTGGAGAATGCCGTCCTCATTTTCCTGAAGGAACATTTCCGCACGCACATAGCGCCAGCCGTTTTCGGTTTTGTGCCGGTAATCAACGGAAATCTGCCGGTTGCCTTTTTTGTATTCCTCCTCGGCTGTCAGCGGCATCAAAGCAAGCGCGACCTTTTTGTAGTCCTCCGGATGACAGTGCGGCATGATGATCCGCTCGAAGAACTGTCCGAAGGGACATTCCATCGGTGACATGACCATATGGTTTGCAATCCGCTGGCAGCTGGAGATCTTCTTTTTGTAATCATGCTCAATAAACCACAGATAGCGGTTTCGGATCAGCGTATAGAACTGCTCGGTGATCGAGGCCTGCTGCTGTCTGGCCTCCAGCTCTTTTCTTTTCTGCGCGTCAATATCCTGTACTGCATAGATCGCCTCTGTCGGAACATCGTTCTCGAAAGCGGTCAGCGTAAAGACAGAGCGTGTCCATTTTGCATTGACACTCGGATCCTGCTGCAATGCAATCCTGCGGTATTCAACGCTGAATTTGTATTCCTGCTCATCGACGAGCTTCGGGATCTCACTGAGTCTTGAAATAGCCTGAAGCGCAGGACGGTCATCCGGATGCACCATTTTCATCAGAAGATCGGAAAGCGCATCATAGGGATAGCTCTGGTCGCAGGATATAAAGTGTTCGAGATCCGGATGCACAGAGCAGACTACAGCCTCGCCGGTTTTCAGGTCAATATGCAGCATCAGCCGGAAAATATCAGAAACTCCCGAGAGAATATAGCTGTTGCGCTGCGATACGGATGCAAGCTCACTGCGGTAGCGGTCGGAGCGCTCCTGCTGCAAATGCTGTTCGTTGCTGTCCTTGCCGAAGAGCAGAACGACAAATGCATTTACAGGCGCCAGCGTGAAGCTCGCCCAGCGGTATTCCTCATCGGTCAGGCGGCGCACCGTACAGGTCGGTGAGGTATTCGCTTCAAGGAACAAATGCAGCTGTTCCGCAGAAAACGCAGCAATAAACTGTTCTCTGTCCTCCGGATGGATCACAGCCATTGCATACTGCTCGATATATTCGGAAAAATCCGGAAAATGCGCCTGTGTGTTCATCAGCAGATTCTTGTCGCTGATGATGGAAGCGCGTTTGGAATGCAGATCAATTCTGACCGCTGTAAAATAAGCGGAATTCAGAACGGTATTCATGAGCTGGAAGGCTTCCGGAGAAGGCCCGTAATCGCGTCTGTCAACAGTCATGACAATGCATTCTTTGCCGTCCCATTCCGTTTTCACGGTGTGCAGGACGGCACTGCCCTCAAACCACGGCTGATGTTCCAGTGTCAGGGCAAAGATCCGGGCGGAGGAAGCGGCAGAGCGAAGAAGCTCGTCAATCTGTTCATTGTGAAACAGATCGGAATATGTTGTATCGGCATCTGTCTGCGGAAAGAGCTTTCCGGCGGACGGATTAAGATAGATCAGCTTCATGGATGCCTGCTCAAAGATCAGCACCGAATCCTCGCGCATGGACAGAAACATCCGGTCAGTCGCCTGATTCCACATACGAACTCCTCCATTCTTAAAAAATCGACGCAAATGAATGAAAAATACCAAATATCAGATATTATACCCTTTATTATACCAAATCAGCCGCAGAAAGTCAATCTATCTGCGGCTGATTCATCTATTCACACAAAAAACGATTAAAAGAGCTGTGCCATTTCTTCCGGTGACGAAACCAGTATCTTTGCACCGGATTTCAGAAGAAAATCACGGTCCCGAAAGCCCCAGAGCACACTGATGCAGGGAATACCGGCATTTTTTGCTGTCAGAATATCCACATCGGAATCGCCGGCGTAGACGGTTTCCTCCGGTGTGCAGCCAAGCGCTGTGATTGCCGAAAGCAGCGCATCCGGAGCAGGCTTGAGCGGGATTCCCTCCCGTTGTCCGGCCGGCAGCCGGATCAGATCACCGAAAAAGTCACGGCAGAGCGTTTTGACCTGTGCATCCGGTTTATTGGAGAGCACGCCGAGCAGCAAGCCTTTTCCGTGCAGATCCGTCAGCAGTTTACCGATGCCTTCATAGGGCTTTGTGCATTCGCGGCATTTTTCAGCATAGTATCTGCGTGTCAGCGCAAGAACCTTTGCGCACTGCTCCGGTGCAGTTCCGTCCGGAACGGCACGTTCAGCGAGCTTTGCAAGCCCGTTTCCGACAAATCTGCGCACCTCGCTGCGTGTCCGTTCAGGGAAACCGATATCCGTCAGAGCCGCATTCAGGCTGTTTTTCAGATCGTCAAGTGTATCAAGCAGTGTACCGTCCAGATCAAAAATGACCGCTTTTTTATCTGCAAAGATCATGTTTCGGCTCCTTTCGTGCTGATTCCCTGTTCCACAGGGAACATTTCCGGCTGATAAAAACAGCCCTGATACCATCCGTTTGCAGCCATTTTGCGGTCGATCGTTGTGATGATGAGGTCACGCTGCGGAATCCAGTCCGGCGCCAGAAGCTGCTCGCGCAGACAGTTTCCCGTTACGCGGTGAATGACCGTATCCGGTGAAATGTGCGTAAGAACGTCGATCGTCCGGTCAATATAGGTCTGCATGGAAATCGGTGTGAATGCGCCTGCTTCATACTGTTCTGCGAGCTTTGTATCCTTCATGATGAACAGACTGTGAATCTTGATGCCGTCGATGTGACAGCGGTTCAGCACGGAAACCGTGTGCCGGAGATCGTCAGGCGTTTCATCCGGAAGCCCGATGATAATATGCACAATGACAGGCAGCCCCCGTGTTTTGAGCATCTGCACGGCGCGTTCAAAGCAGTTCAGGTCATAGCCGCGGTTGATGGCTTTTGCCGTTTTGTCGCTGGCCGTTTGCAGTCCAAGCTCTGTCCAGACTTCGTATTTTTCTGCATATTTCGCCAGCAGATCTGCTATCTCCTCTGTGATGCAGTCCGGTCGGGTGCCGATATCCAGCACCTTGACCCTTTCGTCAAACAGCGCCGCATCATAGCGTTCCCGCAGGATTTCAGGGGCGGCATAGGTGTTGGTGAAATTCTGAAAATAGACAATCCATGCGGAATCAGCCGGAGCATTTTTCAGCACTGCTTCTGCCTGCTCCCGTATCGTTTTAGTCGGGTCAAGCTGTTCGCCGGCACCGCGTGCGCCGCAGAAGGTGCAGCCGCCTGTACCGCAGGTGCCGTCACGGTTCGGACAGGTAAAACCGCCGTCAATACAGATCTTTCTGATTTTTTTCCCGTAATGCTCATGCATGAGCTGATTCATGGTGTAGTAGGGATGTTTCATGTGTGAATTCCCATTTCAGCGTATATGGTATCCGCAATGACCCGCTGACCTGCTTCATTCGGATGCGGGTCATAAAAACTCATGGTCTGATTATCTGTCAGTGCGAACTCGCTGTTTCCGATTACCGGCAGGGGATTGATGCAGGTAAACGCATTTGCAATATCAACAAGAATTATATCCTCGTGCCGGTCTGCCAGATCGGAGATTATTTCATTTGCGCGTTCCAGATTAGACGTCGCAAATTCATAGAATGCTGCGTCATCGTTCATGATACCGGTTACGGTATCACGCTTATAGGGATTGTAGATATTCAGAAAATACACATCTGCTTTTGTATTTTTTTCGCGTATATATTGATAAATTGCTTCCAGATCGCTTTCAAGCTGTACGAGGTTTTCGTCGATTCTCTCCTGAAACATCTGCGTCATCTGCTCCTGATCCTGCATTTCCGATTCAATCTGCGCCTGAATTTCGGCAATTTGCTCATCGGTCACGGATTCGGGATCAATTTCATACTGTTCCGCTTTTCCCTGCATATACTGCGAATACACACCAAGCAGATTGTTCGCGCCGATGCAGACAATAATCACATCCGAGGAGGGCAGGCGCAGTGCATGGCCGGATTGCAGCTTATAAAGCAGATCAGAGCTGTCATCGCCGGAAAGTGCATAATTATAGTCATTCCAGATGATGCCGTCACGCTGCTCCAGCTTCTTTTTCAGAAGCGCAGAATAGCGCTGTTCATCAACATTTTCCATTCCGTAGCCATATGAAATGGAATCGCCGAGTGTCACCATGCTTTTTTCGACGGGTGCAGGCGGTTCTGTTTCTGCTGCGGTTTCGGCAGCCTGACCGGATGACAGCTCCGCTGTTCCGGAGGCAGCACCGCAGCCTGTCAGGAGCAGGCAGACTGCTGCAAGCGAGAGAATGCGTTTCAGATTCATAGTATCTCCCTTCTGTTCCGGAATTCACGGAACATTGTAAATGATCGGTTCTTCTTCAAATTTCAGGGTGTCCGGTTTCCAGATAAACACTGCATATTCTGTCACGGTATCGCCGTTTAATGCAGTCGGTGCATAAAGGTCAAAGTGTCCGTCGCTGTCATAATCGTCGAGATAATAGGGGATGGGGCTGCATCCTGCGGCAAAAACCGCAGAAAAATCATATTTCAGAACCTGATAGGTTCCGCCGGACAGCCTTACGGAAATATCCTCCGGCTGAAAACGGTATACAAAATATTCCGGCTGCGGGTTGTCAGCATTCCGTTCGCCGCCGATTCCGCCCTGAAAAAGCGTTGTTACAGTGCTTTGCGGTTCCGTTTCCGAGGCAGAAACTGTCGTAAGCAGCTGATCCTGCACGGTTGTCAGGACTGGTTCCGCTATTTCGGATGATTCGGAGCAGCTGCATAAAACAGATGCCGCTGCTGCTGGAACAAGCAGGAAAAGTAATTGCTTCATTATTTCTCCTTTCGGATTATATGCGTGTATACATATACAACATAAGGAAGCGAAGAAATCTTCGCTTCCTGCGCTGTTTATTGAAAATAGTCGCGGTATTTCTGGAGCGTATCGCTGATGCGATCCCAGATTGTGATATATCCGTCATGCTCCTCAAATACTTTTCCGTGGGAATTGCCGTTGTCAAATTTCATCTGCGAAAAATTGTTGTCGAAATGCGGGACATAGGTGTTCGGATGTCCGGTCGGATCCGAGCAGCGGCTGCGCAGTGCGTCGATGGTCACATTGCCAAGCTCGCGCTTGAGTTCAAAAAAAGCACGCAGGATCTTGTGATTATTCTGCTGCGGATTTCTTGCCCAGCGCGGAATCCGTTTATTTGCCTTGCCCCATGACTGCCAGAAATCTGTCACGGTCTGCGGTCGGGGCGGGGGCGCGGTCTGCTTCGGGCCGGTCTGACCGGCAGGGGACGGCGGCGGGGTCTGTGCAGGCTGCGGCTGAATGCGCGGCTGCTGTGCCTGCGGCTCCGGTGTCCGGAATTCATTTGCAGCGGATTGCAGCGCCTTTGCCAGATACCCGCGCACAAATTCCTCCGCGAGTGCATCGCGGTTATCGCCTGTCAGCTGGACAGCCAGTTCAAATTTTTGTGCCAGCTCATCGGAGAGCTGAAATACCAGTTCTTTCATGATCGTGCCTCCTCAGGTTGAAATCAGGGGAATGCCTACGATCTGATTATAGAACAAATTTGCAATTTTGTCAATAGAAATCCTACTAATTAGTGAATCTGTAACTATATTGTAATGTTCAGGCTGCTGCGGTTTCCTGCTTTTTGCTTTTTTTGGTTTTCTTTTTCCGCACAGCACCGAACGGTACGGGAGCGGTCAGGCGGTCAAGCATCGGCGTAAACAGATTCATTGCGGCGACCGCAATCAGCGTTCCGTCAGAAAAACCGCCATAATGCCGGATCAGAAATGTCAGCACACCGCAGCCGGTTCCGAAGAGAAATTTGCCGGATTTTGTCAGCGGCGTGGTCGTATAGTCATTTGCAAAGAAAAACGCTCCGATCATGACGGCTCCGGTCAGAAGCTGCTCCGGTACATCAAAACCGCCGATCCACGAAAGCAGCGCGAAGCTGCCGAGAAAACCGACCGGTGCAGCAGGGGAGGTGATGCCGCACAGACAGAGGAAAATGCCGCCGAGGATCAGTCCCGCAGCACAGGTTTCTCCGATATTACCGGCTGTAGAGCCGAACAGAAGATCCCAGTAGCCGACGCTTCCGGAAAGCGGCTGCGCGGAGCTGACGATCGTTTCCGTCATCGGGATCCGCCATGTTGTCATATCCTTATGGAACACCAGCAGCAGCATAATCCATGCGGCTGCGGCGGGATTTGCAATGTTTTTGCCGATGCCGCCGAATGCCTGCTTGACCGCGACAATTGCAAGAAAGCTGCCGATTGCTGCCTTCCAGAGCGGAAAATCAGGCGGCAGACACATTCCGAGCAGCAGTCCCGTCACGGCAGCGCTCATGTCCTTGACACAGTTGATACGCTTGAAAACCAATCCGCTGAAGAAATCAAACAGCACCGCCGCAGACACTGTGACCAGAAGAACCAGTGCCGCGTGGCGTCCGTAATTCAGGCAGCCGGTGATTGCAGCCGGCAGAAGTGCCAGTATCACGCATAGCATGATGCGCGTGACCGATGCATTGCCGCGCAGATGCGGAGATGCTGAATCATTGAGTTTACCCATATTCTGTCTCCTTTCAGGCCAGCAGTGCTTTTGCGGACTGGATCGTTTCTGCAAGCGGACGTTTTGCCGTACATACATATGTGCAGCAGCCGCAGTTCATGCAGAGATCCACACGCAGCGCTTTCAGTTGGTTGACATCCCGCTGCTGATAGGCTTTGTCGAGCGATACCGGCATCAGAGAAAGCGGGCAGGCATTCATGCAGCGGCCGCAGCGGATACAGGCGGATTCTTCGTAAGTTTTTACGGTGTTTGAAGCGATCAGCCCGTTCTGCGTTTTGACAACGGATGCGCGGAATGTAATGCATTCGCCCATCATTTCACCGCCGCAAAGCAGCTGATGGATCCGATCCGGCTCACAGGCTGCATAATCCAGCAGATCTGTGACCGGCGTTCCGATCGGGACACGGAGATTGCAGGGCTTTGTCACAGCGTCGCCGTCAACCGTGACAACGCGCTCGACAAGCGGAATGCCCGTCTGGCTGTACTGGTACAGAAAAGCGAGCGTGCTGACATTGAGCACGAGAATACCGAGCTCCTCCGGTGTCTGACCGTCCGGCACCGCGATTCCCGCCGTATGGAAAATCAATACCTTTTCGGCACCCTGCGGATAATCGGACGGCAGCGGGCAGACGGTGATATTCCTGGAATTAGCGGCAGCATTGAGAAGCTGCTGGATTGCAGCAGGACGGTTTCTCCGGACACCGATGCGGGTTTCCCTGATTTTCAGCAATTTTGTGACCAGTTCAATTCCGCCGATGATCTGCTCCGGTGCTTCCAGCATCAGGCGGCCGTCAGCGCTGAGTCGTGTTTCGCATTCTGCGCCGTTGACAATCAGCATCTGAACCGGATGATTTGTGCTGAGCTTCTGAAAGGTCAGCGAACCGTCTCCGCCCAGCCCGACGCAGCCGGATTCGCGTGCAGCGTCAATCAGATCCTGTTTTGTATTGATAACAGGCGGGATGCAGGTGTCGGCAAGAAGCTGTGTTTCGCAGGTTTCGATCTCTGCGCAGGGAACTGTTTGGCCGGACGGCAGCTCATATCTGATGATTCTGCGGACTGTTCCGGAAACACTGGAATGAACCGGAACGGCATCGCTCGCCTCTGCGCGGCCGATCAGCTGGCCAACATCGACATGGTCGCCGGCAGAAACGATCGGAACACATGGTGATCCGCTGTGCATCAGCATCGGAATGCGGACTGTTTTTGGCAGCGGAAGCGGTGTGATCTGCTTATCCTCTGTTCTTTTTTTCACGGGCAGATGAATGCCGTTCAAACGTTTCATAGGGTTGCGCCTTTCTTTTTTCGTATTTGTGTTTTTTCTGCTGCTCCCATTGCGTTTTTTTGCATATTATGGTATAATGATTTAAGGACGGTGCTGTGTCTGGAGCGTATCTCTGGTGCGGGCGATGCTGTCTTCGCTGATCTGGATCAGATTCAGCAGCGATGAGGCATATTCCGAAAAATCCTTCGAGAGCGTTGCTGTTGTGGCGTAAAGCGTTTCCGCATCCTCAACGGCGTCGTTTGTGCCGAGCGCAATGCCGCTGGATGCCGCCTTGATGTTGGATTCATTCAGCGAAATGATTGCATTAGAGCTGTCGTTAGCGACAACCTTCGGAACGCGGAACAGTTTCTGGTCATTGTGCGGACACGCATTATAAATAATGCGGAACAGCTTATAGACCGAAAGCATCAGGTATGAGGAGACCTCGCGGATGAGCGTGACGGAATTGGCACGCTGCGAAAACGAAAACAGCAGACTGATCGAATTGTTGATGATCTTCCGGTAAAAACGGATGACCTCATTGGAGGGCATTTCGTTGTTTCCGTCATCATCGGGGATTTCATCGAGTGTCAGGGTTTTTCCGCCCGGCTCCGGTGTTCTTCCGAGCAGATAATCACAGGATACATTATAATAATCTGCGATTCGCACAAGAAAATCAAGACCGCATTCACGGATGCCTTTTTCATAGTGCGAGAGCAGCGCCTGAGAGATGCCGAGATCGGTCGCAGCCTTTTTCTGGCTGATTTTGCGTTCCTTGCGCTGAAGCGTTATGATGCGCGGAAAATCATCATTCATCTGGATTCGTCTCCCTTCCTGATCCTGAATATTATGCAGAACATGATACTCTACAATTATATAACAAATAGTATAATTTGTAAAGGGCGTTCAGCAAAAAATTAGTGCCAAAATTTCGACCCGTTTTTTGTGTAATAGAACCAATCCGGCAAATATCATCTTTTTGAAAGGATAATTCTTATGAAAAATTATCATATTTCGCTGATCCGGCACGGCAGAACCGATGCAAACGACCGCGGACAGTATATCGGTACGACGGATTTTCCGCTGAATGACCGCGGCAGAGCGGAGCTTTATGACAAATTTGACCGCTTTGTGTATCCGCGTACCGAGCTTGTTTATAGCAGCCCGATGCAGCGCTGCACAGAGACAGCCGAGATTCTTTTCCCGAATAAGGAGATCCGGATTGCCGAGGATTTTCGGGAGCTGCATTTCGGCAAGTTTGAAGGGAAAACCGCCGATGAGCTGATTCATGACGAAGCATATCTTGCATGGATCAAGGGCGGGATGGATGCAAAACCGCCGGAAGGGGAGAGCGTTTCCGAGCTTTGTATCCGGACTTTTCAGGGACTGCACAGGATTCTGCTGGAAATGATGGAGGAGGATTTGCAGTATGCTGCAATCATCACGCACGCCGGTGTGATCGCCAATGCGATTGCCTGTTTCGGGCTTCCGAAGCTCGATACGAAGCAAATCCGGACAGAACCCGGCGAAGGCTTTGAGATTCAGATCAATCCGCAGATGTGGCAGCAGGCACAGGCCTTTGAGATTCTCGGAATTACGCCGTTTTTGCCCGAAGAATCTGAAACGTTCTGAGAAGGATGCGTTATGGACAGAATACTGGAAGTTATTTTTTCTCTTGCGATTATTATTGTGCTGCTGGTGTTTTTCGGTGTGCCGTTTGAATCCATCCTTGTGATTCTGGCTGCCGTTCTGCTTGGCCTGATCTGCCTTGCGATGGTACTGTTTGTGCTGTTCTTCCTGATTACGGATCTGCTGCTGATTTTCAGAAAGCGCACGAAGGGGATTTTTGTCAGGATTGATGACAGCACACGGTTTGACCATGCGGTTTATCTTGTGGACGGTGAGGAATATCACTGCACGTTTCCGGCTGAAACCTTCGGCCGCAAGCGGATCTATCATGAGAATCAGCCGTATTATCTGCTGATTTCAACGAATTCTTCTCGCAGATCCGCGCTGGACAGTCACAGCATGATTACAATTTGTATCGGTACGGTTTTTTCGGCGGTGTTTATCGGATTACTGCTGCTGACGGTTCGCTATGTTTTGACATTGATCGGTTATTAAAAGGAGCACCCGAATTTATTTCGGGTGCTCTGTTGTTTGTGAATCATATTGTATCATCAATCTGTTTTGCTTTATTTCATCCGGTAATGTGCAGTGACTTTTTCTGCATTCGCTCCAGCGCACCTGCAATCACGGCATATAATACCGAAGAACCCGCAGCCTGAAGGCAGTTTCCCGGAACCGTTCCGACAAACTGTGCCTGCCATCCGCCGTAAAGCAGAACTGCCGCAAGCCAGTAGCCAATCACAGAGATTAAAGCGCAGATAATCAGCGCAAATACACGCTTTCTGCACAGCATCCGTTCCCCGCCGATGCGGGAAAAAGCCAGCGCAAGCAAGCCTTTGATGAGAAACGTCGGCAGCGCATACACCGCATAGCCGGAAAGAAGATCTGCAAGCATTCCGCCGACTGCGGCTGCTCCGACTGCATACGGCAGCGGCAGCATCGCAGCCGCAAGAAAGATTACGGCATCTCCGCTGTGAATATAGCCGTTGCCGACCGGAATATGCAGCGTTGCCGTCAGCAGCGTAATCATTGCCGCAAAAAGACCGGCATACACCGTAAATATGAGCTTTTCATTCTCCTTTTGCATTTTTTTCATGAAACAGCCTCCCAAGCTGATAAAGCAGCGGCTCAAACAGTACGCCTTCCGCAGCGGGTGTTCCCTGACGCAGCGTATCCTGTGTAACCTCAGACAGAAAATCACCTGCCGCAGATACCGCATCCGGCAGCGATAATCCGCGTGCCAGTGCGCCGCAGAGAACAGAGGCAAAAAGATCACCTGTTCCGGAAAAGAGACATTCTGTTCTGTGAACGGACGAAAAAGCGACATTCTCTCCCTGACGGGTCAGATTACAGATCCGGTTTTCCTGCACAATGCCGGTTATCACCGCAGCACGGCAGCCGAGCGGCATGAGCTGCTCCGCAAGCTGCTCTGCCTCATGCCGGTGCAGGCATTCTCCCTGATACGGTATGCCGGTCAGCAGGCAGGCCTCTGTGATATTCGGTGTAATGACATCCGCCTCAGCGACAAGCTCCCGCACTGCATCACAGAGTTCGACCGTATAGGTGCTGTAGCGGCGGCCTTCATCGCCCATGACCGGATCAAGCAGAATGCGGCATTCCGGATTTCGCTGCTTCTGTGAACGGAAGAATTGCCTGACCAGCCGGATCTGTCCGAGAGAACCGAGAAATCCGGCATAGATCCAGTCAAAATCAAGGTCTGACCAGCTTTCAAAATAATCAGGAAGTGTATCGGTCAGATCCGTAAAAGAAAACTGCGGAAAACCGGTGTGCTTGGAGAGTACTGCCGTCGGAACGGGGCAGGCCTGCACGCCCATTACCGATAGTACCGGTAAAGCGGTCGTCAGGGAACAGCGCCCGAAACCGGACAAATCATTGATACAGGCAACACGGGGAACTGTCCGCATATTCCTGCACTCCTTTCCTTACAATCGTGGTTACAGTTGCATTATACCACGATTACGGAAGAAATGCAAGTGCTCTTTCCGCTGCGGCAATCTCCTGTTTTGTGTATAATTACATTGGTATGGGCAGGTATTGTCATGTATTTAACATTTTTTCGGAATATTCAAAAAAAAGACTTGACGTACGGCATGAAAAATGGTATAATATGAGTAGTTTTTATGAAAGGGAGGTTTTCGCAATGAAAACTTGTAAACTGATTCAGGTTCCGCTTTATCAGGACACTGACCGTCTGAGCATGGATGCAACATCACTGGTACTGAAAGGCTTCCCGCTTGCAGAGGAATCCATCGGCCGTCTGCTGAACGAAGGCTATGAGGTCAAGAATATGATGTTCCACGGCGAGGCATTGTATGTGTACCTCGAAAAGGTTGACAAAATCTGATCTTTGAAAACTGAAAGCGCCCTGATTTCAGGGCGCTTTCGATCGGTATTTCCGTAATACAAATCGTTAATGAGGAGCTGCAAACACGGCTTTTCGGCAAAGAAAACAAGGAATCTGCGGCATATCCCTTTAAAAGTATTTCCGCCTTCTATTCCCGTTCTTCCTGCGGCAAATGCGATCTCACGGGCGATGTGTTTACCTATACCGCAGAAAAAAAGCTCACGGATTATTATAAGGTGTATGAATTCGGGGATGAAAAGGTTTACCATATGAATTCGAGCGTACTGCTTCAGGAAGCATATGATGCACTCGCTGACAAGATTGATCTTTCGTCCTATGATTCCGATCAGGACGGAAAACTGGATGCGCTGATTATGATCGTCCCTGATTCCGCCATGCAATTAAAATTATTAAATGAAAAAATCGTGCACCATTCTGATCTTCATCTCGCTGACTGGTGGCCGGCATATGATGTCATTATGAATGAGATAATTACGGATAAAGACGGAACACAGTATTTATCGAAAAAGATTAGCGGGGCGTTTGACCTTACCAATCAGACCAATACGAATCAGACGCTCATTCATGAACTCGGTCACTCCTTTGGGCTGGATGATGTGTACGGGCGCGGCGTTACGCTTTCCGGTGAGGCAGGCATGGATCCGATGTATAATAATCACGGCGATTACACCGTATGGTCTAAGCTCGCGCTCAACTGGTATGAGCAGGAGGATGTTCAGGTTTATACCGGCGGTACACAGACATTCACGCTGAAATCCGCTCAGACTGCTCCGAATGTTCTGGTGATTCCGAAGAATCAATTTGACCCCGAAAGACCGGATTATCTGAGACGACTCATGTTTTATAATGATTGTCTGCTGGTTGAACTGAATACGCCGGAGCAGAATATGTACGGCCAGATTGAAAAGAGCGGTGTCCGGGTTCTGAGAGGTTTGAGACACATCTTCAGCTTGGTGGATGATGACCACGGTTATTACTATGCCGGCGAATCCCTGACCGAAAGCACGCCGGATTACAAAGATTTTGCTGAAAGGGGTATCTCCATCAAGATTGATGAGATCAAGGATGACGGCACCTGCACGGTCACCGTCACCGGACTGGAGTATACGATTGAAACGGACTAAACCGAATCTGCGTTTCTGATATAAATATTTTGAGCCGAGGCTGTGCCTCGGCTCATTTTTTGTTATTCCGGCAAACCTTCAGCGGAATGCCGTGCCTTTTTCATTTGATACATTTTCTGATCGGCCTGCATAATCAGTGTAAAGAGTTTCATATCTTCCCGAATGTCTGTAATAAATGTTCCGACACTGGCTGAAACATGATATAGTTTTTGTTCGGCATCATTCAGCACTGAAAGCCGTTCCGCGAGTGTCTGTTCCATGCGGTCGGCATCCGCTTGCGTGCAGCCGGTTCCCACGATGATGAACTCGTCACCGCCGACTCTTGCACAGACCTGATCTCCGGAGCAGCTTTCCTGAATGGCACGCGCCAGTAGCTTTAACGCATAGTCGCCGTCATCATGTCCGTAGGTGTCGTTGATTGTTTTCAGCCCGTCCATATCAATGAACGAAATCATCATCGGGAGATGTTTCTTTTTGCATTCCGAAAGCATCTGCTCTGCACAGCGCCGGAAACCGTTGCGGTTATAGATGCCGCATAGCGAATCAATGATATACATTCTGTCCAGATCCTGAATGGCCTGATTCAGGTTCAGCAGCTTGCGGATATTCTCAAAAGAATGGCTGATGTTAATCATCAGCAAGTGACAGAGCATACTGCGCGTCGGAAATTCCGTATTTGTGAAAATATAATAGCCAAGACAGCGGCTTCGGAAATGCATCGGGAAGAAATAGCTCATATTGCCGCCTGTTTCAAACAGAACCGGAAACATCTGGCTGCTTTGGAAATGCGCAACCTTTCCCAGTTCGCCGTTGTCCCAGATCAGCGGTGCGAGCATTGTTTCCGGATAACCTGTCGGTAAATCTGATTCTGCCTGAACATCTGATGATGTATTGCGGAATGCGTTTTCCCAGTTTTCGCAGAGACAGATGCAGCACTGCCGGCAGCCGATTTCATGCAGATACTGGGAAATAATCCGGATACTCTGTTCCGGCGTTTCGTTCATTGCGAGCGCAGAGGTCATGCGGGTAATCATGGATGTGCCCGAGCGGAACCGCTGAATCAGATCATAGGTTGCGGAACGGTAGCTTCGGATGTCTGCGGCGGCGCTGTCCTTGCAGCCGCAGCTTTCCTGAAATACCGGCGTTGCCTGTAGAGTAACGGTTTTTTCGCAGCTTTCGCCGCGGATAACACGATCCAGCAGCGCACAGGCCTCTCTGCCGGCCTCAGAAAGCGGTCGGTCTACACTTGTCAGTGTCGGATTATGATTCTGTGCAAAAAAAGTCCAGTCAAAGCCGGTTACGATCATATCCTCCGGAATGCGGATGCCGTGTGCAATCAGTGTGCAGGCAGCTTCCAGTCCCATCGCATCGTTTGCCGCAATTATTGCATCCGGAAGCGGCAGGCCGCTTTCCAGCAGCGCTTCTACTGCCTGTTTGCCGTCATCCGGACGGAAATCACCGTAAAAGATTCGTTCCTCTTCAACTGTCAGTCCGTGTGCCTGCATGGCATCGCAGAAGGCTTTGCGGCGCTCTGCGGCCTCGGGATTGCCAAGCGGTCCGGAAATATAATTGATAACGCGCGCACCGTGAACGTCAATAACGTGCTCAGTAATTTTCCGCATGGCGGTGTAATTGTCGATGCGGATGTTATAGAATTCCGGAAAGTCACTGCAATCAAATACGACGGCAGGGATCCCGCTTTCGATTACTTCGCGGCATACTTTTTCTCTAACCTCTATGCTGCAAATGGTATTGGTCAGCAGAATTGCGCCGTCAAACTGACTGTAATTGATCAGTGAATAAATGTTGTATTCGCCGATGTCGTATTCCGGATTCGGAAGAACACCGCCGAAGGATGCAAATACCGAAATATTGAAGTCAAATTCTTTTGCTGCTCCGGCAATTCCGCTCAGGATACTGCTCTGGTATTCCTCATCGGTTCCGGCGACAATGACTGCAATATTCCGTATTCTCTCAAAAATCATTTTCTCACCTCTGTATTCTGATTCCGGCAGGTCTGCGGATGAAACGGCAGTAGTACTCCGGTTTTCCTGCACAGAGAAAAGAATTGCAGTAATTTCTGTTAAATATAGTATAGCATATTTTACATTGAAATGCAATGGAAAAAGCAAAAATCGTTGCGAAGCAGTATTCGTGAACCGTTTAGGCAGAATGCAAAAGATAAAATTATTGAAAAAGTGCTTGACAAATTCATCGGCATGTGTTATACTGTATATATCACAATAATAACAGTGATAACAGATAAGCAGGAGCGCTCTATGAAAATTATTATCAAAAACAAATCCGATGTCCCGATTTATGAACAGATCGAGGAGCAGATCAAGGCACAGATTCTGGAGGGGAAAGCCGAAGAGGATGAACAGCTTCCTTCGATCCGGCAGCTTGCGCGTGATCTGAAAATCAGCGTAATCACAACAACGCGGGTCTATAACGATCTAGCAGAGGAAGGCTTTATCATTTCCGTTGCGGGAAAGGGGTATTTTGTCGCGCCGCGGAACAATGAGCTGCTGCGTGAACGGATGCTCTGCGAAATGGAGGAGGGCTTTGAAAAGGCTGTCCTGAACGGCAGAAACGCCGGCCTTTCCGATGACGAGATCATTGCTGCAATGCGAAAAATTATGGAGGAATGAAATATGGATAACATTTTTGAGATCAGCGGGCTGAATAAATCCTACGAGGGATTTGCATTGAAGGATGTATCCTTTTCACTGCCGCGCGGTTTTATTATGGGTTTTGTCGGGCAGAACGGCTCCGGCAAAACGACCACGATCCGTTCTCTGCTTGGCATGGCCAGGCCGGACAGCGGCAGCATTACGATTTTCGGGCTGGATCATCAGCGCAGTGCAACGGAGATCAAAGAACGCATCGGCGTTGTATTTGACAGCCTGTATTTTGCCGAGCATCTCAATGTCAGACAGATCGAAAAGCAGCTCAAGCCCTTCTACAAAAACTGGGACAGCAATGAATATGCACGCAGGATCAAGCAATTTGAGCTGCCGGAAAACAAGCCCTGCGGGGAATTTTCCAAGGGCATGAAAATGAAGCTGATGATTGCTGTTGCAATCTCGCATCAGGCTGAGCTGATTATTCTCGATGAACCGACCAGCGGTTTGGATCCGGTTGCACGCGATGAACTGCTTGATGTGCTGGCAGAATATATCGAGGATGAAAAACGCGGTGTACTGTTCTCAACGCATATCACTTCTGATGTGGAGCGCATTGCGGATTATATTACCGTGCTGCACGGCGGAAGGGTCTGGTTTACAGGCACGAAGGAGAAGCTTGAAAACAGCTATTATGTCCTAAAGGGCGGGGAGGATGAGATTTCTTCGGCACTGCGGGAAAAATGCATCGGCTTCCATGCTTACCGAAACGGCTTTGACGCGCTGCTGGATGCGCGGTATCTGGAAGAAGTGCCGCCTGCACTTGTGACGGAAAAGGCCGGCATTGATGAGATCCTTGTCTACATAGCAAAGGAGGATAAGCATGAACGACATTCTGAAGATGATACACTTTGATTATTGTATCTCCGAAAAGCAAATGCGCGGCGGTCTGCTGCTGATTTGCACGGCAGCATTGTGCGCGATGCTGATGAATCCGGTGCTTGGCTGCTTAATGATTCCGTTTGCGGCGATTTTGTTTCTGTTTGGTCATGAATCAACTGTCAGCGCGGATTTCCGGCGCTGCTACGGTATTCTGCCTGTGCAGCGCAGCAGCATTACCCGCGCAGGATTCATGGAATATTTCGGCTCGGCTCTGGCGGGAGAGCTGCTGAGTCTGCTGATGTTCCGGCTGTCTGTATTGCTGAAGCTCTATTTGCGTATCAGGACGTTCTTTGCAAAGCATTCCGGTTCCGTTGTCTCTGATTCTCTGACAGGATCGAAGGATGTGCTGCAAAAGTATTTTTCGCTGTTTCTCGGTATTTTTATGGCCGTTTGTTTGTTTATGTGTATATTCCGGATGCTGAGCAGTATTCTCGGTTCAGAGAATGATATTAAGATCATGCTCGGTATGCTGTTGATAATTGCTGCGATTGTTGTTCCGCTGCTGACGATGCTGGTTTCGGGAAAAATGCGCGTTCCGGAATTAACATGGCTGCATCCGGCCGGTATCGGCGGCAGACTGCTTCTGTTTCTGGCGGTGAATCTGCTGACGGCAGGAGTCTGTGCGCTGCTTTGCGAGATCACGGTGAAAGTGCTGAATCAGCGTGAATTTTGAAAGGGGAGGGGAGAAGCTATGCAAACGATCCGAAATCTGATATGCGCCGATCTGACTGCGCTGCAGGGAAAAAAGCACAGTCTGCGCCGGCTGCTCATCTTCATCATACTGCTCTCAGTATTCACCGGAATGCTGGTGACACCGTATCTGCTGCCGTTTGTGATGGTTATTGTGGCGGCCATGCTGCCTGAGCATCTCGAAAAAATGACAAACG
>JAFYBM010000271.1 GCA_017540225.1 Oscillospiraceae bacterium | reverse complement strand
CGACCCGGTCAAAATCAACATCCCCGCAAACCTTGCCGTCGACGCGGTTAATGCCGACATCAATGACAACAGCGCCCTCCTTGACCATATCCGCCGTGACAAAGCCCGCCTTGCCGACCGCCGCAACCAGAATATCCGCCTGCTTTGTGATCTCCGGCAGATTCTTCGTGCGGGAATGACAGATCGTGACGGTGCCGCTGCGGTGCAGCAGGAGCATTCCCATCGGCTTGCCGACAATGTTGCTGCGGCCGATGACGACACAGTGCTTGCCGCTGATCTCGATCTTCATTGCATCAAGCATTTCAATGACGCCAGCCGGTGTGCAGGGCAGAAAACTGAAATCACCGATCATGATGCGGCCGACATTCTCCGGATGGAATGCGTCAACGTCCTTTGCCGGCGAGATTGCGTGCAGAATGGTCTGCTCATTGATCTGCTTCGGCAGCGGAAGCTGTACCAGAATGCCGCTGACCGTATCATCCGCATTGAGCTTTGCGACCAGCTCCAGCAGCTCTGCCTCGGTCGTTTCCTCCGGCAATGCGTATTCATAGGATTTGAAGCCGCATTCCGCGCAGTCTTTTTCCTTGTTGGAAACATAGACGCGGGATGCCGGATTGTTGCCGACCAGAACAACTGCCAGTCCCGGATCCGCACCCGCTGCTTTCATCTTTTCAACCTCTGCGCGAACCTCTGCTTTGACGTTCGCAGCAATCTTCTTGCCGTCAATGATCTGTGCCATATTTGTATCCTCCTGAAATTATTAAAGATGCGTCAGTGACGCGGCGGCGGCGATGATGAAATCATAGAAGCCGTGCGCGACAATGAGAGACAAAAGGGAACAATGCCGGAATTTGATTTTGCAGATTGCCCAGCAGGCGCCGATGGCTGCCGTCATCAGAATCTGGACGATACTGCCGTTTGAAAAATGAAACAGGCCAAACAGCACCGATGAAACCGCTGCGCCCGCCCATTCGCTTCCGAAAAGACGCGATGCCTTTGTCATGCAGAAGCCGCGGAACACAAGCTCCTCAACGGCCGCAATCGCGCCGATGTCATAAATGAGCTGATAGCCGTATTTCCATACGTCTTTGCCGAAGCGGTAGCCGTTATCCCAAAGTGCGCCGAAGCCGAGCAGATAGGGCGGCAGAATCAGAATCACCGCAGTGACCGTACCGATCAGCAGACCTGTTACGATCTGTCGGGGGAGCTGTTCCCGCGTGAAGCCGTAATCTCCGAACGTATCCTTCTGCACACGCATGACAACCAGCGGCACTGCCGCGATCAGCCAGTAGGTAATAAACAGCAGAATCATGCGCAGCAGCATTTTCTGCGGAATAATCAGCGGGATAATCCATGTTGTCAGCAGCCACACTGCGCCGAACGCGCCCGCCATTCCGAGAATCAGGCCGGCAAGTTCTTTTATGCGCCTGCTCATGCGTCTTTTTTCCCGTCGCCGGCGGATTCCGCAGCATCAGCGGCTTTTGCAGCAATCTCATCGAGCAGCGCATCAATTTTGGCATCGTTTTCCGCCTTGATCTCCGCCTCTGATTTCAGATTGTGTGCAGTCGGCGCTTCCGGTTCAGCGGGTTTCTCCGGTTCAGGCTCATCCTCCGCAAGGATCGAAGGCGCAGGTGCGTCCTCCTTTTTGGCATGATGCTTATTCTGGTATTCAGCTTCGCGTTCATCGGCCTCAGCAAGCAGCCGCTTGGATTCTGCCGTATTGACATAGAGCTGATAATCCGAGCCGAGCCGCTTTGTGCGGGCAAGACCGATCAGCAGCAGAATCAGTGCTGTGACGGCGGAAATGAGTGCGATAACCTGTGAGATTTTCAGTGTGCCGGCATAGAGGCTGTCCGTGCGGAGCGATTCGATAAAGAATCTGCCGCTGCCGTACCAGATCACATACATCAGAAAGATCTGGCCGTCGAATTTCCGTGCTTTTTTGGATACAAAATGCAGGATGATGAAGCCCAGCAGACACCACATCGACTCATAGAAAAAGCAGGGATGCACCGGAACATTCGGATCCAGCGCGCCGTCCGTATAATTTGCGGCGATCCATGAGCTGATCTTGCCGCTTGTCATGCCGAACAGACCGTTTGTGTTGCCGCCGAATGCCTCATGGTTCATGAAGTTGCCCCAGCGGCCGATGCATTGCCCGATCAGAAAACCGAGCGAGACAATATCGTACATCGGCAGCAGCCGCACCTTTCGCAGCTTACAGACAACGGAGCCGACCAGCAATGCGCCTATGATACCGCCGTAGATTGCAAGGCCGCCGTTCCGGATATTGAAGATTGCCTTCCAGTCGCCGGCGTAGTTTTCCCAGTGGAAGATGACATAATAGGCGCGGGCGCCGAGAATGCCGCCGATGATGCCGCCGATGATGCCGTCAATGGCGCGGTCGGAGTCCAGTCCGAAGCTGCGCATTCTTGAGAATGCATAGAGCATTGCGAGCATCATGCCGGCAGTGATGAGAATGCCGTACCATGTCACCGTGAAGCCGAAAACCGTAAACGCTTCGCTTTTGACGGTCAGCTCAAGGCCGAGCTTCGGGAAGCTGATCCGGTTCGGATCAACCGCAGCAGCCAGTGAAATGGGGTTCATAGAAAAATCGCATCCTTTCAGTTTTTATGGACTATTCCGGCGCAATGACGGAAAGACAGGCGTTTTCCGGCCGGAAGCGTGTCAGCAGGCATTGCTGCACATCGGACACTGTCAGTCCCGCGAGCAGCTCTGTGCGGATAAACGGTGAATCACATTCCCAGATGAAAGCATCTGTCATCGCGCTGCAGGCATCCTCCGG
Organism: Oscillospiraceae bacterium; assembly: GCA_017540225.1. Lineage (GTDB taxonomy): Bacteria > Bacillota > Clostridia > Oscillospirales > Ruminococcaceae > Firm-04. The sequence goes on along the minus strand of JAFYBM010000271.1, from coordinate 13,346 downwards.
ATGATTCATGCCGAGAATGCTGTCACCGTATGCAGCTTTTTTCAGAGCCGCAAAGAGTGTTTCGTCCGGTTTTTCCGTCAGCAGGCGTTCCCGCTCCGCGAACATTGCTTCCATGACGGCCTGCGGCTCATCAGATTCTCCCTCCGCAATGACCGTGAACCAACCGTCACCGGCAAAGCAGTCGGTATCGAAGGTGCCGCCGAGCAGTCCCTCATGCAGCAGCCGCTGATAAAGCGGCGCGGCCGAGCCGATCAGAATATCCAGCGTCAGCGAGGCAAGCAGTGATTCACGCAGCCGTTCCGTACCGGAAACAGGACGGCTTTTGATGCCGAGCGAAAACATGGTCTTGCCGACCGGCATCTGACAGGTGCAGAAGGCTTCCGCCGGTGCATCCGGCTCCTGCGGCGCAATGATCTGCGCCGTCATCGGCGGTGCCGGCGCAAGCACACGGTCTGCCGTATCCAGAATTTGCTGCACATTGACATTGCCCGCACAGCAAAGCACCATATTATGCAGATTATAAAACTGCCGGTGACATTCGTGCAGCAGCGCCGGCGTAATTGCCTGTATGCTTTCGGCCGTGCCGAGCACGCCCGGAGCGAACAGAAGATTTCTGTAAAGTCCGCCGAGCATTCTGTGAAAACACTGATCGGTCGGATCATCGAGAAATTCAAGGATTTCCTGTGTAATGATGCCGCGCTCCCGTTCTACGGTTTCCGGCGTGAAATACGGCGCCTGCACAAAGCGCAGCAGCAGCGCCAGCGCCTCATCAAAATGCTGCTGTGTATGAAAATGATACACCGTGCGGTCAAAATCGGTATATGCATTGCTTGATGCACCGAATGCATCAAACAGCACGGCCGTATCGCCGTCCTCTTTTTCAAAGAGCTTGTGTTCCAGATAATGTGCAATACCGGCCGGCAGCGCTGTCACGGTACCGTCATCCCCGCTGCGGAAACGGCGGTGCAGGGAACCGAATTTTGTCCCGAACTGCGCATAGGCCGTGCTGAAACCGGACATTTCCATGACGCGGATTTCCAGCCCGCTTTTGTGCAGGATCCGGCAGCAGTCATCACCGGTACAGGGATCCGTCAGGCGGATGATTTCAGTCTGCATCGTCTTCTGCCTCCTCCCGTTCCGCACGGAGGATAAACACGGAATCCGGCTGCAGCATTTTTGCGGCTTCCGCGATCTGCGCCCGCGTGACTTGACGCAGCGCCTCTGTCATCTGCTGCGGTGTGCGCAGATCACCGCTGCGCAGACGGCCGAGCATCTCTGCTGCGGTGTCATATGCAGAATCAGAATCTGCTGCTGCACGGCAGGCATACCGCAGCACCGATTTTTCCATCATTTCATCCGTAAAATCGCCGTTCTGCACCGCTTTGAGCTGCGCGTCAATCTCCTGCCGGACGGCGTTCAGATCCGCGGCATCAATGCCGCAGTCAATAAATATTGTATGCTTGCTCCGCGAATGCTGGAGACAGCAGTAATAACAAAGGCTCTGCTTTTCCCGCAGATTTACAAAAAGCAGTGCATCGGAATTCCAGCCGAGAATGCTGCAAAGCATCAGCATGACCTCCCGCGGGATGCTGTCATAGCGATAAACCGCTGCCAGCTTTGTCTGCCCGACCGGCAGACGCTCCTCCTGCACGGAAACCGTTTTTTTTGCAATACAGGGCGCATCAAAACAGAAATGAAGCGGCGACCGCGGAACAGCACGGAATGCCTCCGCAAAGCGCAGTGCAATCTGCGGCTTCGGCGCGGGCGTCACGACTGCGATCTCAATTGCGGCGGTACGCAGGATCTCCTGCCAGAGCCGGAAGGCTGCTTCCGGTGTAATTTTTTTCGCAGCGGCGCGGGTGCCGTGCGGCGGAATGGCGGCCGGCGTCCCCTGATAGGCCAGTCCGGCGGCTTGCCGCAGTGTATAACCGCGCTTGTCATTCTGCTCGCAGTCAATGTCATCCAGCAGATTTTGTTTGCAGATGCGGAATTCCGGATCACAAAAGGCACCGTTTTCCGCATTCGGATGCAGCAGCGCACCGATCACCAGCGAGAGCATTTCATCTGTCAGCGCTTCGCCCTCCAGCGCATAGCGGTCATCCAGCCACGAGGCTGTAAAATCCAGAACGGCGTCATCGCCGCAAAGGGTGAGCTTTCCGAGAAAATCTGCCGCATAGAGCAGCTCAAGCCGCAGTGTCATCTCCGCTACAGACGGATATTCCGCCGAGGAGGCTGTCAGCAGATCCGGCAGCAGCGCATGGATTGCAGCACTTGCCGCATCACGGTGTACGCAGAATTGCACCGACAGCAGACAGCTCCGGAATTTTTCATCACGGATCTCAGTATAACGGATTCCGCTTCCGATCCGTTTTTCCGGATATGCTTCCGGCATGGAAGCCCTCCTTCCGATTATTTGATACTTTTTTATTATACCACATTATGCGGAAAAACGCAATGGGAGAGGCGGAAAAAAGCACGGCAACAGCATTTCTTTTCCATATTTCCCGATAGAATGTGAGCTGCCGGATTCCCAATACCGGTTGATCGGCAGCTTTTGGAATGCGTGAGCGTCAAACGCACGGGCGTAACAGTCCGGTGTCACAGCGGGAGATGTGACAACCCCAAGCCGCCTTTTTCCGTATTTTTTGAACGCAGATGATATTTTGCGTAGTGTTTTTTCAATAGATTGACCGGACTTCCCTCAGGAAGTCCGGTCTTTTGGTTGGTGTCAGGTTTTCTGCGAATATGCTTATTACACACCGGGCAGCCGCGGAACAGATTTGGCCGGCTTGTGCTCGGTTCCGGGGAGCTGCGGCTTATCCATAGATTTATCGCGCTTCTGATCCTTTTGTTTTTTCGTATTCCGCTCCATCGTTTCCGTGACCGCTGTTTTGAGTCCGCTCATGAGAACATGGACTGCAAGCTCCAGATTTTTTTCGTTGACAGAGAGCTTTGCACGACTGGATCGCTGAATTTCTTTCGTCCGGCATATTATTACCTTCTTTCTCCAGAATTCGGAACGGTGATTCTATTCCTGTAATATATACCCTGCAATTGTGCAAATGGGTGCCTATCAAAAAAAAAAGAGAAGCCCCGAATCCGGGGCTTCTCTGCTTAATTGCGTTCTGTGCTCTTGAGCCATGCTGCCGCAAGCTCCAGCGCTTCATACAGCGTCGGACGTGCTGCTGTTTTTGTGATGGCTTCCATCGGGTTCAGGCTCTTGTCTGTCTTCATCAGATAACATTTGATCTCTGAGGCTGTGCTGAGGTCATTGACCTTTTCCTCGGATGTGACGTTCATCATCACAACATAAGGCTCCGCCATACTGCCGTAGTAGATCGTTTTGCCGTTCCGGACGACAGGCCGTTCTTTATAAGTGAAATAGCTTGCGCTCATAAATTACCTCCCTTTTTCACGAAGGAACCGCGATCACCATGTCATCGAGAATTCCTTATCCGCATCATCAAATATCTTCATGTTTTCGATCAGCGTATCCACATAGCTCTTGCGGCAGCGGAACCGGATCTCACCGTTTACAGCGATATAGGCTTTCAGGCCGCCTGCATCGTAATACGCAATATCATAGCTGCGCTTGCCGTCCTGACGGTCGATATGCACTTCTGCGAGCTTTGCAAACGGTTTGTCCTCTTCCTCGGCTCTCTCCTCCGGATAAACGATCTCCTCGGCTCTGGTTTCCAGCAGATAGGAATAGAACTTCCGGTAACGCTCAATGCCGGCGTCATCCATATCCTCGCCGTTATATTTGCCGACAAAATCATCCTGACTGCTGCCCTTGCCGGTGAATTCCAGCTTGAGATCATCCGCCTCACAGGTCAGCTTGCCGATGTCCCAGACATACATATCAATGACATTGCGTGAAATGATTGCTTCCGGTGTCAGGTCGTCATAGGCGAGCAGCTCCGCATCAAAGCTGTAGATGCAGTCCAGTCCGTCCATCATGCCGTAGTAGCGCTTATAACCGTCCTTATCCTTATAGCTGTCACCGAGCTTGAAAACGGTCGTTTTCTTGTCGCTTGTTTTCATGGTGACGGTCACGAACGGCTTATCCAGTCCCGCCGCATTGATGTCCGCCTGCTTCGGGAACGGCGTCACGACTTCCTTCGCCGTCAGACCGTAAAGGCCGTGGGTTGCGCCGGCGGATTTGTCTGCGCTCAGGAGTGCAATGACCGGCTCCTTCATCACATGAACAGCCATTGCGCCGCCGTTTGTATTCTCCTTGTAGTAAGGATCGTACTCAAAATAGAAATCATAATCCAGATCACTGCGCTCAATGCGGACAGATTCGATCACGGTATCGTCATCCTCTGCCTGCTCCTCCTTGAGCGTTTTGCCGAGATAATCGTTGATGCCGCTCATGAACGGTTCCAGCGAGATCTTGCTGACAAGATATACGGTATTGCTGCCCTCCATGCTGAGATAGCGGTTATCGCCGAGGGGGGTGATGTCGCCGATCCGGAAGCTGACGTCATCCGCATCATCGACCTTATAGGTCACCTTCACCGGATTGTCCAGACCGTATTTTTTCAGGCTTTCCGCGGAAGCATTTTCTTCAACCGTATCCACGGAAGCAACCTCCGGCGAACGAGTCGCCAGCAGACGGATCTGAACGGTATCCATCGGCAGCTTTTCATAGCCCTTGAGATAATAGTTTGCGATGTCCTCAACGACTTCATTGCCTTCGAGATCCGTTGATTTGGTCTGTTCCATTTTCCGGAATGCCGTATAGGAATCGCCGTTCGGGTTTTCAACGCTGATTTCGTTAATTTTATCACTTTGAACGTGCCAGAGCAGCGTTTCGACGCCGCTGTCCGAGGAGGAATCGCTTTCCTCCTCCGGCTGCGTCAGCAGCAGGTATGCCATTGCACCGCCGAGGGCGCAGAGCAGTACGCTTCCGCCGATGATCCCCTTGAGGGTTTTATTCATTTATTTCGTCTCCTTACATACACGAAAATGCCGATCACCGCCACAAAAAGCGGAATGATTAACACTGTTACGGTACGGATTGCCTTCACCTGTGCATCGGTCACGGTAATCTGGGATACATCCAGAGATTTTTCCGCGATTGTCAGGACATTTTCCTTGCCGGTCACGGTATTGAGCATCGTGACAAAATAGTTTGCGTTGTCGTAGCTGCCGGCGCTGCCTGCGATCACATAATCGAACAGCCATGCAGAACCGAATGCAACGATCTGGCTCTTATAGGTCTCGCTGCCGCTGGTAAAGGTCTGGTCTGCCAGCACTGCAACATCCACACTCTGCTTTTCCGCCTTGGAAACATCAAATTCATCTGAAGTCTTATCCAGCGGATAAAGCACGCAGGAATCGGATGTCGTCAGCAGCGGATAGGTGTTTCTGCCGGAATTCTGCTCATAGAGGCGCTCGATCGGACAGCAGAGCGGTGCAAGAATCGGCAGCTTTGTCTGCTGATAGCCTGCATTGACAGAGGCATCCGGATTGACCGTCACCAGCGGGATGCCGCCGAACGGCTGACCGCCGCCGAGTGCGATTGTTGCGACCTGTGCCTTGGCATCATCTGTCTCGACAGCATAGGATCTGCCGACCGAAATGCCCCAGAGTGCAAGGAAATCATCCAGATTCTTGGTTTCGCCCTTTTTGAACGGCGAGCCGCAGTAAACCAGTGTTCTGCCGTATTTGCCGCCGTTGTTGAGGTAGTCGCTCAGCTTTGCGATCTGTGCCTCGGTCAGATCTGTGGAGGGCGAGCAGAGGATCAGCATATCATAGTCATCTGTCAGCTCTGCCGTGGAAATATCAACAGACTCCATTGTATAGTTGTTTTTATCCAGCAGATCCTGAATGCGCTGGAAATTGAAGCTGTCGTTCTGGTCGTAGATATAGTTGCCGTTCACCTTGTCGATCATGCCGATCTTGACCGGATTGAGGTCGGTGACGCCCATGATCGCAGAAACGAGCGACTGCTCGCCGACAAAGGAATAATTCGTCACATAAGAATAAGTGTTCTGATCGAACTGCTGATCCGTCCGGATCATGTCTTCAAACGGGACAACGCGGATCAAATCACCGTTCTGCACAACGGCATCGCCCTGATTGAACTCGCCGTTGTAATTCTGCTTGAAAGCGGAAACTGCTCCCGGATCCTTGGTCGGGTTGATATAATCAATCTTGATTTTTCCGTTTGATTCTGTCTCAAAGCGGTTCATAATCTCCGCAACGACCTTGAAGCGGCTGTTCTCCTGGAAGATGTTTTCATCTGCAAGCATGGTGATCTTGATGTCATTGTTCAGCTTGTGCAGATATTCGACTGTCTGCTCGTCGATCTCATAGAGGCCGCTCGAAGTCAGGTCGATGTTCCAGTTGAAGCGCTTGTCGAGCAGTCCGCAGATGATATTGACAACCACAACGATTGCAACGAACACAACCGTAATGAGCGTTGCCAGTGCGCCGTACTTGAATTTTTTGCGCCGCTTGACGCTGTTCAGGGCGCGTTCCTTTTCCTCCTCGGGTGTACGGCTGCGCTTTTTCTTCTTTTCGGTTTTTTCAGGCTTTTCTGTTTCGGCAGCCTGCTCCGATTCCTCCGCTGCATATTCCCGCAGTGCCTTTACCGTATCAAATTCCTCCGGCGCATCAGCATTTTCCGCTGCCTGTTCCGGTGCTTCAACGGTTTCCGGCTCCTTCTCCGGTGCATCGGCGGATTCGGGCGTCTGCTTGATTTCGTCTTTTTCGCTCATAATAGAATCCCTCCTCAGCTCCAGCGTCTGCGTTCAAATACGCGGATGGTAAAATAATTGAAGATCAGTGCGACACTGATATAGAAAATCACGGTTGAAACATTGAACAGGCCGCAGGTAATCGCATAATATCTGCGGTAGAATGACAGCTTTTCCAGAATGTTATTGATAAAGCTGATTGAAATATAGCTGTTGATGACGTCGATCATATAGAGCGCCATCAGTGCGACAAAGCTCAGAACAGCTGCTGCAATCTGGTTTTCCGTCAGGGCGGAGACCAGCGTACCGACTGCAATGAATGCAGCGCCGAGCAGGAACAGCGCAAGGAAGTTTGCAATGACGATACCCCACTCGACCGTGCCGAATGAGCTGAGGATCAGCGCATACACAAACGGCATCAGCAGTGCGAGCGTGTAAAGAACCAGTGCGGCAAAGTATTTGCCGAACACGATTTCTCCGAGGCTGACCGGTGCGGTCAGCAGTCCCTGCTCTGTTTTCTGCTTCTTTTCTTCACTGAAAAGACGCATCGTCAAAATCGGAATCAGGAATACACAGATCAGAAACATACTCTGGAACAGTCCCGACATATCCGAAGTACCGGGATACAGACAGGATGCCCAGAAGAAATATCCGGAGAAGATCCAGAAAACCGCAAGGAAAATATAAGCGATACTCGATGTGAAATACGCACCGATTTCGCGTCTGAAGATCGCGCCCATTATGCCTCTGCTCCTTTCTTTGCCTCAGCAATGTCCTCCGCATTCGGGATTACAATGCCTTCGCCCATCGTGATCTTGAGGAACACATCCTCCAGTGTCATTTCCGCAGAGCGCAGGGACAGAATCGGCCAGTCGTGCTCGCGTGTGATCTCATAGAGGTCACGGCGGATGTCGCTGCCCGGCAGTGCCTCCAGCTCATATTCGTAAACGCCGGCCTCGCGCTCCATATCAGCCTTGACATACTTGATGCCCTCGATATTGCGCATTGCCTTGACGATCTCATCACGCGGGCCTTCAATGCGGGCGATGATGCGGTGATCGGTCGATACATTGCGGGAAAGGTTGTCAGTCGTGTCATGCGCTGCGACAACGCCGTGATTGATGATGATGATGCGGTCGCAGACGGCCTGAATCTCGCTCAGGATATGAGAAGAAAGAATAACGGTGTGATTCTTGCCGAGCTTTTTAATGAGCGTGCGGATCTCAAGGATCTGCTTCGGGTCAAGACCGACTGTTGGTTCATCCAGAATCAGCACCGGCGGATTGCCGACAAGCGCCTGTGCCAGACCGACACGCTGCTTATAGCCCTTTGAAAGGTTTTTGATGAGGCGCTCTTTGACGTCTGTAATCTTTGTCAGCGTCATGACCTCATTCAGATGCGCCTTGCGCGGCAGCTTGCATTTTTTCAGGTCGAAGATATAATTGAGGTAGCCCTTGACGGTCATGTCAAGGTAAAGCGGCGGCAGCTCCGGCAGATAACCGATATAGGATTTCGCCTTGATCGGATCCTCCAGAATATCGACGCCGTTGATGAGCGCCTGACCGGAGGTTGAAGAAATGTAGCCGGTCAGCATATTCATGGTTGTCGATTTACCTGCACCGTTCGGGCCGAGAAATCCGAGGATCTCTCCGTCCTCGACCGTGAAGCTGATGTCATTGACCGCGTGCTTGTCGCCGTAATGTTTGGTCAGATTCCGCACTTCAATCATGGGTAACATTCAGTCCTTTCTGAAAATAACTTAAAACTACCAGATTATTGTAGTCATTTCATGTGACAGATGCGTGTTAGGCAAAAGAAAAAACTACGGATATTCGATCACGGTCGGATCTTCCGTCAGGATACCGTCTGCCGGAAGCAGATGCTGCCGTGCGCGAATATCGCGCCGGATCTGCGCGGCCAGCTCATCCATCGAGCTGAACTGCTGCTCCGGCCGGATGAATTTGCAGAGTGTGACCGGCAGCAGCGTACCGACCAGATCACCGCTCCAGTCGATCAGATGTGTTTCTGCAATCGGTTCCGCCTTGCCGTCCGTCACGGTCGGGCGCACACCGATATTCGTGATCGCGGGCACCCAGATGTCATTGATCTCGGCAAAGGACGCATAAACGCCTCTGTGCGGGATGCACTGCCACGGTTCAAACGCCTGATTGGCCGTCGGGACGCCGAGCACCTTGCCCGCAAGTCCCTGTCCGGTCACAACGTGTGTCAGGATCTGGTAATCCGCACCGAGAAGCTGATTTGCCCGTGTGATCTCGCCGCTTTCCAGCAGAAAACGGATCTGGCTTGATGAGACCGGAACATTGTTTTCATCGCGTACCTGCGGCACAACATTGACGGTAAAGCCGTATTTTTTTCCGTAGTGCTTCAGATCCTCCACATCGCAGACCGCATTGCGGCCAAAGCGGTAATCCTCACCGACAACGACCTGTTCGATTTGCAGACGGTCACGCAGAATTTCCCTGCAATAGCGGTCGCCGTCCAGTGTTGCAAGCTCCCCGAAGGGCAGCGCAAAGACTGCATCCGCGCCGCAGGTCGAGAGCAGGCGCCGCTTCTGTTCATCGTGGTAAATATAGCGCATCGGCTTTCCCTGCTTGCTCGGCATGGAATCCGCTGCAAATGTCACAACATGGCAGGCACCGTGCGCAACGGCCTGTGCCAGCACGCGCCGGTGTCCGAGGTGTACGCCGTCAAAAACACCGAGAACCGCAACGATCCGGTTGCAGTCCGGATTCGGTGCTTCATGCAGCTCCTGCTTCATGTATGATCATCTCCTTATTTATAGGTTCTTATAGACACGCAGGCATCCCGCGGCGCGGTCCGCCTCACAAAGTCCGAGAAATTCCTGCTCCGGTGTATAGATGCGGTAATGCACAGCATCCGTCAGGCCGCGGATCCGGTTCAGATCGAGCCGGACGCCGTTGCGGTAAAGCCTTGCCTGTGCCTCGCTGACCGTCACCGCCGGCAGCGCTGCAAAAAGCCTGTCTGTCGGGATAATCAGGGTATTTGCCGCATCGCGGTCTGCTGCCTGCTGCACCTCGTCGAAGGAATGCGCCTCATCAATTGTGAAGCCGCAGGCCATAGTCCGCGTCAGTGCGGTCATCATGCAGCCGCAGCCGAGCGCCGTTCCGAGATCATGCAGGATCGTGCGCACATAGGTGCCCTTCCCGCATCTGATCTCCAGAATCCCGCTGCCCGTTTCCGCGTCATAAGCTGCAAGCGTCAGCGTTTCCACGAAAACCGTCCGCGCAGGGCGCTCAATCGTTTTGCCCTCGCGTGCCAGCTCATAGAGTCGTCTGCCGTTCACCTGCACAGCGGAAAACATCGGCGGAATCTGCTGGATTTCGCCCTGAAACTGCGGTAAAAGCCGCAGAATATCCGTTTCCGAAACAGAAACCGGATGTGTTTCGAGCACCCTTCCGGTGCTGTCCTGCGTATCGGTCACGGTGCCGAGCTGAAATCCTGCGCGGTAGGCCTTGCGTTCATCCGGCAGAATATCACACGCACGCGCCGCTGTCCCGATCAGAACCGGCAGCACACCGGTCGCCATCGGATCGAGCGTGCCGGTGTGACCGAGCTTTTTCATTTTGAGGATGCCGCGCAGCTTGCCGATTACATCAAAAGACGTAAACCCCTGCGGCTTGTCCATTACAAGAACGCCGCTGCGGATCATGCCTGCTCCAGCTGTTTCAGCAGCATATCGTGCGCCGTATTCAGCAGCATTTTGCAGACTTCCTCCGGTTTTCCTTCAGCGATGGAGCAGCCGCTCGCCTTGACATGGCCGCCTCCGCCGAAATGCTGTGCGATTTCCGAAACATTTGCATGATCGCCGCCGCGCATTGAAATACGGTAGCTGCCGTCCGGCTGCTGCTTGCAGGTGATGCCGACCTCCACGCCGATGACCTGCATCGGGAGATTGGCTGCGCCGTCGGTTTCCTCGGCAGTGACATTCAGCTCCTCCATCCATGCATACGGCAGATAGATCAGCGCGACCTTTCCGTCATCGGAAAGCCGCAGTTCCTGCATCAGCCGTCCGTCCAGCTGAATGCGTCCGGCCGATTTCAGCACAAAGAATTCGCGGTTAAGGCGGGCATAGGACAGATCGGGAAACGCTGCCTTGATCTGTGCGACCGCACCAAAGGCCGCAGCATCGGCATTGCTGAACTGGAAGCAGCCCGTATCGGTTGCAATACCGGTATAGAGGCAGCAGGCGATTTCGCGCGTCAGCGGGATGCCGTTTTCCTGCATCATCCGGAACAGCACCTCGCAGGCTGCCGCGGAATGCGGATTCCAGAAAAGCTGCTTTGCATAATGTGTATTGGAAATATGATGGTCGATGCAGAGCGTGATTTCTGCATTTTTCTCACGTTCCGGCAGCTCACCGAACAGCTTTCTGTCGGCAACATCCACGGAAATCCATGCCTGCGGCTCAAAATCCTCAAATACGACACCTTCCGTGACATCGTGATACATCGCCGGAAACGGATCGGCGCAGACGACACGCGAACGGATGCCCATTTCGCGCAGAATATGATACAGCGCGTAGCCGCCGCCGATGCAGTCTCCGTCCGGCGAACGGTGAATCAGGATATAAACATCCTGCAGGCTGCGGAGCAGCTCCATTGCTTCGCGTGTGCCGATCTCGGTGCAGCCGGTCTGTGCCTGTTCCATAGCATTTGCCTCCCTTTGGTTTCGTTGCTGCCGGATCAATCCTCCGGCAGGCCGGCCGGTGTCTCGGGCGCATTGCCCTCCGTCAGGCCGAGCCGGTTGAGCTTTTCGCTGATGTCCGCTGCGTAAGCAATCGAATCATCTGCGATAAAATGCAGCTCCGGCGATTTGCGCAGCTTGAGCCGGTGAAACAGCTCCTTCCGGATAAAGCCGGATGCCTTTGTCAGAACCTTGCAGGCCTCCTCCGCACGACTGATGTCAGTCAGGCTGGAAATATAAGCGGTGCAATGTCCCATATCACCGGAAAGCTCCGCACGGACAATCGTCAGATCCGACGTAATGCGCGGATCCTTGATCTCCTCCCGCATGATTGCAGTCAGCTCGCGCAGCATATCCTCCTGCACGCGGCCGATCTTAAAGCTTGCCATGATAAATGCCCCCTTGCTCAGAAGGTAATGGAGCTTTCAGCCTCGGGATCATAGTAATCTCCGGTCGTGTTGACTTCGTTGAAGAAGCCCTCCTCATCAAAGATCGTTTCCGAAGTATCCGCATCCTCCTGCGGGCTGATCTCTCCGTTCAGAATGCGCTTGACTGTCTCAAAAAACAGTGTGTCGATCGGGCCGAAATCCGGCCATGCGAGTGCTTCATTGCAATACTGGATCATATCAGCATTGCTCATTCTCTGCATTTCCATATTATCCCTCCTGTTTTATTTTATGATTCTCCGGCTTCTGTGCCGGTTTCTGTTGCTTATTCCTGCAAAGCAGACAGGCTGCCGATAATCCAGACATCCGCACACCAACGGCCGTCTATCAGTACGACGGGTATTTCCGTATGGATTTCCGGCTCTGCAATGATCTTAAAGGTATAGCCGTCAGTTACGGCACTGAGACTGTCCGCCGCAGCCGGTCAGCAGGAGCAGCACGGCTGAGAGCACCGCGCTCCTGCGAAACACATCTGTCTTTATCTTTAATCCTCGCGGTATTCTTCCATGATATAGGCTTCGAGAATATCGCCTTCCTTGATGTCGGCAAAGCGCTCCAGCGAAATGCCGCATTCATAGCCCGTTGCGACCTCCTTGACGTCATCCTTGAAGCGGCGCAGGGAGTCGATCTGATCCTCCGCAACCACAATGCCGTCACGCACAACGCGGATCTGACACTGTCTTGTGACCTTGCCCTCGGTGACATAGCATCCGGCAACGGTGCCGACGCTGGAAATGTGGTATACCTGCCGCACCTCGATGCGTGCCATCTGCACCTCGCGGAATTTCGGCGCAAGCATACCCTTCATAGCAGTTGAAATCTCCTCAATTGCGTCATAGATGATGCGGTAGAGGCGAATATCCACACCGTCACGCGCAGCTGCATCGGATGCACCCGGCATCGGACGGACATTGAAGCCGACGATAATTGCATTGGATGCGGATGCCAGCATGACATCGCTCTCGGAAACGGCACCGACCGCACCGTGAATGACCTTGACACGGACTTCCTCGTTCGTGAGCTTTTCAAGCGACTGCGTGACCGCTTCGACAGAACCCTGAACGTCCGCCTTGACGATCAGCGGGAGCTCCTTCATTTCGCCCTCGGCAATCTGCGAGAACAGATTGTCGAGCGTAACCTTGCGGTAGCTCTTGAACTGTTCTTCCTTCTGCTCGTGCTTTCTCTGATCGACAAGCTCCTTTGCAAGGCGCTCATCCTCAACGGCATTGAACACATCGCCGGCGCTCGGAACCTCGGCCAGACCGGTGATCTCGACTGGCACCGAGGGGCCTGCCTCCTTGACGACCTTGCCCTTGTAGTTGGTCATGACACGCACCTTGCCGACCGCCGTACCCGCGATGATGACATCGCCGGTGTGAAGCGTACCGTTCTGCACAAGGATGGTCGCGATCGGGCCGCGGCCCTTATCCAGACGGGCTTCGATGACAGTACCCTTTGCAAGGCGGTT
>JAFYBM010000270.1 GCA_017540225.1 Oscillospiraceae bacterium | reverse complement strand
GATCACATCCTCTGCCGGATTATAGACATTGCAGAGGGAGATCTTGACCTGCTCCGCGGATTTTGCGCCGAGAAGGATCTGATATTTATTCTGCACATAGCGTATGATCGACTGGTCGAATTTGTTTCCGGCGGCCTTGATCGAACGCGCCGTGACAATGCCGTTCATCGAGACGACCGCGATATCCGTCGTGCCGCCGCCGATATCGACGACCATATGGCCGACCGGCCGGTTGATCGGGATGCCGGCGCCGAGCAGTGCGGCAAGCGGCTCCTGGATCAGATGCACCTTGCGCGAGCCGGTGCTCATGGCAGCATCGAGAATCGCGCGCTTTTCGACATCCGTGATGAGTGAGGGGACGCAGATAATAATGCGCGGCTTGATGATATGGAAGCCGGCGACAACGTCGATCAGCTCACGGATCAGCGCCTGCGTGAGAATATCATCGGAGATCACGCCGTCCTGCACCGGATGCACGACTGCGATATAAGATGGGGAGCGCCCCTCCATGCGGTAGGCCTCCTCACCGACGGCGACCACGCGCTCTGTGCGCTTGTTGAATGCGATGACCGACGGCTCATTCAGCACAACGCCGCGCCGCCGCCGCGTAATAATGATATTCGCGGTTCCGAGGTCAATTCCGATATCCATAATGTGTATCCTTTCTTTTCTCTGTATATGATTGATGTCCCAACGATCTCCTGAAGATATCTGCTTGTCTGACGACAAAAATCCTGCGCATCTGTTCTTCAGGATTTCATTGGTACATCAATACGGTTTCTCTATACAATAACAGATCTCACCGTCCGGAGACGCTCCCGCCCTGCGGAAGCGCTCAACGGTCTCTGTGCGGTGCATATCCGATTTTTGCAGGACGCGCCCCGACTTGGGATTCGCCGCACGGTGATAGGCCTCCAGCCTGCGGAAACCGGTCTGTGCAAATGTCTGCCGGATCACGGCGCTGAGGGCTTCGCCGGCATAACCGTGCCCCCAGAACTTCGCGCCGATGCAGTATTCAATCTCGGCGGTTTCACAGTCCTCCCAGACCTTGCAGAACGCGATCATACCGATATTCTGTCCGCTTTCCTTTTCTGCGATCGCCCAGCGGTAGAAATCCGGCCGTGCATAGCCTGCAAGATACTGCGAGAGCAGTCCGCGGACGGCTTCCGCCGTATCATAGACCGGCTCGCCGTATTCAAGCTGCACATTCGGATCAGATGCCCAGTTTTGCAGCATATCATCTGCATCCTGCTCCGCAAACCGCCGCAGGATCAGGCGCGGCGTTTCGATCGTCTGTGTGCCGGTATGCTTCATGCCGGAAACCACTCCATTTCGGTGAAGTGGGATTCCTTCACGGTAAAGCCGAGCTTTTCATAGATGCCCCTGCCCATTTCGCTGGCCGAGAGGGTGACGGTATCGAGTCTCAGCGCTTTCGCCTTTTCAAGCAGCATCTGCATCAGCGCGGACGCGATGCCCTGTCTGCGGGCGGATTCTTCCGTAAATACGCCGAGGACATAACCGCTGCGGCCGTGCGGGAATGAGGGATTCGCGGGCTTTTCGCTGACGACCAGAATGACATTGGAAAGCAGTCCGCCCTCCGGCGATGCCGCCGCAAAGACAAAGCAGTCCTTGCCGAGATGCGCCGCGAAGTATTCCGGCAGCGATGTCCGGATCGCGCTGAGCGTTTCGGGTTCGATGCTGTCAAATTCCTCATCGAAATAGGCGAGCCGCAGTCTGCAAAGCTCCGGGATATCCGAAGCCGCCGCTTCTCTGAGCTGATACTCCATATCCGAATCTCCTTTCCGGTTGGCATACAGCATTATTATAACACAATTTTCCGCTCTCCGCAAGGGGCAGAAGCGAATTTGCAGGAAAATGCCGCTGATTTTGCCCGGCGGGATCGTTCGCAAAAAAATTTTTGCTTTTTTCAAAATAGGGGTTGACAAATCGGGAAAGATGTGCTATAATAAATTCTGTTGTGAGGGTGTAGCTCAGTTGGTTAGAGTACCTGCTTGACATGCAGGGGGTCATCGGTTCAAGTCCGCTCATCCTCATCCAGAAGCCTTCCGGTTATCCGGAGGGCTTTTTTCTGCATTCTGCCAAGAGAGACCAAAGGACTCTCGGAGCGACCAAAGGGCTTTCGCCAGCTTCGCTGTGCGTTTGCTTGCAAACTCACCTATGGAATATCGCAAGTCATTCAACAGACTTGCGCGAAACAATTATTCCCGGATAATTAGGGCGTGTTGACACTAAGCCTAACACGCGTCTTTCTGGCTGATTTTGCCCCGTTCGTCGTTAAAAATCCTTGCCGGGCGACAGCCCGCCTGCGGATTTTTGCCTAGAACGGAACAAAATCATCTCAAAAATCCGCATATTATTATAGTGTCAACACGCCCTAATTGAAAATGGGTTTCAGAAAGGATTACTTGAGGGAAAGTTACAGGAGCAGTTCTGTCAGGAATCCTGCTTCTGCATTGCAGGTTAATTACTTGTGTTCTTAACCTGTTGTGTGTATTATATCACAGATGCCGTGAATTGTCAAGCACTTTCCGGCATTCTTTTCCGGTTCTGCGTATTGCATATGTAATTTGCTGTTATCGCCTGTTTGTTTGTGCAGTGCATACAAATAATCAAAACTGCCCGCAGAAGCACATTCTCATCCTCCTGCCCCTTGCATTTTTCCGTAAAATATAGTATAATAGAATGCAGAATGCCGTCTGCGCAAAAAGG
>JAFYBM010000269.1 GCA_017540225.1 Oscillospiraceae bacterium | reverse complement strand
CTGTTCCGCAGTCGCTTTCTGCGGGAAATCTGTTGACTTTTCAAATCCGTTATGCTATAATGACAGTATGCAGCATATAGAAAGTCCCCCGCCGGATTTTTCCGGAGGACAAAAAGATCAAGCTGTCAGATACATATTTTATTTTAAGGGTGGTTTGAAATGAAAAACTGGAAACGAAGCATCTCAGCAATGCTGGCGGCCTGCTTCTGCATGACTGCGGCCGGCATCCGTCCGCTGCCGGTGCAGGCGGCGAAAACAGTCGTGATCTCGCCGGATGATACCTATGCGATCAACAACGGTGTCTTCGAGGGCTGGGGCACATCGCTCTGCTGGTGGGCAAACCGTGTCGGCTATTCCGATTCGCTTGCACAGCAGGCCGCCGATACATTCTTCGGCGAAAACGGACTCCGGCTCAATATTGCGCGTTTTAATATCGGCGGCGGCGACAACCCTTCGCACAACCACATCACGCGCACGGACTCCAATATGCCGGGCTACACCAAATATCAGAACGGCCAGGTTACATATGACTGGTCGGCAGATGCAAATCAGCGGAATGTGCTGAAACGCTGCGTCGAAGCTGCCGGAGATGACGCAATCGTTGAAATGTTCTCGAATTCGCCGCCGTACTATATGTGCAAGAGCGGCTGCTCAACCGGCAATACAAATCCCGGCGCCAACAATCTCAAAGATGACTGCTACGATGATTTTGCGGAATACCTCGCAGAGGTCTGCAAGCATTACGAGCAGGAATGGGGCATTAAAGTTCAGAGCGTCGAAGCACTGAATGAACCGTATACAAATTTCTGGGGTGCGAACAGCTATAAGCAGGAAGGCTGCCACTTTGATATCGGCAACTCCGAAAGCACCATTATTCTTGAACTGCAAAAATCCATGGCAAAGCGCGGCATGAGCGATGTCATCCTCTGCGGCACAGACGAAACCTCGATCGACACGCAGATTCAGGCTTACAATGCGCTGTCAGGCGATGCGAAAAAGGCAATCTCCCGCATTGATACACATACCTACGGCGGAAGCAAGCGCACCGAGCTGAAAAATACGGCGCTCAGCGCCGGCAAAAACCTCTGGATGAGCGAAGTTGACGGCAACGGCGAAGCCGGACAGAATGCCGGTGCAATGGCGCCCGGACTCTGGCTCTCTCAGCGCATTACCGTTGACTGCAATGAGCTGAATGCCTCTGCATGGATCCTCTGGCAGGTCATTGACAAGCACGTCTGCGCGGCCGGCTATCTCGGCAAGAAGGATTCCGGCATGGTTGATATGTCCAAGGGCTTCTGGGGCACGGCCGTCGCAGATCACGATAACGATACAATCGTTCTCTCCAAGAAATATTACTGCTTCGGACAGTACACGCGCTATATCCGCCCCGGCATGACAATGCTCAGATCCTCCGGCAATACGATGGCGGCTTACGATCCGAAGAACAGTCAGCTTGTCATTGTCGCCTATAATACGAGCGCAGGCGCAAGCGAACTGAATTTTGATCTTTCATCCTTCGCATCCGTCGGCACGGAAGCGCAGACGATCCGCACGAGCAATTCCGAAAACTGGGCGGATGCCGGCAATATTGCGCTGAACGGCAATCAGCTCGCCGTTTCGCTTGCACCGAATTCCGTGACAACATATGTTATCAGTGATGTCAAGGGCAGCATTGAGCGAGAAAACAAGATCGACCTGACCGGAAAAACCGTTACCGGATCCAATGCGTGGCATGATGATGCTGCAAATTCCTGCGAAAAGGCATTTGACGGCAGCAAGAGCACCTTCTTCGACGGTGTCGGTGACGGCTATACACAGATCGACCTCGGTGAAGTCTACGATTTTGAAACATTCGGCTTTTGTCCGCGCAGCGGCTATGAGCCGCGCTGCATCGACGGCATGATTCAGGTTTCCGATGACGGTGAAAACTGGACAACGGTTTATACGATCCAGGGTGAGCAGGGCTACGGAATGCACTATGTCAAGCCGCAGACCGAGGCTTCCGGCCGGTATGTCCGCTATACGGTCCCTTCCGGCGCACCGACAAACGGCATCAACAAGGACAGCGTATACTGCTGCAACATTGCGGAGATCGAGCTTTACGGCACACTGCACAATGCGGAACCGATCAAGGTGAAAGGAGATGCAGACGGCGACGGCAGCGTCGGGGTTTCCGATGCGGTCATGCTGCTGAAATATCTGCTGACAAGCGGAGATGTGACCGATCCGGAGGCTGCCGATATGGATGAAAACGGTGTGCTGAATGCCCGGGATCTCTCACTGCTCAAGCGTGCCATTACCGGATAATCCGGATATTTTTCATTGACCGCAGCATCGTGCAGCTTTATGCGCCTGCTGATACCGTTCCGTCTGAATGCGGAAGAACGGTCTGCTCCAAATAATTGTCTTTCCCGAAAAATGCACCCACTGATACAGTTGCTTCTTTTTCCGCCTGAATGATAAAAGCCGCTGAAATCAGGACCGTTTCATCCGGCTGCACCAGATCCGTCAGATGATTTTCCTTTGCAGGATCACCGGCAGTCTGTTTGCATCGTGCGCCTTCCTGCTGAACAGAAATCTGAAAGTTTGTCAGGAAGCATTCTTCATCTTCCGCTTCATTGGTATAGCGGATACTCACATACAAAACCGTATCGCCCTTGAGATTTGTTTCTGTCTCATAGCCTTCCACAGCAAATGCTGCGGCAGGCGGTTCCGGTATCTGTATATCCGGAATGGATATGTCGGGTATGCTGATTTCCGGTATTCTGATTCTCGGATGATCCGTTGCGGAACGCTGCGCATCCATTATGTTCTCCTGACGGCGTGAGCGTGCATATTTTATTTTTTCGCCTGCGTCCAGAATGAAAAATGCTGCAATACAGACCGCAGCGGTCATTCCGGCGGCAAACAGCCATGCGATTTTATTGGCTTTTCGTTTTCTGCGGTTTACCCTGCCTTCCGGAGCCGGCTTTTTCAAAGCATCCCGAGGCGCAGCTGAATCTGATTCTTTTCGCGGAGCTGCCTCTTTCAGAGAGGCGCCGCATTCCGGACAAAAGACTGCTTTGCGCGAAACAGGCATACCGCAGTGCATACAGTAACGTATTCCCATAATCAGATACTCCTTATTTCGTTATTGATTATTATACTATACTGCGGCAAAAAAAGCAAGCGTTCCGCGGGCGGAACCGCAGAAATCTGCACCCCGGCGGTCACAGCAGCATCTGAGCGGCACCCAGTATGAAATCATCGCTGTCGGCAGAAGAAAAACCGCATTCTTTGACAGTATGGGCATACAGTATATTCAGGCGGATGCCTGCTCTACGGATGACTTCCGGAAGCTCCCGCAGGATGATGTATATGCTGTTGTCAATCTGATCGGTCTGCTGCCTGCATATTTGAACGCCTATGATCCTTTTGCCTATGTGAATGTGAATATCAGCGGCAGTCTGCGCATACTGGAATATGCCAAAAAGAAACAATCATGAAAAAGCTGCAAAGTCTGCGATACCATTTTGAGGTATAAGCAGGCTTTGCAGTTTTTTGCGTTTTCGGTCACAAACTGTTCGCCGTTTTCGAGCCTGTGAATATGTTATCCTCCGGAACCTTTCTTTCTGTTCATCAGCTTTTGCTTCATACAGGACAAATCCGCTCCGTTTAATACACCGTCTGCACAAAGATCACCTGTTTCCCAGTCTGCAAGCTGTGTATCAGGCATACCCAGCAGCCATTTTTGCAGCAGCATGACATCCTCCTCTGTGAATGCGCCGTCTGCATTTACGTCACACTGTACGGAATCTGTGATGCTTTCCTGCTTAAACCGGTCATCCTCCGATTTGAGCCTGCTCCAAGCATACCGCAGAAACCAGCGGTCAAAGCTGCTGATTTCAGTCGAAGCACCTGCCATCATAATTGATGTTCCGTCGCCGGGAAAACCATTCGGCGGATAACCGTCCGTTTCTCCTTCCCCGCCGTAATAATCCGGTAAGCCGAAGCCATGTCCCATCTCATGCAGCAGGATATGCGTACTGACCGTTCCGTCAATCAGCCCCAATACCGATTGATCTGAAAGAATCTGGCCGTAATGATAGCCGATCCCGCCTTCATTTGTCATGCCCTTTACGCCGTGCAGAAACATATCGTACCGATTCTCATAGCTGCCGCCGTAAGTCCAGTTTTTGTCTGCCCAGTGCAGATAAAAGGAATAATCGGCTGGTTCTGCGGGCTGAAGCAACGGAATACTTTTATCGCCCATGCTGCCGATCAGACTTTCTCTGAGTGTGGATCTGACTGTGTCCTGAAAGACAGTTTCATCAGGCTGCAAATCGGGCAGGCTGCTTTCATCCAGCACGGCATAACCGACAATCCTGAACTTCACATGATCGAACGGCCAGTCATCATAACCGATAAGGCAGTCAGTCCACTGATTGACTGCCTTTTCCAGCATTTCCGGCAGTTTTTTCCGCTGCTCCGGCGAAATCTGTTCATATGACTGCCAGATCAGAAGATATTGGAGCGTTCCGTTCCCGGCAATGATCTGGTCAAATACCGTTGAACGGTCTTTCATTGTTTTTTCCGGTTCAATTCGGTTTTGCCATACCCAATCACAGGCTGTCTGATATGCAGCAGGGATTTCTGCTGCTGTTTCTTCCGACGCAGCGGCAGAGACTGCCAGCACAGGCAGCGGTTTCACGCCGCCGGACATCTCTGCCGGCATCACAGCGGATACTGCTGCAGCGAACAGCCGGATGCACAGATTATGGATTTGTTTCTTTTTCAATGTATCACCTGCCGAGCAACGGCCTTATTCTGATTTATCTACACACTGCCGTTTTACCAATTCCGCAAACTTTCCGCCCTTCTGCATAAGCTCCTCATAGCTTCCTTCCTCCGCGATCCGGCCGTCTTCCAGTACAAGAATCCGTTTGCAGTGCTGTATTGTTGAAAGCCTGTGCGCAATGATGATGCGCGTGCAATGAAAGCTGTCAAGTGCTTCGCTGATTTTTTCTGCGTCGTATTATCAAGCGCACTTGTCGCTTCATCAAAAATCAGGATCTTCGGATGCGGAGCAATTGCTCTGGCAATCATAATGCGCTGCCGCTGACCGCCTGAAATACCGCCCTGGCCTTCTGAAATGTAGGTGTGCATTCCCATCGGCATAGCTCGTATATCATCTGCAATACCGGCTTTTTCTGCGGCATCCCAAGCATCGTCAAGAGAAAGCGTCGGATCTGAGATTGTGATATTTGAGAACAGATCGCCCCGAAACAGCCCGCTTTCCTGCAGGACAATTCCGATTTCCTTGCGCAGTGAGCTCATTTCCAGCTTGTTCAGATCCTTTCCGTCGTAATAGACGGCACCCTTTTCAGGCGTTTCAAATCCGAGAAGCAGGCGGATCAGCGTTGATTTTCCGCAGCCGCTTTGTCCGACAATGGCAACATATTCTCCTGCTCTGATTTTCAGTGAAAGATTCTGAATGATATACGGTGAATCCTCGGAATATCTGAAACAGACGTTATTCAGCTCGATTTTTCCGGACAGCGAAGTGACAAGCTCCCGATTATCGGATGATTCCGGTACAGTCTCTAAAAACGGCTCTGCCAGTTCCATAACCGGTTTAATTCTGCCGATAGAGAGGGCAGTTCCCGACAAAGTCTGAAACGCACCCGCAACAACGCCGTATGCGGCAGTGAAAGCATAATAGCTTGACTGATCTATGTGTTTTTGGGCGGCAATATAATATAGAACAATGTTGGAGATCAAGGTGATCTCCAGACGCTGTCTCTGCCCGCCGGAAAGATCACGGCCACCGGATGCGATCTTGTAATGATAGCCGCCTGGACGGGACATAATATCATTATGGATCTGGGCATCTCTTGCGGCGAGAATCACCTCAAAATCCTTGACGGAATCATCCCACATTTTGATGTTTTCTTCAAACGTGCCCTCATAAAGTGTAATATCCTGATCCACGACGGCAATGGAACCGGTCATGACCTCATGCGGAATCTCTTTTCGGTGTTTTCCGTCAAACAGGATCTCACCTTCCCACGGACTGTATAATCCGCAGATGAGCTTGGCAATCGTTGATTTTCCGCAGCCGGAGCTGCCGACAAAGGCGATCTTTCCGCCCGCTTTCAGTTTCATGGAGAAATCGGAAATCAGCGGCTGTGTGAGTTTGGAATATCCGAATGTCACGTTTTTTAATTCGATATTTCCGGAGAGCTTGAAAACATCGTCTGTATCATTTACTTCCGGTCCGATAAGGTTTTCATCGGAGGGATATTCCATAACATCTTCTATCCGCTCCATCTGCGATCTCATTTCCTGAATGGTCTGTCCGGCTCTGACCAGTGTCATTGCAGGCGACAAAAAGGAACACATGAGTCCCTGAAACATCTGCAGCGCACCGAGCGTGAATTCTCCGTTCATCACAAACCAGATGCCAAGAATCAGAACTGAATAATTGGTGATATTCAATAGGAAAGCAGGAATATTGCCGAGGAAGCTTTCATTTTTTGCATTCTTGACATCCTGCGCATTCACAGAAGCCTGATAGCCCGCCCATTTCTGGAAAAAACCGTATTCTGCGCCATTCGCCTTGATGGTTTAAATCATTTCAATGCCGGTAACGGTTTCAGAATCCAGCTTGGCAGAATCACGCTGACGTACCCGTTCGATATGAACCCGCTTACCGGAAATAATCGCGGAAAGTATGATATTCAGCACCATGGTGCCAAGACCAATCGCAGTCATCAGTGTATTCTGCCTCAGCATGAGTATCAGGTAAAACAGCACCATGAATGTATTAAGTGAAAGCGGCGCGATCGTATACACCATTGTTCCCGCAATCGCAGCATTCGCAGCCTGTCTGGACTGAATATCCCCCGCCATTCGCTGCGAGAAAAAATGGATCGGCAGCGAAAGAACCTTCCATACATACGTTGTATTTCCGATTGCGGACAGCTTTGCGTGTATTTTCAGATTGTATATGGCTTGTATCCATGCCGTTATCAGCTGCAGTGCCGCAAGACCGGTCATAAGCAGGATAAACCGCCCCAGCCATTCGGGATTTTTCCCCAGTCAGTGCATGGGTTGCAAACAGCGTAGCGTAACCGGAGGAGATACCGACAACTTTGCCGTTTTCGATTCTTGCGATCTCAGGGTTATTGACTGAATAATTGACATCGTTTCCGCCGAAGTAATCAGCAAGATCCATTGTCACCGCCGGAGCAGCAGAATCGCCGACCTCGACCGTCACGGCAGATGCCTTCATATTGACAGGCATATCCAGATCAAAGTTCACGGTTTCCCATTCGCTGAGATCAACATACTGTGCCAGTACATCGCCGGAAGCATCCCTGATCTCTGCCGGCATTGCAGCTCTGACTGCCGCGGTGATAAAGCCGTAGCTTGCAAGCATTTCAGACGGAATTTCAATAATCACGTCATATTCCTTCGATTCGCCGATGGCAAGCTCGCCGATCTTTTCACTGTAAAGCCGGCACTCATCTGCCTTGTACTTGCGGTCGAGTCCAAGCGGTCCGGTCAGATCAACCAGGAGAAGATCATCTGCACTCACATCCGCGTTGCCCTTGTTCGTCAGTGTATAGCTCATGTGGAAGCCGTCGCTGAGCTGATATGTTTTCAGATTGGAAATGATGATTTCTGCTCTCTGCACAAACGGATCGGAATCAAACGAAGATTTCTCGCTGTAATATATACCGTCCTGCTTCAGCTCCTGTGTTTCGGCTCTGAAATACAGTCCGTCGATCTTTGCAGGAAGTGTGTATGCAAAGGTCTGGAGCATCGTTGCATTCGGTGTCAGCTCGTCAGTCGATTCGATCTGGCCGATCTTTGTTTCGCTGCCGCCGCTGACTGCATACAGCGTGAGCTTATAGCCCTTTGCGGTCGTCAAGCCATTGTTGGTCACATCAACTGCAACAGTGATCTTCTGGCCTGCCTCGGAATAGAGCAGATCCACACCGTTCTTTTCGCTGTCAGAAATAACCGAGATGTCATCCACAGTCACTGCGCCGCAAGGCTCCAGCGTTGTCGCAACCAGACTCATATCGCTGACAGTCAGAACAGAATGATCGACCTCGCCGTTGTATTCGGTGCCGTCATCGGAATCATCGTATGTCTGCGCGAATCTGTTATAAACGGTCAGCAGCTTGTCATCCATCATTGTGAAAGCCATTTCATCGTGGAAATAACCGTCCTTCGTGATCTGATACGGTTTTGCCCATGCGGAAATACCTTCTCCATCTGCATCATCTGAAAGTGCAGAAGAATAAAGCGACGTTGCAAAGATTTCAGATGAAACATTACCGTCTTTCTCGGTGACGCCCTCTGTCCAAAGGACAAACAGGCTGCCGTTCGCATCCTCTGCAACACAGAAATCCGCAGACTGTTTTGCGGCGTGCGAATCAGTTGCCGGTGTGCTTACAATGATCGGCTCCGTATATTTATATACGGTTTTTCCGTTTTCATCCGTGTAAACATACTCTCTGTCAGTATCATCGGAGGTAATCAGGACGCCTTCATCATCAATACCTTCCTGAATCAGCTTTGTCACATCAATATAGCAGACATCCTTGTTGTCACGGTACCAGAACAGCTTGGTATGCGTGGATGCTTCTTCTGTGCTCTTTTCAGCGAACTGAGAACGGAAGAGCTGCGGCAGTGCATCTGCAACATCATCATCTGTGATTTGTGTACGATACTTGGTCTCATGTGTCCGGAAGTTATAGACCTAAAGCATGATTTCCTTATCATCATAAGTATCGTTGCTGCTGTCCTTGTCAATAGAATACGCATAAACTGCAAAGCCGTTGTATGCGATCGCGTTGAAGTCAGGGATCGAATAGAATTCTTCCCCGTCTTTTCCCTCGAAAGAAGGACTGTCAAGGAATCTCTGGGCACCGAAATTCGTAATCAGAAATTCCTCACTTGCGGTGTCGCCGTCATATTCACTGTTGTAGAAGTCTTTGAACAGCCAGCCTTGCGGGATTGTCACTTCCTCACCGTTCTTTGTTTCGGTATCTGCCTCGGAATTGTAGATCATATAGCAGATAACGGAATCATTGGTATACGGGTTGGCAATGTCGAATACATCACCGGAAGTTCTGCCGCTCTTGATATAGTATACAATCGCATCGCCGGTAACCATGTCACAGATAGCGGTCGGCATACAGTCATAGTAGTTTTCTCTGGAGCCGCTTGTCAGTTTTGTCGCCTTTTCCGGTGCAGCGGTACCGTCCTTCATCGTAATCAGCTGCGAATCCGGATGATCATATGCATTTGCTGCCAGAACAGTGTTGTTGACAGGCGTCAGTGCATACGGCATCATCGGCTTGTCACCGAGCCATTCAGAGCTTGTGCTGCCGCTCTCATTCAGCGTAAAGCCGCCGTTTGCATTCTGCGGTGCATTCTGCACAGGCATCTGATGCGAACTCTTCTGGTATTCCTTAATGGAACCCCAGCTCCAATCCTTGGACGCAAACTTGAAGTCCTTGGAATAAACGAACATATCCACGATCATTCCGACAGAAATCGTGATGTTTGCACCCCACGGGCTGTACAGATCAGACGGTGTATTCCACAGGCCGGCAACATCGAATCTGCCGAACGCACGCAGACCCAGTATGCCGCACAGGCCGATACCGCCGCTGACCTGAACGCTTGCTGCGGATTTGACTTCGCCGTAGAATTCATCCAAACCGGAAGTGAAATCGACTTGCTTTCCCTTGGTATCGGAAAGTGTGATCTCATTCTTCTTCGGATCCTTTTCTGCGCCGAATGTGCCCATGATGTTTGCATTTGCCTCAAGGGCGATATACGCAGGAATGAATATAACGGGAATCAGGAAATAATATGAAACCTTGAAGCTGGCCGCCACGGCAATATAGCCGCCGACACCTGCGAACGTAAAGCTCAGCGAATTCTTCTTTGCATCAGCAGGTTCGTTCGGATCCACAACTCTCGTTGCCCAGAATTCAAAGTAGATACCGAGCATGACATCGACCGCAAGCTGCGGACTTCCGATGCCGCTGGATGCCTTATCCTGAATCTGATCCTTCAGGCCTTTTCTGTTTTCAATGCTCTTGTTGCGGAAGATGTGGTTGAAGGTGCTGCCGATTCCTTTGAAAAATCCCTTGGGATCGGTCGCCAGCTTCAAATAGCTGTACTGATCAGAATAATTTGTGAAATCATCGCCGATCAGCTTGGAGTATCTGGTTTTATTCACTTTGTCGTAAATATCAGCAACATTGACACCGATATAAAGGCGATAGCCCTTCTCCGTTTTTGCGCAGCCGACATTGACGAACGGGAAGTTGAAGTCGATACCGGAATTTCCAAGGAACGGAAGCTCCGCAAACTCAATATTCAGCGGACTGTCGATACCCTGCGGATATACATATTCATAAGCAGAGGATTCATAGAATTTATATCCGGTGTTGATGTCAGAGTATTCATAATTCATACCGTCGCGGTTGGTGACCAGCCGCATAAAGAGCTGATCGCCCAGTTCGACCGCATAACTGCTGTCGCCCTCAACGATCGAAGGATCCCATTCTATCGTTGATATCGTTGTCGCAGAAGCAGGCGGCGGAGCCGTTACGGGAGTCGTGACCTCCGGATTCAGCGAAGCAGACGAATGCTCGATTGCAAATGCTACTTCCGTATTGAATTCATAGCTGTCGTCGTCATCGACTGTCATTTGCGTGCAGAGATCATACTTGAATTTGAGATTACCCAGCTTGTCATAAACGATAAACTGCACAGACTTCGGTTTCTCGGTCTTTTGTGCGTCAAGAACACCGTCACTGGTGATATTGGATCGGAATGATCTCGATGAACTTTTCCGTTTCACCGGGTGCAAAGGTCAGCTCAACCTCAGCGCCGACGATCGCATCCGTCATGAAGTTTGCGACTTTTTGCAGATCCTGAATTGTCTGTGCCTGGTCTCTGCCGGTTGCCTCGACACGTTGCTGAACAGCGTCAACATCGAGGAACATCGAACGCGCAGCCTGCACTTCATCAACGCCGTCTCCGCTGCCGCCGATGATGACACGTTCGCCGTCAACAGCGGGGATTGCATCCGGATCTTCTGTTTTTTCTTCAGGTTCGGCTGATTCCTCAGCAGGAGCATCTGCTTCAGCCGTATCATCCTCTGTTTCCGCATCTTCTGCGGTTTTCTGCGCGGTTTTTACATCGGATTCAGATTCTTCTGATTCTGTTTCTTCTTCAGACTGTTTTTCCATGATCTCAGCGTAATCATCGCCGTATTCATCCTTCAGTCCGGATTTTTCTGCAACGATGTCCAGTGCATTCGCAATTGCTTCATCATACTGCTCCTGCAATGCTTCATCGTTCTCAAGTTCCTCGGCCATTGTTTTCTTCATCCGCCAGCTCACTCTGCGTGTAGTCGCTGCCTTCCATCATGCTGAGGAGTGTCTCTGCTTCATCCGAAGCAACAACCTTTTTGTGGGTGCCGCTCAGACGGACATAGTAGTCTTTTCCGTATTTTGCCGTGATATCGGCAATTTTGACCAAAGCCGTTGATTCACTCTCCGCATCGCCGCCTCTGCCGATCCGGAGACGGTAAACACCGTTTCCGTCCTCCTGAACAACCGCTGACGGAGATGCGATATAGAACACATCGCTGTCAAGGATCTCCTGCTCAAGCTGAGTTTCAGGCAGTGAAACGAGCTGCTCCGGTTCAGCAAATACAGCCAGCGGCAAAGCGTTCGCTGTAATAGCTGCCGTTACGGCAAAGCTGCATAAACGTTTCCAAGCTTTGTCCATGTTCCCCTCCAGTTAGTTATATTTTATAACAAAAGCTGCCGTACAGGATTACCCGCGCTTCCTGTCTGTGCTTTTATTATCCGTTTCAGGCGCCCTTCTGCGCAGTTTTTGCGGTCAGAATCGCATACTCAGGATATAACAGCCCTATTATTTTATATTATATCACTTAATCCATATAATATCAATAAAGCAGAAAAAAACTAAAAACGAACAGAAAAATACAAAATGAACCGCATACCGGAGTGCGTGAATCGGGGATTATATGGCGCCCCGCTCCGAAAAAGATCTTTCAAAAACGGGAAAGCGTACACTATAATAATTAGTACAGGTGTTCTGTCTAAAAGAAACATGAAAAAGCCTCCCAACCGTATAAACGATCGGGAGGCTTGAAATTGATTCAGTTTATGTATATATTACGCATTGAGGCTGCGAAGGGGTGCCGCATCGGTCTGATCTGTATTTTGCAGAAAAAGGTGTTGAATGAAATATACGCTGTGAACTGAGCCGGCTCATAGTGTGTTTTCGTTCCCGAAAAACGGCATTTCACCGTTATTCTGCTGATCGTTCATATTGCCGCGGCCGCCGCCCTGTTTCCCGCCGCGCATACCGCTGCCTGTACCGTTTTCCGTATCACCGGAGAAGCCGCCGCGTCTGCCGCCGGGCATTTCTCCCTGCGCATGGTCGGGTGCTTCACCGTTCATACCGCCGAACATTCCGCCCATGCCGCCGTGCATTCCGCCGCCCATCATGCTCTGCGGAATCTCGGAGACCTCCTGACCGTTGATGATGATCGTTCCGCCGTTGAATTCGGCTTTGACATCGTAATCAAACGAGGACATCTGCGCGGTGATATTGATTGTGCCGCCGTTGACATAGATCGAGCCATTGGAGTCGATAGCGTCCGTATCGCCCTGTCCGACCGCAACATTGAGATTGCCGCCGTTGATCTCGACCGCGGTTTCACAGGCATTCGTGCTTGTCGAAGCATTGATGCCGTCGTCGCTTGCGGAAATGGTGATATTGCCGTCGTTGATGAGAACATAAGTTGCTTCGAGACCTTCTGACGCGGTAATATCCATTGTTCCGCCGTCGATTTGCAGGAGCGCACAGGCCTGCATTCCGTCGCTGCCGCCGCTGATCGTATAGGTTCCGCCGAGAATCGTGATTGTTCCTTCGGCTTCATCGTTTTCACAGTGGAAACCGTCTTTGTCGGTCTTGATACTGAATGTACCGTCATATACGGAGATGCTGTCATTGGCTTCAAAGCTGTCCAGTGCGGTCGTGAGATTATAGGTGCCGCCTGTGATCTTCATATCATCCTTGCAGGTGACGCCGTTGCCGTAATTTGAAGTGATATTCAGCGTGCCGGTGCCGTTCAGAACCAGATCATCCTTCGAGAAAATCACTGCATCGGTGTTCGTATCGCCGTCCGCCGTAAACTGACCGCTGACGGTCAAAGTGTTTTCGCTGTTCGTTGTCGTGATGAACACCTTGTCTGCGGAAATCACATAGACCGCAGGGAAATCATCGTTTGTGATGCTGACGCCGTCCAGCACAAGCTGAATCTTTGCCGCTTCGTCTGCATTGACACGAATCGTGCAGTTCTTTGCCGTGCCGCTGATAACGTAAACGCCTTCATCTGTAATGTCGACCGTCTTGCTGTCGGAAACTGTAATACGCTGTGCCTCACTCAGATCGGCAGTCTGCGAAAGGTCACGCTTTGTGAACAGTTCACTGTCTTGTTCTGCGGATTCTGCTTTTTGAGAAAGCTCCATGACCTCAACGGTGTCATTTGCTTCCTGCTTTGCAGATGCAGCTTCCGAGCTGTCCGCGGAATTCTCCGTGTTCACGGAATCGCTGCTTGTCACAGCGGAATGATCGGCTGTGGTGCGGGCATTCTGGTTTATGCCGCAGCCTGTCATTGTAATTGCGAGAATGACTGCCAGTACGGCAGAAATCATATTCATCTTTTTCATCATCATGTATCCTTTCATATCAGATCGGGTTCGGGTTGTTTCTATGGTTTTATTATATAGAACCAATATGAAAGGCTTATGGGATGAATGTGGAATCACAGGCAGTGAATTGTGGAATTCTGTAGGAATAGAGCAGCCGGCCGACACCGGCAGCAAATAAACACATTGCCCCTGCGCGTTTTATAACACACAGGGGCAAAATACTATATATGAGTATCTTTCCAAAGAAACAGCGGCATTCAGCTCTGGTTTTGCTCTGCAACCAGCTTATCGGCGCCGTACATCTTACGGAGCTTCGGTTTTTCGATTTTGCCGGTCGGATTGCGCGGCACATCCGCAAAAATGATCTTCCGCGGACGCTTATAGCGCGGCAGTGCCTCGCAAAACTTATTCATTTCCTCCTCGGTGCAGCTTTCGCCCTCCTTGATGGAGATGATCGCAGCCGCGATCTCACCGAGACGCTTATCCGGCAGACCGATTACGGCAACATCCTTGACCTTGCTGTTCGAACGGATGAAATCCTCAATCTGCACAGGATACAGATTCTCACCGCCGGTAATGATGACATCCTTCTTGCGGTCAACGAGGAACACAAAGCCGTCCTCGTCCTCCCGCGCCATATCGCCGGTGCGGAGCCAGCCGTCCTCACTGAGCACCTGCTTTGTGGCCTCCGGATCATGATAATAGCAGGTCATGACGCCCGGACCTTTAACGCAAAGCTCTCCGACCTCGCCGCGCGGCACGATCTCACCGTTTTCATCGGCGATCTTTGCCTCCCAGCCGAAGCCGGCCTTGCCGATCGCGCCGACTTTATGGATATTCTCAACACCAAGAT
>JAFYBM010000268.1 GCA_017540225.1 Oscillospiraceae bacterium | reverse complement strand
CCATGCGCCCGATGATGTAGGTATCGTATTCGTGCAGCAGCGAGTTGATGCTCACGGCGGAGCTGCTGTCCTGCACGATGATCGCAATGACTGCGACTCTGGTTTCCATAGGAATGATTCCTTTCGGTTTGATCGCAAATGTTCTGCTGACACTATTATACTGCATTTCTGTTCAAAAGTCAAGCGGGCGGGGAGCCCCCGCGGGCGTTTCCCTCCGGGCGGGCAGCGCCCGCTGGCGATTCCCTCCGGGCGCGGTAAGCGAAGCTCTCCCCGGCAGCGAAGCA
Organism: Oscillospiraceae bacterium; assembly: GCA_017540225.1. Lineage (GTDB taxonomy): Bacteria > Bacillota > Clostridia > Oscillospirales > Ruminococcaceae > Firm-04. The sequence goes on along the minus strand of JAFYBM010000268.1, from coordinate 4,679 downwards.
CACGCCGCTGAACGCGGCTTCTGAAAGGCAGCTTCTCCCAATGCTGAAGTCCCCGAGGGTTAATTCCTCCGGAGGCGGTTGGCAAACCTCTCCCAGCCTTCGCAGTTCACGCCGCGGGGCGGCTTCTGACAGGCTGCTTCCCCAATTCCCTTTTACCGCGGCAATCTTCTTTCGCCGCACGCTCTGCACCTACATGAAAATTTAATAAATTACAAAGAAAAACGTATGAAAAAAATTCGTTTTAGTGGTTGAAATCATGCGAAAAATATGTTATACTATAATTTGGATGAATACGGAATGTGCCAGACAAATGTCAATCAAGGCCGGTGCCCGGCTGACGGAAGGGAGTGAGCGGCGTGTTCGGCAGTGTTCTGACTTCTCTCAATCTCACGGCGATGCAGCTGGCATCGGGAACCGTGTCCAATAAGCTTTACAATCTGTTCAAGTCGATGAGCAATCCGGCCAATTTGCTGGATATTGCATTGCTGACCGGCATGATCTACGTGATCCTGAAGCTTGTCCGCGAAACGCGCGCCGGACAGCTTCTCAAGGGCATCCTGATTCTGGTGGGTGTCTATCTGCTCAGCGACTGGATGCATCTGCAGGTCGTGAACTGGATCTCCGGCAAGGCGCTGAATGTCGGACTGATCGCGATCATCGTGCTGTTCCAGCCGGAGCTGCGGCGCGTCCTTGAAAAATTCGGCGCGACGACCTCGCGGCTCTCCAAGCTGACGATCGGCGAAAGCGAGGACGTCATTGCACAGTGGAACCGCGCGATCCCGATCATCTCGGAATCTGTCGCGCAGCTCTCCAGAACGGCAACCGGTGCGCTGATCGTCATTGAGCGCGCTTCCAGACTGGGCGAACAGATCTCCAACGGCACCGTGATGAAAGCGGAGCCGAGCGTCGAACTGTTCGGCAATATCTTTTTCAACAAGACCCCGCTGCACGACGGCGCCGTCATTATGCGCGACGGCATTATCTGGGCGGCGGCGTGCTTCCTGCCGAAGCCGCAGAAGGAGGAGCTGATCGACAAGCATCTCGGTTCCCGTCACCGCGCGGCCATCGGCATGAGCGAAAACTCCGACGCGCTTGTCATCGTCGTTTCCGAGGAGACCGGTCAGATCTCCGTTGCAAGAGACGGCATCCTGACGCGTAATTATACCAAGCTGACACTGGAAAAGCTGCTGCGCGAGGTTCTGATCCCGCAGGAGAAGGACGCCCTGCGCGGCAAGCCGATCATCCCGTTCTTCCGCAAAAAAGCAGAGGGAGAGCCGGAGCAGCAGGCCGCTGCGAAGGAGCAGTCCTCTGTCAGCGGAAAGGAGGGCTGACCGATGGAACAGAAACAAGCCCCGAAGCGCTCGGGCGGTCTGCTTTCCGCACTGCCGAAGCTGCATAAGCCGAACCGCGCAAACCTGTTTCTGCTGATTGTTTCGTTTGCGGCAGCCGTTCTGCTCTGGGCATTCCTGGTGCCGGATCAGAAAATCCCGATCAAGCTGGAGGGCATTTCCGCCGATCCCGCAGATACACAGGCGGAGAGCTACAATCTGAAGCTTCTGCCGGAATCGGAGGCTGCACTCGCAAAGCAAAAGGTCAGTGTCGTTATCACGGGCAATATCTCCGCGATTGGCGGCCTTGAGGCTGATGATGTTGAGGTCTATGTCGATTACGAAAAGGTAAAGAAGGAACCCGGTGAGCAGGAGCTCAGTCTGGGACTCCGCTATAAGAAGGACGGAGAGAACGGCGGCAAGGAGATCAAAAACGAAAGCGGAACGACCGTTTCGATTGATCCGCCGACCGTCATTGTCAGCCTTGACCGGTTCGACAGCAAAACCGTTCCGGTCAGCAAGACAGTCCTGCATCCGGATCTGGTCGCGGCGGACGATGTGACCCGCATCGACGATACAAAAGTCATTGTCGATCCGGCAACGGTCATTGTCAAGGGGCCGTCTACGAAGATCGACCGGATCGACCATGTGTCCCTGACGGTCAGCAGCAGCGGCAAGCTGACGGAAACCAAAACCTTCAACGATGTTTCCGACTTCACGCTGATGGACAGCAGCGGGCGGGAGATCGACAACAGCGCCGGTCTGTTCTCGCTGCAGAAGGAAAGCTTCTCCGTGACGATCCCTGTGTATTACCAGCGTACCCTGCCTGTCTCCGGAACGATCTCGGAAATGCCGGATGATGAGGAGTTCCAGAACTTTATCTATCAGAGGATCCGTATCCGGACGGAGAACGGGCTGTACACACTGCCGGGCTACGGCGACAGCAGCGGCGACGGGACGGAAAACAATCTGTTCCTTGCGCTGCGGACAGACGATAAGGCGAAAAAGGAGGGACTGGAGGCGGAATCCTTCCCTGCGTTCGGCTTCCCGCTGAACGAGCTCTCCATTGACGAGGAACACCGGGATCAGGTCGAGGTCAGCGACTATGAGGTTCTGACGGATATCAGCGAGATCTATGTTTCGCTGGAGGATACCGACCTGACCAAGCGGCTGATCTGGATCCCGAACAGCAAGATCAAACCCAAGACCACGCGCGCGGGATATCAGTATCAGCTGGATCAGCCGAACGGCCAGACCGGCGTGTGGCTGATCGGCCGGCCGGAGGATGTGGACCGGATCCAGGAGGATGACCTGAAGCTGACGGCGGACGTCTTCAACGCGAATGAAGGCCGGAATAATGTGGAGCTCAGCGTGCAGCTGCCGGAAAATGCCGGAATCGTCTGGGTCTCTAAGACGGACAAGAACAAGCCGAAGGTCGATATCAATGTCACTGTCCCGGCGGAATGAGCCGGAAAGCAGAAATCAAAGGTGCTGTATGGATGCGCATACGGCACCTTTTTTGTTTGGCAGAATCCACAAAGCAGCGCGTCGATTTTTGTCGCATTTTCCGTATTGCTTTTTCCTGCGCTTCATGATACCATAGAGAATGGATGCGCAGCAAACGCTGCTGCTTCTGATTTTTTGACAGACACGGAAGGTGAATGATATGGCAAAAACTGCTGACCCCGCACAGGAACAGGATGTACTGAAAATTTCGCTTATGGCATCATTTGAGAAGCATCCGACGAAACAGAACCTGCATTCGGTGCTGAAAAGCGATTCGTTGAAAAGAAATGACGCGCTGTACGATTTCCTTCGCTTTCTGGATCGGATCGACTATCCGTGTGCGGTTGCGCTGGACGGCCGCTGGGGTTCCGGAAAAACATTCTTTGTGAAGGAAGCACAAATGATTCTGACCGCAGAGAATCCGATGATCCGGCAGAAGGACGATGTATTGAATTTACCGTTACCGCTTGAGATGCAGCACAGATTTCTGCCGATCTATTATGATGCCTGGCGGAATGACAACGCAATTGATCCGCTGCTGTCGCTGATTTATACGATCGCATCGGATGAACGGATAAACAAAGAGGATTATTTTGATAAAAATCCGTCGTTTCGGGACAAGCTGACGGCAGCAGCGGCATCCGTCAGCATCGCTGCGATCGGCGGGAAGATCGGCGGAGCGCTCGGAACCCTGACCGGACAGGCGGCAGGCGGTGCAGTCGGGAAGGCGGTCGGAACTGCAGCGGGGACAGCTGCAGGAACAGCAATTGATTCGATTTTCAAGTACATGAAGGAACTGAAAAAAACAGATCATCCGCTTGGTGATACCGAAAAAGAGAAAGATCTGGAAGAAGAAATCAGCAGATTTCTTGCAGAGTGCTTGGGAAAAGACGAGGAAAAAAAGACGTTACCGAAGGCAGAACGACTCGTCATTTTCATCGACGAGCTCGACCGCTGCAAGCCGACCTTCGCCGTGCAGCTGCTGGAACGGATCAAGCATTATTTTCATACGAAAAATGTCACCTTTGTGCTGGCGATCAATTCCGTGGAGCTGATCCATACGATCCGTGCTGTTTACGGACAGGAGTTTGATGCAACGCGCTATCTGGATCGGTTCTTTGATTTCCGCATCGGACTTCCGCAGGCGGATATCAGCCTGTATTTGAAGCAGATGCAGTTTATTGACGAGAAGGAAACGCAGGAAATCTATTCAGATGAAATACTGCGCTCGCTGGCAGAAAAATACAATCTGTCTCTGCGTGAAATCGAAAAGCTTTGCCGTGCACTGAGAACAATCGGAGGATATCAGATTACTAGGGTTCATTATTTTGTTCAAAAGGGGCTTAAATCCGAAGATTTAATTTATCCAGTTGCTGTTTATGATTCCGTCAACGTGTTCTGTTATTATATCTTGCTGCCGATTACACTTGTACTGAAAATGACAGATTCCGGGCAGTATGATACGTTTATCAGCGGACGGAACGCAAAGCCGCTGACGGAGCTGTTTGAGCAGTCAAAGGCGGCGAAGGAATATATCATGAATCATTTTCAAGGCGAAATGAAACCACTTGGCGTTTTGATCAAAGATATAACGAATTTGGAATGTTTGTATCGGGAGATTTTCAAGTACAATTCCGGTTACATGGATGATTTTCTGGGCATGGTCAATCTGCTCTCCCCGTTTGCAAGCTACCACGTTTAACATTCTGCACAAAATCGGCGGCGGCGTTTTATGCAAAACACAGATTTTGCGTATAAACTGCGATTTCCGGCACAAATCGGCAAACAATGTGTTATAATAGAAAGGTACCGATTTTTTCGATCACAATGCTTTGGAGGCAGGAT
>JAFYBM010000267.1 GCA_017540225.1 Oscillospiraceae bacterium | reverse complement strand
TTTTTCTTCTTTTTCTTCTCGCCGTCATCCGAAGCAGCCGCCGTCGCAATGCCGTTTCTGCGGGCAGCCTTGCGCTCCTTTTCCGCCTGCTTCATTTCCTCCATCTGTGTGATATTCTCCTGAATCGCCCACTTTTTCACACGGATGCGGTTGCGTTCAGCACCGGTTTCCAGCACAACGGTCTCATCCTCAACCTTCAGCACAATGCCGACAATACCGCCCGCCGTGCAGACTTCATCACCAACACGCACATTTTCACGCATGGCCTGTGCCGTTTTCTCGCGCTTCTGCTGCGGCCGAAGCAGAATCAGATACAGCAGAACCAACGCAATCGCAAACGGAACCATTTGCAGCAGCATAATGGAACCGGTCTGTCCGGCATTTGCCGCCGATCCGGTTGATTCAGCGGACGCTTGAATGCACAGCATACTCACGGCAGCGGCTGCACCGGCCGTCGCGCTCATTTTTTTCATCAGATTCATAAGGGATTCACCTTTCTTCATATTTGTCAGCATTATTATAGCATATCTCAGCCGGATTTGCAAGTCTCCGCTAATTATCTGTCAAATCAAACGTTTCTTCCTCATTTGTCATGGCGAAATCAATGATTTTGCCGAAAAAGCGCGCCGGATTCCGCAAAATCCGTTCACTCAGCTCCTCTGCCGCCGCACGGTCCGGCGTTGCAATCCGCAGAAAAATCATTTCTTTTCTGCCGTCCATACAGCACAGACACAGCTTGCATCCGTCTGCATCCGGTTCATACGAAATCTGAAGATCCCGCAGCGCCTTCTGCCGCGCACAAAACCGCATTGCCGTCAGATGCACGCTGTCACGAAAAATCTTCGGGACCATCCGGCGCAGATTCTGTGCGTTGTGCATTCCGTCAGCCGTCAGCAGCACAAGCTCATTTCCGTCAGCATCCCGATCAGTCACCGCCGCACCGGAATCAAAGAGCGCGCCGAGTGCATTTGTATACTCAAAATGGCTCAGGAAGCCGTTTCCGACAATGATTTCATAAAGCCAGGCCTCCGGCAGCTTTCCATCGAACCGGCGAATCACATCACTGAGCAGAATACTCAGACGCCACGGCGCAAGCTGCGAAAGCTCCGGCGGTTCAATCGGATTCTGAAGCAGAATATGCGGTGCCGGATCGTCCGTTTCCAGCTCCGGAAAAAACGCCATTTGCCCGGGCAGTTCAACGTTTTCCTCCTCCGGCAGCAAATCCGGTTTCATAATCCGCTCACCTCCCGCTTTATGATCGGCCGAGAATCAGACAAAATTCGGATAATCCAGCATATGCGAGACAAGGGCGATCGACATTGCAGCCTCAATGCTCGGAACCGCCTCCGGCACGAGGCACGGATGAGAAATCTCCGCGCTTTGCAGCACCTCATTCGTCATCGCAGAATAATCAACTGTTGCCTGCGGCTTCCCGATGGATGCTGTCGGCTTGATCGCAACGCTGAAACAGATCGGCATTCCGGAGGAGATTCCGCCGAGGATTCCGCCGTGATGGTTCGTCTGCGTTTTCACATGACCCTGCTCATCCACATAGAACGGATCATTACACTGGCTGCCGGTCATTTTTGCTGTTTTGAAGCCATCACCGAATTCCAGTCCGCGCACGCCGGGAATGCCGAAAACAAGCTGTGCAATTGAGTTTTCCAGTCCCTCAAAAATCGGGGAGCCGATACCGGCAGGTACGTTGACTGCATAGCAATGGATTGTTCCGCCGAGCGTTTCTCCGCCCGCAGCCGCATTCTGAATATCCGCGAGCATTTTCTTGCCCTGCACCGGATTATTCACCGGAAAACGGCGGTTGCGGATTTTCAACAGCTCCTCCCGCGTGACTGCCGTCATCGAAAGCGGCTTGTCCTTGATATTGTGTATGGATGTGATCTGCGCGCCGACATAAATGCCGCGGCGTTCCAGCATCTGCTGGCAGACTGCACCGGCAAAGCAAAGCGGGATTGTCATGCGCTCCGACAGGTGTCCGCCGCTGCGGACATCCGCAAAGCCGCGGTAGCGCATCGCGCCGGTATAATCTGCATGGCCGGGGCGAGCGATCTTTGAAAGCGACTGATAATCAACTTGCTGCACACCGCGCGGATTGTTCAGAAATGCGCACAGCGGCGAACCGGTCGTCCGGTTGTTAATCAGGCCTGAAAGCACCTGCGGATAATCCATTTGTTCCCGCTGATGTGCCGGATCATCCGGCAGAAACAGAGATCTTGTCCGGCGCGTCATAAAGCGCGCAAGTTCTTCAATATCTACATATTCTCCGGGCGGGAGATTATCAAGCACGACGCCGATCGCCGGCCCCTCCGCCTCGCCGAAAAGAGAAATACTGATGCGATGATTCCAAATTGATGCCATAACAGCCTCCGTGTATATTTACTACATTTTATTATACCACACACAGCAAAAAAACACAAGTCCTTTTTGTAATTCTTGGCTTACCGCTTGGCAATATAATACAAAAAGCGGAGAATCCGCAAAGATTCTCCGCTTTTTCAGATTATTCAGTCTTTCTTTCTGCGTCCGAAGATCACAGCCGAGGAGCCTGCGAGCAGCAGCGCCGCCAGTGCAACAGCGACACCGGAATCGCCGGTTTTCACGCCGTCTGTTTTGGTGTTGTTGTTTTTATTCGTGTTGTTCTGATGCTGGTTATTATTGTTATTGTTTCCGTTAGCAGACGTTGTCACATTTTTGGAAGGATCACGGCTTGTTTTCTTCGTGGAGCTGACGGTTGAAACATCAGTAATCAACTCGCCCGTCACCGTTGTCAAACTTGTTGTCTGAGTCGGTCCTGCTGTCTCATCGGTCTTTCCGGTTGTAGCTGTCGGAACCGTGGCATCGGTCGGAGCAGCAGTTGTCGCAGTCGGCTGTGTCGTTGTCTCGGGTACCTTGACCTCGATCCAGCCGTCAACGGTATTATAATCCAGCTTGCCCAAGGATTCGTTGTAAATATCCGTAATCTTCAGCGTAAGCGGATACTTCGTTCCCGCGGCAGCATCCGCAGGGACGGTAAATTTCACTGTATAAAGAGCGCCTTCTGCCTTATGGTCTGTATCAGACATTGCAGTAAAGGCAATCAGATTTTTCGGCAAATTAATTGTTTGATCGCAGCTCATTCCATAAACCGCGTCTTCAAATGTCATATCAGCCTTAATATCCGTGAGCTTTGCAGGAACCAGCTTCTCGTCATAATAAAGCTCCACACCGATTCCGGCATAGCCGCTGTTTTCAGCGATATGCACCTGATATTTTACTTCTTCGCCCGGCTTTGCATAGACCTGATCGGCCACGATATTGATTTTTCCGGCAACGATTTCGTCCTTGCGGGCGTCCATTTTCACAGTCTCAAACGCAAAAGCAGTAACAGCGCTTGCAGCAGCCATCACAATTGCAGCGGCAGCGCACAAAGCCGCAGCTGCTTTCTTCTTATAGCTCATTCGTATTCTCCTTCATCTCTCAATACACATTTATGCGCATTGTTAGAATAAAAACGGGCAGGGCAGATGTTACCCTGCCCGTTTTCGATTATGCCGATTACCTGTTGTCAGTGTCTCATTCCGGCATCGAGCCGGGATAGAATGTGTCGAGTCTGTCATAGCCGACGACATCCTGCCATGTCGGTTCGTGCTGACCCATTCTGTAGGTGTAGAACTTCAGAAGCATCTGAACGTCATCAAGACCCAGATTCTTCGGTTTGCCGGGCGTCTCCGGCTCTGTGCCTGTATCGCCTGCATACTTCACGTTTCCGAGGAAGAAGCGAAGTTCATCAACATGGCCGTATTCGTCATCATTGACCATATAAACATCCTCCAACTGACCCATGACCTGCGTGTAGTACTTCAGTGCGATCTGGACATCATCAAGACCGATCTTATTATCAAGAGAAGTATCGCCCTTGACACCGATAAAGATGTTGTAATCACCAAGACGGTAAGGATCACCGATTCTGAAGTCAACATTCGGATTCTCATCGGAGAAGTAGTAAATGTCAAGCGTGTGCTTGTTCTTCAGTGTCTTAGCTTCAGCCTCCTGCGTGAGACGAGCATCCCTGAGTTCCTTGGTTGTTGCTGCTTCAGGACTGATGTAAGCATCACCGTATTCAGCCTTGAGCTGGTTCTCCCAGACCTGTGCAGGAGTATTCTCCGGTGCGAGATCGCCAATCTGTGTGCTGATCGGGTGGCAGTACTGCGTAACATCCATCTGCTCTTCGCTAAATGCCTTGACGCCTGCCGGAATCACGCCGCTTGCTGCATCATACTTCGTCTCGCTGATGACATTGCCCTCTGCATCGACAAACTGATTGTCAGCATTGATATAGTACTTCTTGAGCGTCATGATTGCCTTCATATCGTTCAGGCCGCCGCTCTCCTTGAATGTGCGGTCATCGTGAGACCAGTAGTTCACACGGGTCGGAGCGGTATAGTCGATTGCGATATCGGTGACAACCTTGAGACCATCCGGTGTCTCCTCAACCGTAACCTTACCTACGGTAACGTGCGGTGTGAGGCTGTTGCCGTCCTTATTGGTTGCAGTTGCATTACCCTTAATGTCATAAACGGTGCCTGCTTCTGCGCCCTCCGGAATCTTGATCTGGATGTCAGCAATCTTGGTATTCGGATCTGCAACGATGTCGCCGTTGTTGCTGGTCCACTTGAGGGTCTTGGTTTCCGGATCCCAAGTGAATGTGCCGTTCTGTGCATAGACAGAATCCGGATCAATCTTGAGATCGTCGATGGTCAGGCCGTCCGGAACATCGAGCTGAATCTCGAAGCTGGATACGCCCTTGCCGAAACCGATAATCAGCGGAACATCTACTGTATCGCCGGCCTTACCGGAGTTGCTGCCGATATTGAAGACAATATCGCCTGCATCGTTCTTAACAGTGATAGAACCGTTCTTTTCATCGTGCTGAACCATCTCTTCATTCGAACCGGATACAGTCACCTTCACGAATTCAACCGGAATGACAGTGCCATCCTCTGTGCCGGCCGGAATATCGACCGTCAGAATTGCGATCACTGAGCCGGACTTTGCGGTCTGTGCTTCACCACTCTGTGCTGCCCAGACAAGGATTGCCTCATCAGCATTCCACTTGTACTCGTTGTCAGCGATCTGGTAAGCATCGCCAGCCTTGCAGCCGGTGATCTTATAGCCTTCCGGAACCTTGAACTGCATTGTGAAGCCTGTTGTGCCTTCATCGTGCAGGACATAGACCGGAACATCGACCGACTTGCCTGCCTGACCGTTCACATCAGCGATCTGGTAAACAGCGTGATGCTCAACAGCCGGCTGTGTCTCGCCGTTCGGAGCCGTGGTCTGATTCGGAGCGGTTGTGCCTTCGCCCGGTGCTGCGGTTGTACCTTCATCCGGTGCTGCGGTTGTGCCTTCGCCCGGTGCTGCGGTTGTGCCTTCGCCCGGTGCTGCGGTCGTGCCTTCGCCCGGTGCTGCGGTTGTGCCATCACCCGGCTGTTCAGTTTCCGGATTCGGAACAACATTCACTGCGCCGTTGATTTGAATTGTATTCAGGAATTCGCCTTCTGTGTCAGAAACCTTGAGGTCGGAGAATTTAACCGGATACTCACCAGTTTCCTGCGGAGCAGTAAAGTTCAGATAGAGAACGACTGCATCCTCATCTGCTTTCTGGTTTTCGCCCTTGTCATCTGCCCAGACGACAATCAGTTCATTTTCATTTACGGTAGCCTTTGCCATGCCTGGATATGCATTACCAAGCTCAACGCCGGTGAATGTGAGCTTCGGATCGAATGTGAACGATACAACGAAGCCTGCGGAACCCGGATCATTCTTAATGGTTACCGGTACCTTTGCCGCTGCGCCTGCTGCGACAGTCTTCTGTCCGATTACCCAGCCGACGGTTCCTTCCGGAATCACGATCGGAGCAGTGGTCTCAGACGGAGCAACAGTCGTGCCTTCGCCCGGTGCTGCGGTT
>JAFYBM010000266.1 GCA_017540225.1 Oscillospiraceae bacterium | reverse complement strand
CAAGTGGAATCGATATGGGAGCTAAAAAGGATGCCGGCACTGCCGGCTTATAACATATTATACAGGAAAACGCAATGGGAGAGAAAGAAAAAAGCAAGTGGAATCGATATGGGAGCTAAAAAGGATGCCGGCACTGCCGGCTTATAACATATTATACAGGAAAACGCAATGGGGATAAACAGCTATTGTATCCCGTACCCGTTTTTCACTCACTGTGCATTGTTTACCATGTCATCCGGACATCCCACATATAAATCTACATCAATTTCTGTTCCGGTCTCGACACAGAACCGCATGACCGCAAGCGAAGGCGCAAGCATCGGCGCCGGCTCATCCCAGCGGACAAGCGGCACGACTTGCAGCCAGAGCTTTGCATCATAGGTCAGCTTGATCTTGCGCAGCAGATCAGCTTTTGTCAGCAGCGGCTCAATGGTCTGCATCATCTGATTTGCGGTATCCAGCCTATGGCTTTTGACCGTGCCGAAGCGCCAGCTTGCCTCGGTATAGGTCGTACCGTTCGGGCGTGCCTCACCGATGCGGTGAACCTGCTCCGGCACAAGACGCAGATAACGCGTAATGAGATCGGGGTCAAAATCCCCGACAATACGAAAATAGGTCATGCACTGGGTTTCCTCTGCATGATAATACACGCGCTGCATATTTTCAGGATATTCCATATTTCACAAAGCCCTCCCCTCTCGGTTTGCGTGTTCAGATTCTGAATCCTCCGTTCACAGGCAGGATCTGTCCGGTGATAAAGCGTGCGCGGTCAGAGGCAAGAAATGCAATCACCTCTGCAACATCCTCCGGTGTACCGATCCTTCCGAGCGGTGTTTCATCGGCCAGCGCCTGCATGGTTTCCGCACTGTGCATCCGGTTCATGTCGGTGTCAATCACGCCCGGCGACACGCAGTTGACGCGGATGCCCGAAGGCCCCAGCTCCTGCGCTAGCGCCTTTGTAAAGCCGATCAGGCCGGCCTTTGCCGCAGAATAATGCACCTCACAGGCGGCGCCGCATTCCCCCCAGACCGATGCCACGTTGACAATACAGCCGCGGTGTGCATGGAGCATTGCGGGAAGCAGCTTTTTGGTCAGGTGCATCGCACCGCCGAGATTCACAGCCATCAGCCGTGCTGCATCTGCATCGGAAACATCCTGAAAAAGCGCATTCTGCGCCAAGCCTGCATTATTCACAAGCAGATCAGGTCTGCCGAAACGATCAAGGAGCGTATCGGCCATACGGTCAATCTGTTCTGGATCCGCCAGATCGGCCTGAATTGCAGCACCGCCGATCTCCGCAGCGAGCGCTTCCGCGGCAGCACGCGCCTGATGATAATGCACAAGCACGAAATATCCGTCCGCAGCAAGGCGCTTTGCGGCAGCGGCACCGATCCCGCGTGATGCGCCGGTAATCAAAGCGATCATAGAATACCTCCGGAATGCGCAGTGAATATGCTGTTTCTGCGTTAATTATCTTTCTCTTTCTTTGCATCCGCGACCCGCCGGATGACTTCGCCCTTTTCATCCACGATAACCGTGTGTTCCAGCGTCCCGACGAGACTGCGCCGGAATGCAGCACGATACTCATTCCGAAGCAGCTCACGCTCTGCAAGCTCGCCCTCATCCAGCCCGACTGTCTTAGCCTTGTGTGCAAGCTCATTGATCCGGTCGATCAGTCCCTGATCCATTTCAACACATCCTTTCTGCTATAGTATACCATATTATACCGGAAAACGCAATGGGAGAGGAAGAAAAAGATGCAGGTGAAATCATTATGGGAGGAAAAACGGAGGCCGGCACTGCCGGCTTATACCGGAAAACGCAAGTGAATTTGCTTGTAAATGCGATTCGCATAGACCCGACAATACAGAATCTTTCGCTGACAAGGGATACCCTATCCATACCAGCAAAAATCAAATCGGAAAAACGCATTCGCTTTCCCGATTGTCTGAATCATTTTGTTTTGTAATTTATATCAGCATCTCAGCCTCACGCAGCGTCAGATCATTACTGCGCGCTATCGCTGCGAGATCCGCATATTCCGCCTTGCTGCGCTGAACACCGAAGCCCTCAGCGTGCTTCACGCGCACTGTTCCGAGCTTTGTTTCCAGCGATTCGCTTTCCCGCTGCATGACATAGCGCGGACAGCGGTGCTCCCGCACTCCAAGCGTTGTTGTGTGGCGGAAAATCAGCTTCAGCATGGTATCCCGCTGCATCGGTCTGCACAGACAGACCATCTGAAACGCCGGCCTGCCCTTTTTCATCATGATCGGAACTGTATACACATCCGCTGCACCGGCTGCCAGCAGCTCCTCCTGTGCAAAACCAAGCGCTTCTCCGGTCATGTCATCGAGATTACAAATCAGCTCCAGAATTTCCTCCGGCTGCTCCGCCGTTTCACCGAGAAAAGCACGCACACAATTGAGACGCGGAAAAACTTTATGTCCGAAGCCGTACCCTGTTTTTTCGGTCTTCATCGGCGGCATGGCACCGAAACTATCAGCAAAATAACGCAGAAGCGCCGCACCCGTCGGCGTACACAGCTCGCCCTCAATCTCCCCGCTGTACATCGGGATTCCGCGCAGCAGCCACGCAGTCGCGGGCGCAGGAACAGGCAGAATGCCGTGCGCACAGTGAACATGACCGCTTCCGGTATGAACCGGAGAAGCAAGAATCTTCTCAGGAGCCAGCATTTCCATCAGCAGACAAACACCGACAACATCAGCGATCGCATCCTTTGTCCCGACCTCATGAAAATGGATCTCAGCAACCGGACAGCCGTGTGCCTGACTCTCTGCCTCTGCAATCAACTGATACACAGACAATGCATCGCGGCGGACACGCTCCGACACCTGCAAGGACGAGATCAGCGATGTAATCTCATCCATAGACGCATGATGATGTGCATGATGATGATGCTCCCCGCCGTGATGATGCGAATGCACTTCATCGGATTCCTCCGCACCGTGAACCAAAACGTGCATTTTCGTGCCGCAGATGCCCTGCACTGCGGTTCGCTCCGCACGAACGGTCACATCTGCAAGCCCTAGATGATTCATCTGCGTCAGAAACGGCTCCGGATCCGGCAGAAGCTCCAGCAGCGCAGCCGTCAGCATATCTCCTGCCGCCCCCATGCTGCATTCAAGATACAGTGTTTTCATGATTTCCTCCGATGTGATTGATCATGCTCGCCTGATAGGCGGCGCCGAACCCGTTGTCAATATTAACCACGCTGACGCCGCTTGCACAGGAATTCAGCATCGAAAGCAGCGCCGAAATCCCGCCGAACGATGCGCCGTAGCCGACGCTTGTCGGCACCGCGATCACCGGACAGTCTGCAAGCCCGCCGATCACGCTTGCCAGCGCACCTTCCATCCCCGCTATCGCAATAATCACGGTTGCAGACATGATCTCCTCCGTATGCGAAAGCAGCCTGTGCAGGCCGGAAACGCCGACATCATACAGCCGCACGACGCGATTTCCGAGCGCCTCCGCAGTCAGGGCAGCCTCCTCCGCAACGTGCTGATCGCTCGTGCCGCCTGTTGCTATGACGATGCTGCCGATGCCGTCCGGCTCAGGCATTTTTCCGACAAGACCGATTCCCCCTGCTTCCTCAAATCGGAAAGCGGGAATGCTGCGAAGCAACGCAGCTTTTTCCGCAGACAGACGGGTAATCAGAATGCGGGACTGCCCGTTTTCAAGCATTTTCCGCACAATTTCACTTATCTGCGCAGCAGTTTTCCCCGCACCGTAAATGACCTCTGGAACCCCCTGCCGCACACCGCGGTGCAGGTCGATTTTTGCATATCCAAGATCCGCAAAGGGTGCCTGACGGATTTGCAGCAGAGCCGCATCCGGCGTGATCTCCTGCGCTGCAACCTGCCGCAGCAGCAAAAGCATTTCCTGTTTATCCATGTTTTTTCAGCAATGCCTGCCGCACGGTTCCGTTCGGATCCCGGATCAGAACAGCAATCAGCCAGATCACGAGTCCCAGCGCAACCACGGACAGCCCGAGATATGTGTCATTGAGCATATTGGCAGCCGCCGGCGTAAAAAACGCATCACGCAGCTCGATATATTCAGCGGCCGCGTCAACCAGCCACATCAGCGATGCGCCCCAGTACATCAGTGCAAGCGAGCCGACACGCAGTGTGCGGGCTTTTTTGTTTGTATACCAGATTACAGTTGCCGCAGCCGCAGCAAAACAGGTCAGAAGCAAGGTCATGAGTCCTGCACCTCCTGTTTCATCGGCAGCACATTCTGCTGCGCCTGACGCTGTTTTCGCGTCACAAGCGCGGTCAGAATACCCCACACCGCCGTCACCAGCAGTGCCATCGCTACACCGGAGGTTGCCATTTCATGCAGCATGACCGATGTCTCGGCAGGATCAGCCGCCGCCGTCAGAAACGGGTAAAAAGGCGAAATCTCACCGTGCCAGAGATGCTCAAATGCAAGCAGCGCAGAACCGCCCCAGAGCATTTTGTTCAGCCAGCCGAGCTTTTCGGAAAACGGCAGAGCCGCCTTGCTGCCGCTCTGTTTTTCATGATGCCGGATACATTTTGCCGCAACAGTCGTCACAATCGCTTCTGTTGCAGGTACGATAAAACAAGCCATATTTTTTCCTCCATCCAGTTACTGTGATTCAGCCGAAGTGATGTTTTTCAGCGTTTCGTTCAAGCTGCCGGTGCGATAACCGTCCAGATCCAGTGTCACATAAGTAAAACCCAATGATTTCAGCGCTTCGGAAATCTGCTGACGGTGCGCAAGAATCTGCGGCAGATATTCCGGCAGGACTTCAATGCGTGCAAGCGTACTGTGCATCCGAACACGAAGCTGACCGCAGCCGAGTGCCGCAAGATACTGCTCTGCTTCCCCGATCATACGGAGCTTTTCAGCCGTAATGCGTTCTCCATAGGGGATACGGGATGCCAGACAGGCCGCAGACGGTTGATCCCATGTCGGAAGTCCCATGCTGCGCGATAATTGCCGGATTTCCGTTTTTGTCAGACCGACCTCCAGCAGCGGACTGACAACACCAAGCTCCGAAAGTGCCTGCAAGCCGGGGCGGTAATCCGCCGGATCATCCGCATTCGTTCCGTCAGCAAGAACGGAAAAACCGTTTTCGACAGCGAACTGCTTCATCTGTGAAAACAATGCTTTTTTGCAGATATAGCAGCGTTCGGGCGGATTTGCGCAGAAAGCGTCAGATTGCAGGGAAGGTGCAGGAAAACAGATCAACCGGATATTGCGTGATTCACAGAGCCGCGCTGCGGATTCACATTCTCTCTGCGGAAACTGCGCCGATTCCGCAGTCAATGCGAGCAAATCTTTTCCGAGCGCATCCTGCGCCGCAGCCAGCAAAAAAGCAGAATCGGTACCGCCTGAAAAAGCAACCGCCAGCCGCCGGTATGACCGCAGAAGCTCGGTTAAATGCTGATATTTCTGCGTGATCTCATTCATATGCTCACCCTGTTTCATTATAGCACAGGAATTCTGAAAAGTCAAACATATTATTTGTATAATTTTCAAATATTCGGGCATATTACAAATAAGCAACAGCAGAAAGGCTGTTCGGTCCGGCAGCGGGAATCCGCACCCCGCCGGTCTGCATCCATGCGGAATTACGGAGAAACGATCATGAAAGATCAGAATGCACCGCTTTGGAGAAACGGACAGATGCCTTCTTCCGGCAGCGGTT
>JAFYBM010000265.1 GCA_017540225.1 Oscillospiraceae bacterium | reverse complement strand
GCTTAGTGTCAACACGCCCTGAAACTGCGGGATTCTGCACTGCGGAATCCCGCTTTTATTGGGGAGCAGAATATGGAATATACAGTTAACGGCGCGATGCAGGCGGCGATTCTTTCGCGGCTGGGCGCGGATGCGGGAGCGGTGCGGCTGACGGTTTTTGATGCGGTCACATCGACAAATGATCTGCTGCGGGAGGCGGCGGAGCAAGGCGCGCCGGAGTTTACGGTCATGGCAGCGCTGCGGCAGACTGCCGGAAAGGGGAGGCAGGGGAGGCAGTTCTATTCGCCGCCCTCCGGCCTGTATCTGAGTATGCTGCTGCGGCCTGAGATGTCTGCCGCGGAGACGCTGACACTGACGCCGCTCGCGGCAGCTGCTGCGGCGGAAGCGGTTGAGCAGTGCAGCGGTGCGCCGGTGCAGATCAAATGGGTGAACGATCTGCTGCTGCATGAGCGGAAGATCTGCGGGATCCTCGCAGAATCGAAGTTTTCCGATGCCGGAACGCCGGATTATGTAATCGTCGGCATCGGCATCAATCTCGTTGCGCCGGAGGGCGGATTCCCGCCGGAGCTTGCTGAGATCGCAGGGGCGGTTTTCCCCGCCGGAGCGGATCTCCATGCGGTATTCGCGGACTGCGCAGCCGGGCTGATCTCCGCGCTGATGCGGGAATACCGGTATCTTCCGGTGCGGCATTATCTGGATGCATACCGTGAGCGGCTCTGTGTGCTGAACCGTCAGGTCACGGTCTGCGAAAACGGCACGGAGCGGCAGGCGCTGGCACTCGCTGTGGATGACGATCTGCGGCTGCTGGTGCGCTATGCGGACGGCAGTGAGCAGTGGCGCTCGACCGGAGAGATCCGGATCCGGCTCTGATGCATCCGTACTGACAGCGGAAAAAACAGCCGGTATTCAGACAGATACCCATACAGAAATTATGCCCCCGAGCGTTTCAGCGCTTAGGGGCATCGTATTACTGTTCCTGTTCGGTTGAATCGGAATTGATCTTCGTTATTGTCGGAGAGGTATTGGATATGACATCAATGATGTGGTTTTCCGTGTAAATGCCGTAATGCTTTCTTTTGGATTTTGTGTCGTCATTATCCCAATCAAATAACACGCTCTCGTAATAATCGAGCAAATTCGATTTTTCAAAAATAATCAGGTATTTCCTTTTCGTACTTCTGAATCATCCCAGCAAGTGTAGCTTTCGTTTCTGCATTGATAGATGACATAGTCTTTGAAACGGATTTCGTATATTTGTTCAGGATCTTCATATACCGGATAGGATTCAAGAAGGAGATCCTTTGCTTTGTTCGCAATTTCCGGCGGAAAGCCCGTCAAATCCAAGCCCTCACCTTTTTCTCCTTGTTTTGCGAAAGCAATTATGATTGATAATTCATTATCAGGGTTATCTGTCATAGACAGGAGAAAAGGAGCAGTGGGGGAGCTTGCTGTTATTTCGTCATTATTTGTTCCAAACGCCAGCATTTCAATCACCTCTGATTTCCGATTGAGATTTGTTATCATTATTGATGTACCAATTAAATCTTGAAGAATAGATGCGCAGGATTTTTGTCGTGAAACAAGGCAGAAAGCCGCCGCCTTGCTGACGCAAGGCAAGGATTTCTAACGCAGTATCACGGCAAAAAGACAAGCAGATATCTTCAAGAGATAGTTGGGACATCAATAAATAGCCGACATAGCCGTCCGTGCAATAATACGCTGCATCCGGTCCGTCATCAACGATCTTCTGGATATATGACGAATCCTTTTCACAGGACACAGCAATTCCGGCCAGCAAACGCGGTTCACGGCTGACCATCGTGAAAACATACGTGTTTTCGTGCGTTTCAGTGTTTGGTTTTTCTTTGATAAACCAAAAGAGCTCATACAGTTCGAGAACGGGCAGGGAGCTTCCAACAGTCACTCTGTTTTTTATCCAGTTATAAACATTTGCTTTGCTCATGTTGAAAAGTCTACCCACTCCGCGACCGCTTACACCGGAATAATATGTTTTGATTGCAGCTTGCTTTATCTCTTCGGTATACTCACGCGATTTGGGGTTCAGTGTATATCGAAGGTTGCAATCCTTGCACTTGCAGTGCTGAGTTCCTGAATCATTATATGAAGAAATGAAGGCTATCCAGAATAATC
>JAFYBM010000264.1 GCA_017540225.1 Oscillospiraceae bacterium | reverse complement strand
TTTCCGGTTTGGCTGCTCTCTGCATCTCCATTGTTTTTGCTCCTTTCGGTTTGTGAAATACAGTCTCAAAATTCATTGCCGCCGCATATTCCGCCTGTGAAATATCCTGCGGCTCTTCCGTTACGGGCATCTGCGCGAATGTCATCTCCATATCGGAAATCAGGCGCACGGTTTCTTCAATGTCCTCATGTTCTCCGGCAAATTGCAGAATTTCATCTGTTTCCTGCTCGCAGAATCGGATGCCTCTTGCGTGGCAGTCGTCAATCAGGATTTCTGCTTTCTGGATATTGTCAAGATCGGTGTCATCCAGCATCTCGTCAATCGTGAGGTCGCGCTTTTGCAGCTTCAGCAGTTCGGATTCGATCGCGGCAGACATTCGTTTTGCCGCCTGCTGAATCTCATCCAGCACATTTGTCAGCTGATCGAGCTGTCTGCCGTCCGACCATGATGCAATATACGGGAATGAATACTCCGAGGTGTCGAGCCCCATGCGCTCTGCGACGATGAATGCCGTGGATTCCGCCTGTACCTCCTTCTCGTTTCTGGCGGATTTCGTCGTGACGGATTTCAGATCGGGATCATGCAGGAGCTTGTGTGCGCATTCGTGAAATGCGGTTTTCAGCGTCTGCGCGTCGCTCATGCCGGACTGCACGACGATTTTGTTATCAGCGGGGCTGTAATAGCCTTTTGCGCCGCCGGGAATGTCCGCAAACTGAATCTCGATGCCGGTCACGCGCTGCAAGGCTTTGAGAATTGCTGTCATTTTATCGCTGTCCAGTTCACCGCTGAGATCGCTGACCGGGACAGGGATTTCCTTGCCGGTTGTCTGCGAAACATCAAACACATACGCTTTTTTGAACGCAATATCCATAACCGGATTCTGAATGATCTCGGTCTTTTCCGTGCCGTCTGGGTTATACTGCCGATTGCCGAATTCATCGACCACCGGACGCTCAATTTCCTCGACCGTGCCGGTCTTGTATGCGACCGGCGCGAGAATTTCAATGCCGCTTTCGCCTTTGCTGACCTGCCTACCGAGCTGTTTCCATTTGCCGTATGCAGCGACCAGTGTTGCATCCGGCTTTTGCATGGCAATCAGCAGCGTGTTCCGTGCGGAGTAGTCTGTGAATCTGGACATGAATTTCAGGTAGTCGCGGTACTTTTCCGATGTGAACACCTGCTGCACACCGGCGTCAATCCGCTTGAAAATATCCTCAATCTCAGCGCGCTTTTCCGCCTGATACGCCGCACGTTCCTCCGGGGTAAACTGTTTCTTCCATGCCATAGCCTTCCCTTCCTTTCCGGTATGCGCTGCCGTCAGACAGCACATACCATATTATTTACCGCTTTATTTTATGGGGTACCGGTTTCTGCTTGTCCTCCTGCGGAAATGCCCGAATCTGCCCCTTCGGTCTGTCCGCGTATGCCGTCGCCGGAACTGCGACTGACACCATACCGACCTTGACCGTTGTCGGCAGCTTCTCTGCTGCAACATCGTCCGGTGTTTCAGATACCGGCACCGGCTCGTCGGGACTGTCCATGCTGAGCTGTGCATTGACAAATTCCAGCCGCTTCTGCATATCCGCAAGCTCCTGCGCCCGTTCAAACGGTTTTGTCATTGCTGCGCGCGCGTCATCCAGATCCTGCTTTGCCTTGTCCAGATCGTCAGAAAACTGCTTGATCTTCGCATTGATCTGAATGCCGGCAAGGTTTTCGACACGTCGAACATTTCCGATAATATTATTGAGTGACAGTTCTGCGTAATATTTCAGGTTGCCTTGCAGACAAATGCTGCAAACCGTGCCGCTATCAAAAAATCCTGTCTGATTTTTCTCTATCGTCAGATCAAATCCGAAATACTTGCCAAGCCGGATGCTCTCCCCGGTCGTACTGCATTTGATAAGCGCCTTTTCAATTTCAGCACCGGCTTCCGCACGGTCGGTATAGGTCTTGCCGTCAATTTCGATCTGAAATTCCGCATTATCCGGATGCTGCTCCTGAAATGCCCGCAGATCACCGCTTGCTTTTTCCAGCAGCGCCGCGTAATTTTCGATCTGCTGCGGCAGCTTCCGCTCTGCAAGCTCCTGCATTTTGAACACGGATTTCTGATGCTCGGATTCC
>JAFYBM010000263.1 GCA_017540225.1 Oscillospiraceae bacterium | reverse complement strand
GCGGAAATGGAGGCCGGCACTGCCGGCAAGAAAAATGCAATGGGTGAAGCAGAAATATAAAAGGTCGTCGGCATAAAATTTGCATTGTCAAGACTTTCAGAACCGTCAAGCTGAGAGCGCTTTATCAGAGCGGGAAGCGGAAAAATATATAAAAGGAGCGAGAACCGTTTGTTCCCGCTCCTTTCGATAATCTGAAATCTGATGCGGCAGCTCACTGATGCCAGTAATCATTCAGAAAGCTGACACGTTTGATGAGCCAGTCATTGAGATAATCGGCAGCTTCTTCCTGTGTTTTGCATTTTTTTGCCTTCTCAGAAAGCTCATTCCGGAATGATTTGTTGTTCACGATATTGTTCCATTTTTTATAATTTCGCTCAAAAGCGTTCTGATATGCCGTTTTATCATGCTCGATCATTTCTGAAACACGGTCAAATACTCCGCTGTCATAAGCCTTTGTCCATTTTTCACGAATGATGTCCTGATACCAGTCCTGATACATCAGAACAGCCATCCACGGATTGATGGTATTATATGAGCCGTTGCCTTCCGGCCCGCCGTCCACATCCGGAACGATGTTTGCCGCATAAAAGCCGGTGCCGTCAGCACAGCGGTCCTTGTTGCCCATTGAGGAATCAAAATCCCACGGTGCTTCAAAGCGGAGCTTTTTGCTGCCGGTTTCACTGAAATCCACATCCATGAAGAAGCTCGACCAGTAAATATCCGCATCGCAGGCCAGCTCGCTGATAATATACATATCCGCGAGCGAATGCACGTCCACAGCCTGCTCGACTGCCTCCTGCGGGGAAAGCGTATCCGATTCCGTGAGCGCAGTGTAGTCCTCATTGAAAACCATCGCTTTGTTTTCGTATGCAGCAGCGTACATCAGCGTATAAACGTTATTCAGATAATCACTGATGAAATCATGCTGCTCCTGTGAACGGATCGGGCTTTTGATCGTAATACCGATCTTTTTCTTCGGGTCGCCGTCATTTTCAGGCAAGCAGCACATGGTTCTGCCGCCGCCGTCCTCGCCGTCAAAAGGTGTCAGCGGTGCATTGTCGGCATATGTGACATAGCATTGCTGAAGCGGATCCTCGTTATAGTAATAGCCGTCAAATTCCAGAAAATAGCCTGTCATCGGATTGGTTGTTTCCTGATCCGGTTCCGCGATGTTGACGCGATCCGGATGGATCTGCTGCTGTTCGGCAACCAGATAAACGCCCCAGTATTGTCCGTTGATGAAAACCTCTGCAAATGCGGCATCCGATGCATAAAGGCCATCCTCCGCAAGAATTTCGGTTGCCGCCTGCAAAACAGCTTTGTCGCGCAGCATGGACGCATCCTTGTATTCCGCAAGCAGCAGCCAGTTTTTTGCCTCAGCGCCGTCATTCATGCCGAGCATATTCTGCTTTTCCGTAAATTTGATCCGCAGCGGCTTCTTGTCATAGGTCGTTGTCCAGTTTCCGCGCACCTTGACCTCAGCTTCCGCATTGCTGATGCATTCGGAATGATCGGTGTCTGTCACGGTAACGGAACAGCTTTCGTAATACGGCGCAGGCGGAAATTCATAATCCGGCGTCCATGTCGCAATCTGTTCCGACACATGAAGCGCAACCGGCTCTGTGACAAAGTCCATAACGCTGCTTTCCTGACTGACGGTTCGGATCGAAATAACCGGCAGTTCCTTGTAGGTGTCCGGAACGGCAAAATCAGACGCAGAATCCTGGGATTCTGATGCGCCGGCGGATTCTGCGGCAGATGATTCAGCGACGGAAGAAGGGTCTGCGGATGACTGTGTGCAGCCGGTCAGCAGACAAACGGCACAGACGGCGGCTGATACGGATAATCGCAGTTTCATAATCTGATCCTCCGGTTCAGAGATTTGATAGGATTCGATGTGAAAAATCGGAATAAAACAATTATAACATATTTTATCAAAAAACGCAATGGGAGAGAATGAAAAAGATAAAAAAGGTTTGTCCGGTATAGCAGTTGCATCGTCAAGTTTTTCAGAACTGTCAAACAGTAAGCATTTTATCAGAGCAGGACAAAGAGATGAAAGGCGGCACTGCCGGCTTTTTTTCTTTCCTCTTGACAAAACAGCCTGCATCATGTAAAATATAGGTATACTTTGTTGAAACAAGGAGGATCAGCATATGGATATGAATAACCGGAAAGGCAGAGAAAAATTCACATCAGGTCAAAGCTCCGGCGTTCATCGCCGCGGTGAGGGCCTCGGAACCGGCCCCGTCGGCTCGCAGAACGGCTACGCAGGCAGAGGATCCGGCGGCGGAAGCACCGGAAAACGTGCGGCAGCGGGCGGCGGCGGCGCGATTATTTTGCTGATTGTCGGCTATCTTGTACTGAAAATGCTTGGCGGCGGCGGACTCGGCGGCCTGCTCGAAAATGCCGGCGATCTCGGGGAGCTGACAGGCGGTGAGCTGCCCTATCATGCCGATCAGCAGCAGGATCAGAATCAGTATGTTGCGCCGGCAACTGCCGATTACAACAGTTCCGTTGCATCCGGCTCCCGTGAGAAATATACGAAGATTCTCGGCAATAATCAGGATACCGTCACAATGATGGTCTATGTCTGCGGAACGGATCTCGAATCCAAAAGCGGCATGGCTTCCTCGGATATTCAGGAAATGGCAAAGGCACGCTTCGGCGAAAATGTCAATGTTCTGATCTATACCGGCGGCTGCAAGAGCTGGCGGATCGACGGCATCAGCAACAGTGTCAATCAGATCTATCAGATCAAGGACGGCAGAATGGGTCAGCTGGAGCGGGATATGGGTAATAAACCGATGACCGATCCGGCAACGCTTTCCGAATTTATCCGGTACTGCGCAAAGAAATTCCCTGCAAACCGGAATGCTCTGGTTTTCTGGGATCACGGCGGCGGCTCCGTTACAGGCTACGGCTATGACGAGAAGCTGCGCAACGGCGGCTCTATGAATCTTGCGGGCATCAGCAAGGCGCTGAAGGACGGCGGTGTGCAGTTTGATTTCGTCGGCTTCGATGCCTGCCTCATGGCTACCGCGGAAACCGCGCTGATGCTCAATAATTACGCGGATTATATGATTGCCTCCGAGGAAACCGAACCGGGCATCGGCTGGTATTATACCGAATGGCTGACAAAGCTCGGTCAGAACACCTCCATGCCGACTGCGGAAATCGGAAAGAATATCTGCGATGACTTCGTTGCAGCCTGCGGACAGCGCTGCCCCGGTCAGAAAACAACGCTTTCCGTGATTGATCTTGCGGAATTTGCGAATACCGTTCCGGCGAATCTTTCTGCATTTGCGGATTCGGTCAGCACGCTGATGACGGATGAGAAATATCAGCAGGTCTCCGATGCGCGTGTCAATACCCGTGAATTTGCGACATCCTCGAAGATCGATCAGGTCGATCTTGTGCATCTCGCGCAGAATATGAATACCGCAGAGGGCAAAAAGCTCGTCGATGCTCTGAAAAACGCGGTTAAATACAACCGCACCTCCTCAAACATGACGAATGCCTACGGTGTTTCGATCTACTTCCCCTATAAGCGTGCTTCAATGGTTGACAGTGCTTGCAGCACCTATAACCAGATCAATATGGATCAGTCTTATATCAAGTGCATCCGGCAGTTTGCAAGTCTGGAAACCAGCGGCCAGATCGCGGCAGGCGGCTCCGGTTCCCCGCTGGATTCACTGTTCGGCGGTGCATCCGGCGGCAGCTCCGGCAGCGCGGATATGATTGGTTCGCTGCTCAGCGGCTTCCTCGGCTCCGGACTCAGCAACGGCAGAAGCATCAGCGGACTGGATGAATCCAACATCGGCTTTATGCAGGAAAGCCCGCTTTCCGAGCAGGAAACTGCAAATTACCTTTCGCTCAATTATTTTGATGCAAACAATCTCTACTGGAAACAGGAAGACGGCCAGTATAAGCTCTCGCTGACCAAGGATCAGTGGAAGCTGGTGCATTCGCTGGATAAAAATATGTTCTACGACGACGGATCCGGCTATGTCGATCTCGGACTGGACTTCCTCTATGAATTCGATGATAACGACAATCTGATTGCAGATACCGCACGCGACTGGCTGGCTGTCAACGGTCAGATCGTGGCATATTATCACACGGATACTGTCGAGAACGGCGATCAGCGCTCGATTTACGGATATATTCCGGCTATGCTGAACGGCGAGCGCGTCAAGCTGCTGGTTGTGTTTGACGATGCCAATCCGCAGGGAAAGATCATCGGTGCGGAGAGCGATTACCGCAACAACGAGACAGAAACCGTTGCAAAGAGTATGACAGAGATTCAGGACGGTGACACACTGGAATTTGTCTGCGATTATTACAGCTATGACGGCGATTATCTGGACAGCTTCTATCTTGGTGAGCCGATGACGGTCAACGGTGCCCTTACGCTTACCAATGAGGATGTCGGAGCCGGCGCGGTCAAGATCACTTATCTCTTTACTGATATGTATAATCAGGAATACTGGACCGAAGCAATTATGCAATAATACAGAAAGAGGCGTGCTTTTGCACGCCTCTTTTTTCCGAAAAGGCGGTTGTTTATTATATCAAAGTCAGGGTCGGAGTCTTTGCGCGCACATATTCTGCGCAGAGCACGCTTTTCCGTAGGGGAAAGCGTGCTCTTTAATTTGTACGCTCTTGGATTCAAAGTTATACTGACAATTATTCCTATTTGTTTCAATTTGTCCATCATTTCTATAAAACATCTATTGCAGATGGCGTTTTTGTATTGTATAATATATTCGATAGGCTGAGAAAGTGTTTTTTTTACAGCCTTTCAATCACACCGGAAAACCGGTAAGATACAAGGGGGATTCCGAATGAAAAAGAAAAACAGAAAAAAACAGACCGCAGCAGCTTTGATGTCGGCAGTTGTCATGACAGGTGCGATGCCCGCCTTTCCTGCCATACAGCTTCCTGCATCAGCAGCCGAACTCGGCTTGTCCGCTGCGGTGCAGGCAGATGTTTCCGCCGCCAGCTTCACGCATAAGGAGTGGACCGGAAACGACGGCACAGAAGATGTGTTTGCGGTCAACCGCGAACCGGCCGGCCTGAGCATCGTTGCCTATCAGGACGCGGATGCTGCGGCAAATGCCGTCTGGGACTACAATGCCCGTGAGGATTCTGTCTATATGCAGATGCTCACCGGTGCCGATGAGACATGGGATCTGAATGTTGTGCAGAATGCAAATGCCGCACAGCCGTTTCTCAATGCAGGCGCGACCGCGCCCGGCTACAGCCCGAATCCGTCAGACGGCTGGAAATCGGTCACACTGCCGGACAGCTGGACCTGCCAGGGCTTCGACTTCCCGATCTACGCAAATGTGACGATGCCGTTCCAGAGCAAGTATGATCCCGGTGTCGGCTGCCCGAAGGCGCCGACCAACTACAACCCTGTCGGCCTTTACCGCAAAACCTTCACAGTCTCCTCTGCGATGACCGCCGACAACCGCCGCGTTATCATCAATTTTGAAGGCGTCGAATCCGCATACTATGTCTATGTCAACGGCAAGGCCGTCGGCTACAGCGAGGACACCTTCAGCCCGCACCGCTTCGATATCACCGATTACCTTGAAAACGGCGAAAACCTGCTGGCCGTAGAAGTGCATAAATTCTGCGACGGCACATGGTTTGAGGATCAGGATATGATTTACGACGGCGGTATCTTCCGTGATGTGTATCTCACGAGCCGCCCGCTGGTGCAGATCTCGGACTACAGAGTGATCACTGATCTCGATGACAATTATCAGAATGCGACCCTGAACCTCAATGTCAATGTCCGCAACCTTGCTGCGCAGGCCGCAGGCAGCGGCTGGAGTATCAATGTGGCAGTGCTTGACCGCAGCGGCAACAATATTACCCCCAATACCAATATTCCCGTTTCACAGGTCGGCTCCCGTGAAACAGGGGAGTTCAAGCTCTCCAAGGAGATCACCCGTCCGGCGCTCTGGTCTGCCGAACATCCGAATCTCTATGCGCTCGTGCTGACCTTGCAGGACGGCAGCGGCAATGCAGTGGATACGGTCTCCGCGCAGCTCGGTTTCCGCGAAGTCGGCTTTACCCCGACACAGGTGGACGGCTCCTACCGTGTGACCACACAGCGCTGGCAGCCGATCACGATCAATGGCAAGCGGCTGCTCCTCAAGGGCGTCAACCGCCACGATACGGATCCCTTCCACGGCAAGGCTGTCCCGCAGGCAACGATCGAAGAGGATGTGCGTCTGATGAAGCAGAACAACATCAACGCGATCCGTACTTCCCATTACAGCAATGACAGCTATCTCTACTGGCTCTGCAACAATTACGGTATGTATATGATGGGCGAGACCAACATGGAGTGCCACGGCCTCATGTACGGCGACAACAACCGTCAGATGGGCTATTTCTACGAGCTTGGTCTTGACCGCACGGAAACTGCTTTCCAGCGCCTCAAGAACAATCCGGCGATCATTGCATGGTCGATCGGCAATGAGATGAAGTACACCGATGATCCGAACTACGCAAACGGCCTGTTCCGCGATATGATCTGGTACTTCAAGAAGCATGACAACACCCGTCCGGTACACAGCGAAGGTCAGGGCGGCAAGATGGGTACTGATATGGACAGCCAGATGTACCCCGGCTCCGGCGGCCTTGCACGCGCTCACGGCGGCGACGGCAGAATGCCCTATGTCATGTGCGAATACGATCACGCGATGGGCAACTCGCTCGGCGCACTGAAAGAATACTGGGATGAAATCCGCAGCGCACCGAATATGCTGGGCGGCTTCATCTGGGACTGGTGCGATCAGTCCCGCGCAACCCCGATCGGCGGCTTCGGCTCCAGCGGTTCCGCCTTTGAAATTGCCGATCAGAAAGGCCTGACCGGCACCGCATACGGCAAAGAATCCGACTTTAACCACAGCGCCGGCGACGGCGCCCTCAACGGCGGCCATTCCTTCAAAGGCTATACAATCATGGACGGCAATACCAATTATCTCGGTGCGCTCTCCGGCACCGGCAAGTCCTTCACCTTTGAAGCAATCGTCAAGCCGGCGAATACCGATAACAACAATGTTCTCCTTTCCATCGGAGACAATCAGGCTGCACTGAAAACCAAGAGCCAGGGCTCCGGCCTTGAATTCTTCGTTTACAACGGCGGCTGGCACGCAGTATCCGGCAATTTCCCTGCAAACTGGGTCGGCAACTGGCATCAGGTCGCAGGTGTTTACGACAAAGGCAGCCTCTCTCTCTATGTGGACGGTCAGCTGATCGGCAGCGAATCCGTCACAGACGGCATTGCAAGCGGCACCCATCCGCTCGGCATCGGCTATGACCCCTCCAACGGCCGCCGCTTCACCGGTGAGATTTCCGTTGCCCGTGTCTACGGCAGGGCACTCTCCGGAGCAGAAATCGCAGGACAGAACAGCGCTTCTCCGGCCATTTCAGCGTCTGATTCCTCTGTGCTTGTCTGGCTGGATTACAGCGCAAATGTCACAAAGACAACCGCATCCTCGAACGGTCCGTGGGATTACTACGCATCGGAAGATGCACACAAGAATCTCTATGCAGATCTCTCGCCGGGTCACTATTTCGGATACGGCGGCGACTGGGGCGACAACCCGAACGACAACAGCTTCTGCGCAAACGGCATCGTTTCTCCGGACAGAACCCCGCAGCCGGAACTGCGCGAAGTCAAATATCAGTATCAGAACTTCTGGTTCACTGCAAATCCCGATCAGATCTCGAACCGCAAAGTATCTGTTTATAACGAGAACAACTTCACGAACCTCAATGAATTTGATGTCAAGTGGATCCTGCTGAGAAACGGTATGGAAGTCAGCACCGGCGATGCAGAGGACATTGATATTGCACCGCTTTCCCGCGGCGAAATCTCCGTTCCGTTCACAATGCCGTCAGCAATCAAGGCCGGTGACGAATTCCAGCTCAACATCTCCGTCCGCGCAAAGACCGGAACGATCATGGTTCCGGAAGGCTACGAGCTTTCCTATGAGCAGTTCAATGTGCCCGCAGCGGCACCGAAGGTCGTCAAGAGCACCTCGGAAACCGCCGATGTTGCAAAATCCGGCAGCGATTACAATGTTTCCGGCAAGGATTTCAGCCTGACGATCTCCGGTTCGACAGGTACGATTTCCAATTACACCTACAAGGGCGAAACCCTCCTGACCTCCGGCCCGACCCCGAACTTCTGGCGCGGCAATGTTGAAAATGACGGCGGCAGTGCAAATTCCAAATGCTTTGACAGAGCATGGAAAAATGCAATGCAGGGCGCAAAGGTCAGCAGCATTGATGCATCAGAGGTCAACGGCGAGCAGGTCATCACCGTCAATCTGACGCTTCCGAATGCCGGAAACACCGCAGTCCGCATGACCTATACCATCGGCGGAAACGGCGCCGTAACTGTCGGAATGCGCGTAGATGCGACCAAAGCCGGCCTCGGAAACTTCCTGCGCGTCGGCTCGATGATGACACTGCCGGCAGGCTTTGAGCAGGTCACATGGTACGGCAACGGCCCGGTCGAGACCTTCAACGACCGCAAGACCAACGGCAAGCTCGGCGTCTGGCACAACACCGTTTCCGGTATGTTCTTCCCGTATATCAAGACCGACGACAGCGGCAACATTACAAACCTCAAGTGGATCTCTGTCAAGAGCGAAAAACACAGCAGTGCACTGCTCGTTGCAGCAGAAAGCCCGATCGAAGGCAATATCCTGCACTTCCTGCCCTCTGATTTTGACAGCACCAATCACCCCTATGAGATGCGTCCGCGCAAGGAAGCATATCTCAGCATGGACTACGGTTCCATGGGCGTCGGCAGCGCGACCTGCGGCCAGGCAACACTCGGTCAGTATCAGCTTCCGAGCAACCGCGTTTATGCATGGACCTACACGATCATTCCGGTTCCGGGCACCAGCAATGACGGCGCACTGAACGAATATTCCAAGCCTTACCGCAACATCAGTTCCTATGTTCAGGATCAGAGCAGCAATAAATTCATGGTTCCGCTGTCCGAATCCGCAGGCGTCCGCCAGTCCGGCGATCAGGTACTGATGCACGGCAGCGTCTCTGTACCTTATAACACCAAGCTGAACCCGCTCTTTGAAGGCCAGAAATCCTTTACGGTTGAAGCAAATGTCATCCCGACCGGCACACCGCAATACAACCAGTTTGTCGGAAAGGGCGATACAGCATTTTCTCTCCGTGCAACACCCGATACACTTGATTTCTTCATCTATGACGGCGGCTGGCAGATGGCAAGCTGCAGGATGTCTGACAGCATGAAGGCCGGATGGCTCGGAAAAATGCATCAGGTTGCGGGCGTTTATGACGCAGCAGTCGGCAAGGTTTCCGTTTATTGCGATGGTCAGTTTGTTGCAGAAAAGACCATGAATACACGCGGCACAAACCATTCTGACAGCAGCCTGACAATCGGCGCCTGCCCGAGCACGGGACGCGGCTCCGAAGCAGAGTTTGCATCTGTCCGCGTCTACAGCAAGGCACTGACTGCGGCGGAGATTGCTTCGCAGAATACCGCCTCCCCTGCCTACGCACCGGAAAATGCGGCAGTGGCGCTCTGGATTGATTTCAGCAGCCAGCCGGAGGCACCTGAACAGCCGGCGGTTACGCTGCTCGGCGATGTCGATGTCAGCGATGAGGTCGATGTTTCCGATGCAGTGCTCCTCGCACGATTCCTTGTCGGTGATAAGGTCAATGTGACCGATCAGGGTCAAATCAATGCCGATGCCGATGAATCCGGAGCAGTTGATACGTTTGATATTACTGCGATTCTCAGGATCATTGTCGGAACAGCATAAGCAGAATAAAGCAGAAGCGGCCGGATGTAAAATCCGGCCGCTTCACTGGTATAAGTCATCGTATTTCTGTGGCATACTGTCAGAATCTGCTCCCTCAAAGAATTATAATCTGTAACCTCTCCTCCAGAAACTGCGTTGAGATACGATGACAGGAATCGGCACACGGTTCCCCTCAGCCGAATGTGCCTTCCT
This sequence comes from Oscillospiraceae bacterium, assembly GCA_017540225.1. Classification (GTDB taxonomy): domain Bacteria; phylum Bacillota; class Clostridia; order Oscillospirales; family Ruminococcaceae; genus Firm-04. Next base: position 4,266 of record JAFYBM010000263.1, on the reverse strand, counting down.
GCTCTCGCGTGAAAAAATATACCGGAATGCCGCAGCGTTCAAAAGCAATGCACCTGACCATGCGCAAACCTCCGCAATCGCTGTCGCACGAAATCCGAGTGCTCCGATCAGCAGTGAGATCGTGCCGATGCGCAATACCATTTCCAGAATTCCCGAAAGCATCGGGACAAGCGGAAACCCCATTCCCTGTACGGCATTCCGGTATACAAAGAGCAAATCCACTGCAAACAGCATCACACCGCAGATCGGCAGAAATTCTGCCGCGTAGGTGACAGGCTGCTCTCCGTGCAGCAGCAGAGATGCAAGCTGACGGGGGAGACAGAACATTACAGAGCCAAGCGCCAGATAGGAAATACCCGCAATCAAACAGCAAATATGTAAACCCTCTCTGATCCTGTCGAAGCGTCCGGCTCCGTAGTTCTGTCCGGTATATGCTGACATGGTGCTGCCCGCAATGCAGGCAGGCTGCATGAACATATTGATGTATTTGCTGCAGGCGGAATAAGCGGATGTATAAGCCACACCCAGCCCGTTGACGTAATACTGCACCGCCATGCAGCCGACTGCCGTGATTGAATTCATCAGCGCCATCGGCACGCCGTTTTTCAGCAGCATCGCATAGAGACTGTTTCCGCATCGGAGGTCGCTTTTCCGCATTTGCAGGAAATCTATGCGCAGGAGCTTGCTGATACAGACACCCGCAGAAATGATCTGCGAAAGTACTGTTGCTGCCGCGGCGCCCGTAACGCCGGTATGCAGCACGAAAATGAACAGACAGTCCATCAAAATATTGAGAACTGACGACAGAACAATTGCTTTCAGCGGCGTCCGGCTGTCTCCGAGCGAGCGGAGAATACCGGCACTCATATTATAGGAGATTGCGGCAAACAGACCGCCGAAAATGAAGTATCCGTAGTGCAGGCTCTCTGAAATAATCAGCGGATCCGTCTGCAAAAGAATCAGGATTCTGCGCAGATAAAAAAGGCTCAGTGCTGTCAGGGATGCTGTGATAATCAGCGTGAGCCGGATCATGGCAGCGATTGTTTTGCGGAGCTGCGAAAAATTCTTTTCTCCGTAATGCTGTGCAACCAGAACACAAAAGCCGTTTGCCAGCCCCATTGAAAAGCCGAAAATCAAAAAACAGAGTGAGGACATATTTCCGACGGCAGCAAGCGCATTGTCTCCGAGTCCTTTGCCGACAATCGCTGTATCTGCAAAGGAATAAAACTGCTGGAGCATGGCAGTTGCAAGCATCGGAAAGTAAAAGCGCAGAATGGCCTTTGCCGCATTTCCTTTTGTGAAATCGGTCGTTGTCTGCATCTGTACCACTTCCTTGCCCTGACCTTGATTGTATTATACCTGCTTTTTCATTTGCTTTCTTGCGATTCCGTTGACTTTTTTTCAAAAATATGGTATTGTAATAGAAAAGGGGGGCATGGACCGTGAATACGAATCGTGAACTGAATTACAGACTGTTTATCCAGATTGAGGAGGAGTTCAAGCGAACGGAGATCAAAAGCGAGTTTTCACGCTATGATGATATAAAACGCGGGAATGTCGAGAAGGTTCGTGCGAACTTTGAGGAGATCCGGCAGCATTACTATGAGGGTAAGGGGCGGCTTTCGGAGCAGCTTCTGCGGAATAATCAGTATCATTTTGCGATCGGTACCGGTATTATTGCGCGTGTGTGCATTGACGGCGGCATGAAACACAATATCGCCTACACGCTCAGCGATATTTATATCCGGAAATGCGATCTTTGCAGCAAGCCGGAGGAGGTCATAGAGCTGACCGGCGCTATGATGCTGGATTTTGCGGAGCGGATGCGTGAAATCCGCAAATCGGACAGCGTTTCACTCCATGTGCGGCGCACCGTTGATTATATCTACCGGAATCTTAATGAAAACCTGACGCTGCAAATGGCCGCAGCGCATGAAAATCTGAATCCGAGCTATCTTTCCAAGCTCTTTGCGAAGGAAATGAAAATGCCGATCAAGGCTTATATCCTGAATGCTAAGATTACCACGGCACAGAATATCCTGACTTTCTCTGATTTCCCGATCTCGGAGATCGCGGCATCGCTCGGTTTTTCCTCTCAGAGCGCGTTTTCCACGGCCTTTCACCGGCTTACCGGTATGACGCCGTTCCGTTACCGCAACCGTTACAGCGAAGAACACGCGCTGCATTCGCTGACGGCTGAATAATCCCAAAGCCGCAGTGTTCCTTTCATTATGCCGGCGTTTTCATATGTTCAGGAAAATTTCAGCATTCCAGCTCTTTACAATTCCTGCATTTTGTGATATAATATAAAAGTATCACTATATCTAAAAAGACAATGCAGGGGGCGGGCAGTATGGAGATCTATCTGAAACAGGAGCATACCTTCTCTGTACCTGTCACGGTTGCGGAGCATCTGCTGGGGCTTGCGAGCCACAGTCAGCTCAAGGTGCTGCTTTATCTGCTCTGTCATGCAGACGAGCCGCTTTCCTCCGCACAGGTCGCGCAGAGCTGCAAAGTCTCTGAGGATGCTGTTGAGGAAGCTGTTTCCTTCTGGCAGGACGCAAATGTTCTGCTTTCGGCGCCGCAGCAGCCCGCCGTGCATCTGACGGATTCTGCGCCTGAACAATCCGCAGCGGCAGTCATACCCTTGCCGCAGCCGCCCGTTCAGCCGGCAGCGGTTCCGCGTGTCCGGAGCAGCAGCAGCAATCTGGCAATGATGCCCTCTGAGATCGCCGCACGCATTCAGGAAAACAGGAATCTTGCGGAAATGTTCCGTGCTGCCGAGCAGCTTGCCGGCAGACCGCTTAATAACACCGAATCCAAAAGCCTGATCTGGATGCATGAATATCTGGGACTGGCGCCGGATCTCATTCTCATGCTGGCGGCCTTCTGTGTCGAGCATGACTGCTTTCAGGTGCGGTATATGGAACAGATCGCTGTGGAATGGCAGGAGCGCGGCGTGATGACACACAAGGCGGTTGCAGCGGATATCCGCCGCAGAACCGAGGCGCGCACCTTCACCGGCAAGATTATGAAGCTGTTTGAAATGCAGCGCAGACCGACTTCCATGCAGCAGAAATATATTGACGGCTGGCAGTCGCTCGGCCTTTCGATGGAACTGATCGAAATGGCCTATGAGAAAACGCTGAATAAAAAAGGTTCAAAGCTCTCTTTCTCATACCTTGACGGCATATTACAGAAATGGGCTGCGGCCGGCATCCGTACACCGGACGATGTTCAGCGCGAGGATGCTCAGTTCTATGCAAAGAAAAAAGCTGCCGAAAACAGCGCCGCTGCCCCGCAGAAGAATTCCTCCATCGACATGAGCGATGTGGAAAAGCTCATGAATCCATATTGACACGCAAACAAAGGACGGTGATGCTGCATGATACAGACGCAGATTTATGAGCAGGCCATTGCGCAGATCGGCACAAGACGGCGTGCTGCACAAATGCTTCAGGAGCAGCGCACTGATGAGATCCGTACAAAGATTCCCGAAACAGCCGAGCTTGACCGGCAGCTCCGGACGGCCTACCGTTCCCTTGCCGGCATTATCGGAAAAGGGGATAATTCCAGGCTGCTTCGTGAGATTGAGCAGCACACCCGTGAGGCAGACGCCATGCTGCGGTCTATCCTGACCGCACACGGCTATCCTGCGGATTATCTGGATGTTCACTATACCTGCGAAAAATGCAATGATACGGGATTTGTCGGCGGAAAACCATGCACCTGTCTGATACAGGAAATCGGGCGCCTCGGCGCGGAGCAGCTCAATGCACGCTCCCGCCTTTCACTGAGCAGCTTTGCAGAGTTTTCGCTCTCCTATTATCAGGAGCTGCCGCCGGAGCAGTATCATGCAATGGAGCAGAACCTTGCATTCTGCAAGCAGTATGCAGAACAGTTTTCACCGACAGAATCCTGTAATTTGTTCCTGCACGGCGGAACCGGCCTCGGCAAGACGCATCTTTCGCTTGCCGTAGCCAATGTGCTGCTGCAAAAGGGCTTTACGGTTATTTATGATTCTCTCAGCAGTCTGCTGCATATACTGGAACAGGAGCAATTCAGCCGCGGCCGATCCGATGAGGAGGATACGCTTGCTGCGCTGCTGGAATGCGATCTGCTGATTTTAGATGATTTCGGCGCGGAATTTGACACCAGCTTTTCCCGCTCGATGATCTATACGATCCTTAACAGCCGGATGAATGCCTGCAAACCGCTGATCGTCAATACAAACCTGACAACCGGCGAGATCAAGGAAAAATACGG
>JAFYBM010000262.1 GCA_017540225.1 Oscillospiraceae bacterium | reverse complement strand
TCTGTTTCTCACGCACCTGTTCAGCGTGATGAAAACCGTTACATGATCCGGACAATGCCAAATGTCTTAGGAATCAACTGCGAATCAGGAAAACACTATCCATGTTCCGTTTACAATAATATAGCACACGCCTTATAGCTTAGTCAATACCGAAGAAAGATGATTTTTGAAAATAACAAGTTTTCGTACTTATCAAGATCAATTGACTAAACTCATTTGCGGCAATTGGATGCCGCCAGCACGCCATCCTAAGTCTGCACCGTCATTCAAGCGGTATGTCCGCCAAATATCAGCATGGATCAGGTCGGATAAAAAGCAGTTTATTTACCGACATGAATTTCGTCGTGGTTGTTCTGGGCTTTCTTTTGGACTTCTTTTTTTTCTGCAAGAGCTATAAGCTCCGCAAGGTATCCGGCCGATTTTGCCAGTGTGCTGCGTTCAGTCGTTGTCGGGTTGTTGTACCCGAATGCTTTTTTGATTTCAGCTAATGATTTCATGATCCCCCTCCGATAGTTTTTATGGAATATGGATGCCGTTATATGAATCCATCAATAATACCCTCAAAAAGTGCAGTTTGGGTGCATAAGTATTTTTTTAATGAAAATCCGGCTGCATCTGATATGCAGGAACAGTATGCAATATGCGCATAGAAATATACGCTTATTTCAGCTTCTCAAGCTCCGTCCATCCGAACGGCACATCTGCGGTGTTCGGTGCACCGATCAGTTGTGTCGGATCATTTTCGCGCTGGAATACACGGTCATACCGGACATCTGCTTCAACGGTCGTGCCGTCCGTTCTGGTATAGGTATTCACGCCCATGATCGCCTCATGCTGCAAGCGGGAACGGCGGTCAAAGGCAGCATTGTCTGCGGCCATACGCTGCTGGAACAGATTGTCTCTGTGATTGTTCAGATCCTGCATGATCGCATTCCGGCGGTCAAACGATCGCTGCTGATCCCGCACCATCTGTCCCATGATGTTCGCGGCCTGCTGCTCATCTGCCATTTTGCGCAGTATGAGCTGTTCCCGAATCCCTGCAATCTGCTTTTCGGTTTCCGGCGCGGCTTTCAGGGAATTGAGGAATCTGTAGAAATCAACGATCTCTGCTCTGGTCGGGCGTGTATCCGACTGGAAGCCTGCCAGAAGCGGGATAATCCATGTGATCGTATTCGTATTCAGCCCGTCGGTTCTGTGGCGGCCAAGCGGGGTATGGGGATCCGTGTCAATCACGGGTATTCCCTGCTGCGCCTGCATATTCTGCATACTGAAAAACGGTATCCGTCCCATCGCGCCCAGATTATTCAGCATCTGATTGGTGCGCGCCTGCGATTGCAGCAGCATCGGGCTGAATGTTCCGAATTCATCCGCGATCATACAGGTATGCAGCAGCAGATATTTTTTCTCTCCGCCGATCTCAGCCTCATAGAGCTTTCCGCCCTCTGCGCCGTATTCGCCCTGCACAACATACTGAATCATGTTTCCCTGACTTTGCGATTCGATCTGCTGCTTGCGCTTTGTTAAAATCTGATATAGCTGCTGCTCCGATTCCGGAAACGCCGGTACACGTTTCAGCAGCCGAAGCTGATTTGTTCCGAGAATAGAGGCCGCGTTTTCGTCCAGATAATCGTCAAAAAGCCGGAACGGATTGCCTGTATTCGGCGCCAGCTTATTGATGCTGTAAATCCGCTCTTTCCGGCAGAAATATGAGCTGCTCCCGTTTTTTGCATATGCCCAGAGCAGGACAGGAAAATCCGGTGTCTGATAGCTCGGTTCAGTTTTGGCGTAGCCGCTGAAGCCTTCCGGAAGCCAGCCGGTAAAAATACGCGCACCGTCATTGCTGAAAAATTCCGCATTGCTCTGCGGTGCGGCGGTTTCCTTTGGCTGAAATTCAATCAGTGTGCCGTCATCAGACGTTTCTGCGGCAGGCGGAACCGTTTTTTCTACTGCCGGTGTATCCCGTTCCGGCAATACAATTTGCTTGCCGCAGTATAAGCAGAATCTCTGCGGCGTTGCTTCATCATACTGAAACTGCTTGCCGCAGTAGATGCAAAACAGAGTTTGTGTGCTCATATGATACCTCCAATCTCTTGAAGCGGCTGAAATTATACAATATTAGTATATCATATAAAATATTGTATGTCAAATGATAGCTTTCGTCCTGTGTGCTCCGCAATCATGCACTGGCAATGCAGCGCGAATAATCGTATCCGGATTTGACAAAACAGCTGTGAAAGTAGTATAATACCCTTGAGAACATTATATCGAGGTTCTGATGCATGGATACAAAGGAAGACAGACGCATATACACCCTGCGCGATGAAGCACCGGTCAGGGCTGTTGTGAAAATGAGCGTGCCGCTGAATGTGCTGCGGCATCTGATGTGCATTCTGCCGTTTGTCGGCACAGTCTCAATGTGCCGGATGTCGTTTCAGGCAATGGGCAAACCGCAGTTTGCCTTCGGAATCACACTGGTTCGTCAGCTCATCCTTTATATCCCGCTGCTGCTGCTGCTGAACCGCTGCTTCGGATTCAGCGGGATGCTCTGGGCACAGCCTCTCACCGAAGCTGTCATGATGGCAGTATCCCTGCTGCTTCTGACCGGCTTCATCCGCCGTATCAGCGAACCGGCAGATATTACGAATCAGAATATCCTATGAAAAAAGCAATATAAAAGAAGAAAAACCGCCCTGAGAACAAGGCGGTTTTCTTATGCCAAAACAAAAATGATAATTCACGGCTGTAAACGCTGAACGCACGAAACGAAAGGTCAGAGCCGTTCACCGGCCGCAAGCCGATGATTCAATTCCCGCAGACCCGGCCGTGCCGCAATCCAGGCAATCAGCAGATTCACTGCAAACGCAACCAGAAATGCACCGAACAGCACCAGAAATACCGTCACTGGCGAACCGTGGTAGGTTGATTTCTGCATCAGATAAATGCAGCCTGATATGCCGAGCAGACCGCCGAGCAGTGTTGAAACCGCACCGTAGACCATGCCCTCCAGAGACACCGTTTTTCGCATTTGTATCTGCGACATACCGATCTGGCGCAGTGTCATCAGCTCATCGCAGCGATTCAGCACACCTGTATTGATCGTGTTGAGCATCGTGCAGATGCCTACGCCCCAAAGCCCGAGCAGTGCGACCAGCGCAATGCCGCCGATCGTTGAGGCAAGCGATTTCATACCGGTTTGGGAGGCAAACTGATCTGTCAGCTTCACCTCTCCGCGGTAGCGGCTGAGCACATCGTTGACAAAATGATTTGCCTTTTCAAGACCGGATGAATAAACCGTGCTGTCGGCCAGAGCCAGCCGGATCTCACTGCGGATCGCCTGCTGTCCGAGATAAGCCGCACGCAAAAGCAGATATTGCAGCAAACCGTCGGCACTGTCAATCGGAATCAGCAGCGCAAGACCGCTTTTCGGAACATCCGAGCAGAGCACGCCCGAAACCGGAATCGTATCGCCGGATTCCAGCCGGACGGTCGGCATCTGTCCCTCTGCTGCATGATAGCCAGCGGGATATTCCAGAGAAACACCGGTCAGACTGTTTGAATAAGATGTGCCGTAGCAAATAATTGCACTGTTTGAAGCAGTGAAATCGTCATAGGAAATGCCGGTCAGCGATTCATAATCCGCCTCATATTCTCTGCGCGGAAGAATGATAATATCCATATCACTGCCGTCATCCGTGCTGCTTTCCGCAGGCATATTACAAATTGCGGCAGGAAGCAGATCCGAAAAATCTGCGGCAAATGATTCTGTATCAATGACACTGTCTGCTACGATTTGCAGCCTGTAATCAGCAAAGTCAGTGTCATTTGCAAACGTTGTTTCGAGAATCTCCGGCAGCTCGGCAGAAAAGCCCTTTTGCTCGATCAGAAAATCCTCGGCAAGCTGTCCGTCCTGCTGCAAAATCTCCATTCCGAGCCAGCCGCCCGCCGATACACCGAAACTGAACACGGCACAGCCGATCGTCATGGTCACAACTGCAATCAGGAAGCGCTTGCGCGTCCGGCGGATATTGCGGAGCGTATAGTGCAGCAGGAAGCTGCGGCGTTTCCGGTTCAGTTTTGCGTTCTGCGGCGTTTTGAGATCGCCGGCCTGCTGCATCTGCTTCTGCTGCTCAGCCTGCTTTTCCGCCGCAGATTTCGTGCCGAAAAGCTGCTGATTCCAGATGCTCTGCTTCTTTGTGCCGGAAAGATCGCTCCGGTGTGTTGCCTCCAGCGGTGTATAGGAACGCGCCGCCCACATAGAGGAGGTATAAGCGGAAATGAAAACGGCAAGCCATGCAAAGCAGAAGCTCAAAAGTGTCAGTAGCGGCATTGATGTATCCGTCATCGGTACACCGGCTCGCGTCACGACATTCAGGATCACACGCTTACAGGCATAGGCAAGCAGCATTCCGAGCGGAACCGCCGTCAGGCTGTAAAAGAGTGCTTCAAAGCCGACCAGCAGCGCAATTTGTCCGCGGGATGCACCCATTACACGCAGTGCTGCAAACTGCGCACTGCGCTCCTGCACGGAAATCTCAAAGGAATTCTCAATCACAAAGCGCATCAGCGCCCAGAGCAGCACCGCTGCAACTGCCAATGCTACCGTAACCGGAAGCAGATCGGCTCCCCAGAGCGCCGCGGCATCCATTCCGCGGAATTCCAGTGCAAGCAGCGACGAATTGTATACATCATCCGGATTCAGCGGGTGCAGCATATCCTGCTCAAGATCAGAATCATTCGGAAAGCCCATTGCATAATAGATTTCCTTAACCGCATCGTCAAACGGCGCCTCATCCGCAACACGGAAGCCCCCCGTGCGGACCGGAATCAGATTTGCGGCTTCATCCGGCAGCTCCATGCTGTCAAAGGCAGCTTTCAGCTGCGCAGCGGCATCAAAATCGGAGTTGACCGCCGTTACAAACTGCATATTCGTGCCGTTTGTATGATAATATTCCGAACCGCCGGTAAAGAAGCCAACGAGCTTCATTTCAACCGTATACGGTGTTCCGCTGACTGCATCCGAATATTCTGCATAGGGCATCAGCTGCATTTCCGTCATAAATTCGCGCAGCGTCATGCCGAACAGCGTTTTATCCGAGGCATCTTCACTGTCCGTGAACCACGGGATTCCATCAAATTCCGGATGATCCGCGAGCAGATAGGATACATAATCGCTGACAACATCCGCATCCTCATGCAGCTTGCCGTAATGCGGCGTCAGCGTAATCCGGACGGTATCGCCTTCCTTCAGACCGTATTCGGTGAAATCGGCCGGCAGCAGGATCTCATCCGGCTTCAGGTCAAAGCGCATGGAGCCGGCACCGAATGCCAGATCCTCCATTTTGCCGGACAGCGTTTCGTCACCCTCCATCGTACTGACGGCTACACGCTGTAAATTGCGCGTAACATCGTTGATTTCAAGTGAAATAAACGGAATCATGCCGTCTGCATCGCGGCCTGCGGCAGTGTTCAGTGCAAAATATTCATAGATCTGATAATCACTGACCTTCGGATGACTGCGCAGAACGGAATAGGCGTTTTCCGGCTCCTTGAGATTGTCAAGCCATGTCTGGATATTGACCTGCCAGCGGCCGGTTTCCTGAATCCGGTTGCCGAGCGCTGCGCCGCGGATCAGAACCGCAGCCATAGTGACCAGATGAAATACGAAAACCGAGAGCAGGACACAGGCAAATGTCAGCGCGGTGCGGTATTTCTGCCGCATCAGGTATTTCCGCGCAAGTCTCAGCAAATGCTTCATGATTCCTGCACCCCGTTTTCTTCTGTCAGGACACCGTCCTTCATCCGGAATAAACGGTCAGCCTGCGCCGCAATGGAAAGATCATGCGTGATGAGCAGCAGCGCCTGATGATAGGTTTTGACAGATTCCTTGAGGATGCTGATAATCTCGCTGGAATTCTTGCTGTCCAGATTGCCGGTCGGTTCATCGGCAAGGATAATATCCGGCTTATGAATCAGCGCACGGACAAAGGCTGCACGCTGCTGCTGTCCGCCGGAAAGCTCATGCGGGAAGCAGCGGCGCTTCTCCTCAAGGCCGGTCATGCGCAGCAGCTCGTTCATATAATCATAATCCGGCTCGGCATCGTCCAGATTCATCGGCAAAACGATATTTTCCTCGATCGTCAGGACGGGGATGAGGTTATAATTCTGAAATATAAAGCCGATTTTTCTGCGGCGGTATACAGCAAGCTCCGCATCCTTCTGCTTCGTAATCTCCTGTCCGTCCACAAGAATACTGCCGCTGTCTGGTACCAGAAGGGAACCGATCACATTCAGCAGAGTGGTTTTGCCGCTGCCGCTCTCGCCGGTCACGGCAGCAAAGACACCGGCATCCAGCGTCAGACTGACATCATTCAGCGCCTGCACGGCTGTATTTCCCGAACCGAACTGCTTGCAGAGATGCGATACCTCAAGCAGATGGGCGTGTTCATTTTGTTCCATGAATAATCCTCCTTCATTGGATTTGTTTGTATATGTCGTTCCTTCTCTGGTGAAGAGCACATAGTTCTCTGAATCAATAATACTGTATCCATCAGGAGGTCTGGTCTCAACGAGCCAGTAGACGGCATTGTCCGCATTATCCAGGACATCCGTCTGG
>JAFYBM010000261.1 GCA_017540225.1 Oscillospiraceae bacterium | reverse complement strand
TTCGTCAAGAAGGTCGTTGTCGAGACTGCTGATGCGACCATCAAGGCAGCAGGCGCAGATCTGAAGTATCAGGTCGGCACCATGATCGAGATCCCGCGTGCAGCTCTGACTGCTGACGAGATCGCGAAGGAAGCAGACTTCTTCTGCTTCGGCACCAACGATCTGACTCAGATGACATTCGGCTTCTCCCGTGACGACGCAGGCAAGTTCCTCGGCGCATACTATGACACCAAGATCTTCGAGAACGATCCGTTCGCAAAGCTCGATCAGGTCGGTGTCGGCAAGCTGATGAAGATGGCTATTGAGCTGGGCAAGCCGGTCAATCCGAAGCTCCACTGCGGTATCTGCGGTGAGCACGGCGGCGACCCGTCCTCTGTCGAGTTCTGCCACCAGATCGGTCTGGATTATGTTTCCTGCTCGCCGTTCCGCGTGCCGATCGCAAGACTGGCCGCTGCACAGGCAGCTCTCCGCAAGTAATTCACTCCGATTCGCAAACTGAATCAAACAAAAATCCCCCGCAGAACTTAAATCTGCGGGGGATTTTTACGGCTTAGCGCGTAATCACGGATTGTAAGGCCGATGCCGTAGCTTTTCTGCTGTTTGTAGTATCTTTTTCCACTGCTCCCATTGCGTTTTTCCGTATAATGTGGTATACTGAATGTAACGGGCGAATAATGCCGCCGCTCAGTGCGCGGGTTTGAAGTATCGCAGAAACACGTTTCTGAAATTTGAGAATAGAAAAAGGATGATTGGTTTGGATATAGATTTCACAAAACGCAGTACATATTATTATGAGCTGCCGCAGGAGTTGATCGCACAGACACCGGTTGAGCCGCGCAGTGCCTCACGGATGCTCTGTATGAACCGGAGCACCGGCGAAATCACGCATCATCATTTTCATGATCTCGGACAGTTTCTCCGAAAGGGTGATCTGCTCGTGATGAATGATTCCCGTGTGCTGCCCGCAAGACTCTACGGTGTGCGCGAGGATACCGGTTCGCCGATCGAATTTCTGCTGCTGAAGCCGACCGGAGAGAAGGTCTGGGAGATTATCTGCAAGCCCGGAAAAAAAGCGCGTCCGGGCAAACGCTTTCGCTTCGGCGACAAGCTGACCGCAGAGGTTCTGGATACGACAGAGGACGGCGGACGCATCGTGCGTTTTGAATGTGAGGGCAGCCTCTATGCGGTGCTCGATGAGATCGGACAGATGCCGCTGCCGCCCTATATCACCGAAAAATTACAGGACAGAGAGCGCTATCAGACTGTCTATGCGCGGGAGCTTGGCTCCTCTGCCGCTCCGACGGCCGGTTTGCACTTTACGCCGGAACTGCTCGAAGAACTCAAAGCACAGGGCATCGGTGAGGCATTCGTGACGCTCCATGTCGGGCTCGGCACATTCCGTCCCGTCAAGGAGGACGACATTCGCAAGCATCATATGCACATTGAGCATTACACGATTCCTGCTGAAACAGCGGAAAAGATCCGGCAGACAAAGGAAAACGGCGGCCGCGTGATTGCGGTCGGGACGACCTCCTGCCGCACACTGGAGGGTGCCGCCGCAGCATACGGCGGGATCCGTCCCTGCGAAGGCGATACCGGCATATTCATTTATCCGCCCTATGATTTCAAGGTCATTGACGGCCTGATTACGAATTTTCATCTGCCGGAATCCACGCTCATCATGCTGGTTTCTGCGTTTGCAGGCTATGAGAACACAATGAACGCCTATAAAATCGCAGTACAGGAGCGCTACAGATTTTTCTCGTTTGGGGATGCCTGTCTGTTTTTGTGAGGGATTTCTATGCTGATCATTCGGGTTCTTTTGATACTTGCAGCCGCAGCAGGCTATACACTGACCGGCTCAATGCGTTTTTTTCTGCTGGAGGGCGTGCCGATCTTTTTGCAGCTCTATCACATTGTACGGCAAAAAAAGCAGCAGAGCAGTCAGCCGCCGGCCGGCGAAGCTGAGAAAAAACCGCACAGGCGGAAAATACTGCCGGATATTCCGGTCATTCTTGCAGCAATTCTGATTTTCTTTCTGCCGGCTCCGATCGCCCTGCATTCGACAATGGCATGGCGCTATCCGTTTCAGCGGGCGTATCTGAATTGTTATCAGAATATTCAGGAGCCTGCGTGGTTTCCGGAATTCCGCGGCGATATTGTCAGCGATTACACAATGGATTATCTGGCGAGCATCATGCAGGGTACAGGCCATTTTTCCGTGCGGTACATGACAACGCCGGAGCGTGCTGCCGAGCTGGAAAAGCAGTTTGCGGCGCAGTCGATCTATTCGGAGGCGCTGCCGGAAACGGCCGATAATACATCATTTTTCCGGCTTTTGGTTCCGGAGAAGCAGTGGGATTCCTTTTCCGTTCCGGATGCTGATATGTGGGACGGCAGTGTAGAGATTTATTTTGATCGGGATTTCTTTTGTCCGGCGGAGCAGGCGCAGTCCGGTGTGATGGTATATGTTCTTGATGCAAAATGCAACTGGAATCATCCCGCAAGCTCTGTGGTCATCATCAACAGCAAAACAGGCGCTGTACAGTTTTCGCAGTTCGGCTGGACTGCGCTCTGTGATGCGCAATGAGCGGCTGCGGAATTACAAAAAAAAGAGGTGCCAATTATGAGAACAGCAGCAATTTTCAGTGACCGTATGGTTTTGCAGCGCGAAAAACCGATTGCAGTCTGGGGCGACGGTACGGACGGCCGCCGCGTGACCGTCCGGTTCGGCGGACATTCCGCATCCTGTACCGTCCAAAACGGGAAATGGCGGGTGACGCTGCCGCCGATGCCCGCAGCCGAAAATCTCACCATGACCGTGCAGTGCGGTGCGGTCAGCATCGTTTACCGCGAAATTGCCGTCGGTGAGGTCTGGCTCTGCGGCGGGCAGAGCAACATGGAATTTGAAATCAAGGACGAAAAGCACGGCACCGCACTCCTGCAAACGCTTTCTCCGGAATGCGGCGTGCGTTTTTATTATACGCCGAAGCAGCGAATGATCGACACGGATTTTGAAGCAGCGGAACGAAATACCGCATGGCAGTACGCAACGCCGGAGGATGCCCGTGCATGGTCTGCCGTAGGGCTTTATTTTGCGCTGGAGCTGCAAAAAAAACTCGGCGTAACAATCGGTCTGATCGGCTGCAACTGGGGCGGAACATCGGCTTCGGCATGGGTTTCCCGCGATGTTCTGGAGCAGGATGCGGCACTGCGCCCCTATCTGGACGACTATGACAGCGCAATGGCCGGAAAGACCGATGCTGAAGCCATTGCGGAATTTGACGCCTACTGCGCCTATCAGGATAAATGGTGGCAGGATTATTCCGCGCTGCTGCGGGAACATCCGGAGACAACATGGGAGGAGGCGCAGAAGCTCGTCGGAGAATCGCGCTGGCCGGGACCGATGGGGCCGAAAAATGAATGCCGTCCCTGCGGCATCTATGAAACAATGCTGCGGCGCGTCTGCCCGTATACACTGCGGGGATTTCTCTATTATCAGGGCGAATCGGACGATCACCGCCCCGATACTTATGAAACGCTGCTGACTGCGCTGATCGGCTGCTGGCGGCGGGACTGGGATGAACCGGAGCTGCCGTTCCTTTTTGTCCAGCTCCCGATGTTCCGCTATGCAGCGGATCCGGATTATCAGCACTGGTGCCGGATCCGTGAGGCACAGGCGCGGGTATACAAAAAGCTGCGCAACACCGGCCTTGCCGTCATACCGGACTGCGGTGAATTTGACAACATTCATCCGACAGACAAGACGCAGGTCGCGCACCGGCTGTTTTTGCAGGCGATGTGTACCGTCTATCATCTGCTGCCGGCAGAGGAATGCTGTGCGCCGATGTACCGGAGCAGCTATGTGAACGGGAACGTGCTGACCGTGCTGACCGATCATGCGGCAGAAGGCTTCCTGCTGAAAGGAGAGCCAAGCGGCTTTGCGCTGGCGGGCGCAGACGGTGTCTTTCATCCGGCTGAGGCCGTGCTGCTGCCGGACTGCATCCGTCTGACCGCGAAGGGCGTATCTTCGCCGGCTTATGCGCGCTATGCATGGACAAATTACATGGATGTGACGGTATTCGGGATGAACGGGCTTCCGCTGGCGCCTTTCCGGACGGATCATTTTTCTGCTGCTGAACCTGAGGATCATGAAAAGCGCAATGCGCCTTCTGCCGGATTGTGATGAGACAAAAATTAAAAAGCTGCCGGATCTTTGTGCAGGATTCGGCAGCTTTTTTGTTGTGTTATTCTGTTTTCAGCGATTTCAGAAGCATTCTGACATCCTTGAGTGTCACCAGACCGTCCTGATTTACATCAAGCATCTCCGGCGAATCAATTTTCAGCTCTGCGAGCACATCTGCATCTTCTGCAATAAAACGTATCAGCAGTTCTGCGTCAACCAGCGTTGTCTTGCCGTCACCGTTCAAATCGCAGATGATTTCGCTGTCAGTGCGGAGTACCGTAAATCTGCGGCCGTAAGTGTCTGCAAATTCTTTTGCGGAGCTTTCTGCATAGCCGCAGATAAGAGCATCTGCGGGAATTGTGCTTTCAAGGTCAGCAATTTCGCAGTCCGGTGCCTGGATGCAGATGCAGTCAAGCGCTTCACAGTTTGAAACTGCCTGATCGCTGAGTGCCGATACAGTCTTTGGCAGTACGAGCTTTGAAATATCGCACTTGTCGAAGGCGTGATCCGGAATTGTCGTGACACCTTCTCGGAATTCGGCCTCCATCGCATCTCCGGATGCACGGAAAGAACTGGTATTTATCGTTGAGATTCCGGTTCCGAATGAGACGGTTTTGAGATTCAGGCAGTCCGCAAAGGCGCCCTGATCGCTGTAAGAGCCGCACTCGATTTTCTGAACGGAATCCGGCAGCATAACACTTTCCAGTGCTGTGCATTTGCGGAAGCACTGTCCCGGAATATTCTCTGTGCCTTCTCCGATTTCAACGGTTTTCAGAGATGAGCAGCAGAAAAATGCAGAATCACCGAGGGTGCAGCCGGGCAGCACCAGCGCGGTCAGACCGGTATTCTGGAATGCACTTTCGCCGATTTCTTTGAGTGATGCAGGCATATTGCATTCTGACAGTGCCGTGCAGTTCAGGAAAGCCTCTTTGCCAATGGAAGTAATTGTTTCCGGCAAAACAACCTTTGTCAGCTCTGAACGGTCACAGAATGCTGTTTCAGGGATGGCCGTGACACCCTCGCGGAATGTGATTTCCAGCGATTCACCGGTAGTGCGGAACGCA
>JAFYBM010000260.1 GCA_017540225.1 Oscillospiraceae bacterium | reverse complement strand
GCGGCATCGGGCCTTCCGCTGCATCAACAAGCAGCAGCACACCGTCAACCATATTCAGCACACGCTCGACCTCGCCGGAGAAATCGGCGTGGCCGGGGGTGTCAATAATATTGATCTTGACACCGTTATACATGACAGAAGTATTCTTTGCAAGGATGGTGATGCCGCGTTCACGCTCCAGATCATTGGAGTCCATGACGCGCTCTGCGACCGCCTGATTCTCACGGAATGCGCCGCTCTGCTTGAGCATTTCATCGACCAGCGTGGTCTTGCCGTGGTCAACGTGCGCAATGATCGCAATATTTCTCAAATCTTCTCTAACCAAAATACTCACCTTTCTTACCGTCTTTTGCGTTTGGGGTTATTCTTTTCCTTTTCCGCTTTTTCGGCGCGTACGGCATCCTTCCGGCCGCGGCCCGCAAGCTCGGCGCGCTTTTCCTGAAAAACCGGCACCTTTGCAAGTCCTGTGATATTGCACACAAACTGCTCGCCGCGGTCAAGCCATGCGCCCGCCGCATTGAGATCACGCTTCACGCCGACGCCGTTCATGCAGAAAAATGAAAGTGCAAGTGTCATGCGGGTGTGTGCGTGCAGGATTTCCTTCTGTTTTTCCGTGAAGTCAACAAAATTCGGCTGTGCGTAGAAATCCCAGTAGATCCGCAGCATACGCTCTGCCTGCTCCGCCCACTGATACGCCAGCTCGTGATTGATCTTCAGACCGCCCTGCCCGTTTCTGTAACCGGCAGAGAGCGTCTCCATCGCCTTCCATGAGCCGTTTTCAGCAGCCAGCGTCAGCATTTCCGTGCATTTTTCGGGATCCTTTTTCAGGATACCGCCCGCCTCGGTGATATAGTAGGATGCCAGCAGCGCCTGTGCATCCTGCACACCAAGCTCTGCTGCTGCGCGGAGATACTCATAGGCCTTTGCATAATCCTGTTCTGCCCCGCCCCAGCCGAAATAATACCGTTCTCCAAGCTCCAGCAGGACACCGTGTGCATCTTTCTCGCGGTGTGCCTCCAGCTCTTCCAGTGTCAGCGCCTCAAAAGGGCGGTAAACCGTCACAGGCTCGCCGCCGTCCTTCGGGACGAAAGTCACCGCAGCAGCCGGCAGATAGGACGGCATAATATTTTCCTTCACACAAAATCCCTCCTTTTTCGCTCTGATATTAACATCTGATTATAACACCCGCAGCGGGATTCTGTCAAGAATCGGGGCGGATTTCTCACATTTTCGGTGCTTTTTTCGCTGTTCAGAGCGAATTTTTGGCGATACTGCGCGTTTCCGGCAGCAGTACTGCCCGCCGTTCGGTGCAAAAAAAGGTTCCCCGCTTCCTGACAGTACAAAATCTGCACCGTCAGGAAACAGGGAAACGCCGTTTTTTCAGTACCGCATCCGGTCAGCCCTGATAATCCGGACTCTGATAAACCGCAATCCGGTGATCGACACCGTCTACATACTTCCAGCCCATCCGTTCCAGAACAGGCGCCGAGAACAGTCCCACATCCGAATCCGGACCGAACACATAATAGTCATAGCGTTCCGGCTCAAGGATCAGATCCTCTGTGCGGCTCTCATCCGCCATATTCGTATCCAGACCGTCAAACAGATAAACCTCCTCACGGTCAGCACAGTGTGCCAGCAGGAACGGCGTTGCACAGATTCGCGCATCCTCCGGCAGTCTGTCAAGGCATTCTTCCACGGCCGTGAAGCCGTCGCGGCTCGCCTCAAAATTCTCCTTCGCATCCAGATGATGCAGCGGCAGACCGACAAAGAATACGATTGCGGCAGAGCCGAGCACAATCGCCAGATCATGCTTTTTCTCTGCATCGAAATCCTCCAGATTGACAATGACCATATAAAGCAGCAGGCAGATCGGTCCGAAGATATACTGGAAATCCACGCTTGCCGCATAACCGTAGCCCGCGCCGATCGTCAGATTCATAATCAGCATCGGCATCATGAGCCAGAAACGGTGAATCTTCTTTGTCATGAAGGGGATAAACAGCAGCGGCAGCATGAGCTTGAGAAAGAAATTGAGTGTTTCCTCATGAACCAGCAGACTGAAGAAATATCCCGGATCCAGAATCACATTCTTGACAACATCCTTGAGTCCGGCATCATAATTGATCATCAGGATGCCGAAACGGGTCGAGGTCATGGTCGCACCGTCGCCGTTTTGCGTCAGCCATGCGGTAATGAACGTCATATATGCGCCGGTAATGACCGTCATCAGCAGACCGTGCCAGCGCTTTTTGTCGCCTTTCATCTCAAAGAACATATACAGTCCGATGCAGACAGTATAGAGCGGCGCGTCCTCCTTGACCATACAGACAAGAAATGCCATAATCCACATCAGAATCATATTCTTGCGGTCAACGGCATAGAACAGCCACATCAGCAGCGGCGGCAGAAATGCATTTTCGTGGAAATCGTAGAAGCAGGGCGATACAACAGCAATGCTGAATATATACATAAAGGAAATGAAAATCAGAGAAGCGCCCTTGAATTTATGGTTCTTTGCGATCAGGTACATCGGAATGAAGCCGCTCATTGCAAGAACCGCCTGTGAAATCAGCAGCGTCTCATCCTTCGGAAACATCTTATATACCGGAACCAGCAGATAATAAATAAATGAGGAATGAATATAGAAGTGCGAAAGCGCATGGTCACGCTCGCAGGTCGTCACGGCCGTCAGATTCTTTGCCAGCGAATGGAACATCTGAACGAACAGGCCGAAATCATGACAGGCTGTGCCGAAGATCTTGTGCTTATAGACTGAACCGGATGCGACAAACACCGTCACCAGAACACCCGCAGTCATCACAACGGCAAAGCAGGCCACGCGCGGAATGCGCTCAAACGCCTTGCGGTCAGGCAGCTTGACAATCGCATGATATACAAATACCAGCGAAACAAAGGCTACTGCCGTTGTCAGGAAGAAATTATTGACACGCCAGAGCAGTGCAATATCAAAGAACAGCACTGACACAATCGCGGCTGCCTGATCGACGATCCGTTTTTTCTTCGGCAGCATACTGGAAAGACAGGAAAACGTAAAAAAGCTGGCAACCAGAAAAATCAGCGAGCAGATCAGCATTCCCTTTCCGCTGACGGCGCCGACAAACTCTCGCCAGCCGTCAATCGCCCGAAGCGACTGCTTGCTTTTCAGGTAAAGAATCCAGAAGCCGGAGAGTATGAAATATACCGCTATAAAACGTGTCAGCAGCAGATTCGGCAGCTCGTATTTTTCAGCTGCTGTCTGAACCTTTCCCCTGATCTTTTTCAGATCGCGCAGCAGCGACTGAAAATTGTACTCCTCCTCGGCAGATTTTTCAGCAGATGCTGCATTTTCCTGTGCAGCATCCTGATTCTCAGCCGGTGTTTCCGCGGCAGGCTCCTGCCCGTCCTCTGTTTCTGAAACCGTGGTTTCCGCATTGTCCGGCTCGCTCAGGCCGGCATCCTTTTCCGGTTCTGCCGGTATCACTGTAACCGAACCGGCCAGCTTTTCCGCTTCCTGCTGCTCTGCGGCAGGATTCGGCCGGCGCGGAGTATGTTTTTTCTTTGCCATATCTTCCTCCAAAGGATTCGTCCGGACAGCGCCGCTGCCGGAGTATTTTTTCAGCATACCTTTTTATTATAGCACAGAGTGCGAAAAAAAGTCAATACCCCGCATCAGAAAACCGCGGCATCCGGCGCATCCAGTGCTTTTTCCATATAAGCGCAGGAAAAGGTCGTGCTGTGCGCCGGATGCTCCGGCACCCGACAGTAACCGAGCTTTTCATAAAACGGCTCAACTCCGATCCGGCTGTTGACGGCAGCTCTCCGGAAGCCGCATTCCGCAATCCACTGCTCTGCCGCCCGCATTACCGTTTCTCCGAGATGCTGTCCGCGGTAATCCGGCAGCACGACAACCCGCCCGATCTCCGCCGTTTCCTCCCCTGCCGCAAACCAGCGGCAGGTCGCAACGGGATAAATGTCATCCAGCACAAGGATATAATGACAGTCTGCGCCGTCATGTTCGTCAATTTCATCGCCCAGCGGGATGTGATGCGTGCGCGCCATCGCCTGAATACGCACAAAATAAGCGCCGGCCCGTTCCGCCTCAGAGTCTGCACGGATCACCTTCATATCATCTGTCCCCTTTCCCGAAAGCCGCGGTACCATTCCAGATAATCCGCGGCAAGCGCTTCCGCTTCCGCATAGCTTGTGAGCGACGCGGAGCGCCCGCGGAAAAACGATGCGCCCGGAAATCCCTTGAGATACCAGAGCGCGTGCTTTCGCGCTTCAGCCATCGCCAGCTTCTCCGATTTTTCACTCATATCAAGGATTCTGCGGATGTGCCGCAGCATTTCACTCAGGCGCACCTCCGCATCAGGCGGCGTGTAATGCTCACCGTTCAGCGCCGCTCTGATCTCCTCGAAGATCCACGGGTTGCCGTAGGTCGCACGGCCGACCATAATCAGATCACAGCCCGTTTCCGCATACATCCGCAGTGCCGAAGCGCCGTCTGTGACATCGCCGTTGCCAATGACCGGCACCGAAACTGCCTCTTTCACCGCCGCGATATAGCGCCAGTCGGCATTTCCGCCGTAAAACTGCGTCCGTGTGCGGCTGTGTACGGCAACGGCCGCAGCACCTGCCGCCTCCATCCGTTTTGCAAAATCAACCGCATTGATATGTTCTTCATCCCAGCCGATGCGCATTTTGACCGTCACCGGCACCCGTCCAGCCGCAGCTTCCACAGCCGCTTTCATGAGCTTTTCCGCTAGCTCCGGCGTTTTCATCAGCGCACTGCCCGCGCCCTGATTGACAACCTTCGGCACCGGACAGCCCATGTTAAGGTCGATCCAGTCCGGCTGAAACGGCATGAGCCGCTCGACGGCCTCCTCCATAAATTCCGGCTCTGCACCGAATAATTGCAGTCCCATCGGGCGCTCTGCATCCGTAATGCGGCAAAGCTCCGCACTGCCGCGGCTGCCGTAGCACAGTCCCTTCGCAGAGACCAGCTCACCCGTCACCAAGCAGGCGCCGTGCTCCTTGCAGAGCGTGCGGTAGGCAGTATCGGCAACAGAGGCCATTGGTGCGAGCGCGGCAGTCTGCGGAACACTTTGCCCCGCAATCGTCACATTCCGTATCATTTTTCGCATTCTCCGAGCAGCCGCAGCGCATTTTTGTGTGTAATCAAAGCAAGCTCCTCATCGCTGAGACCGAGCGACTGCAAAAAGCGCAGCGTATCCGCAGGATCCTCCCACGGTGAATCCGAGCCGAACACGATCTTTCCGGCACCGTGCTTCCGGATAATCTCCGTGCATAACTGCGGGTCAATGAACTGCGAAATATAGGCTGTATCCATATAAATCTGCGTACCTGCGAGATATTCGAGCACATCCTCCCACTGCTCCCAGCCGCCGAGATGCGCAGCAATCAGATTCCCGCCGGAGACATAATCCAGCATATGCCGGATTTTTTTCGGCGGCGTATAAACCGGCGGCGGCAGACCGATGTCCGCGCCCGCATGAAAGATCACGAGCAGATGAAGCTGCTCCGCTTTTTGCAGAATGCGGATGACCTCCGGACTGTCAATATCATACTGCTGAAACTGCAAATGCAGCTTGATGCCGCGAAAACCGCGCTGCTTCAGGTTTTCGAGCACCTGCTCCGCCTCCGGATCGGCAGGATGCACTGTGCCGAAAGAGAGCGCCCGCTCCGAGCGCACTGTCTCCGCATAGTCGTTGATATGCGCAGTCTGGGCGGGCTTTGTGGCGATGGGCAGACAGATGCTCCTGTCCACATGAGAAGCCGGCATCGTATCAAGCAGCCCCGCAAGCGTTGCCGGCCGGAAGGTCAGCGCCTCCCCTTTGCGGTAGTCAGCGCCCTGAATATTCCGGATGCCGGCCTCCAGCGCCGCAATGCTCCGCGCCGCGATCTTCTCCGGAAAAATATGCGTGTGAAAGTCGATCAGCATGATCTGTTCCCCTTTTTATGTAGTATCATGTATATTATAAGGAATCCGGCGGCAGCTGTCAAGCGGTTTCTGTTTCAGCTTGACTTTCGGGCAAAAACATGGTATAATATTCCTATATTTTTTTCATAGGAGGGCCGTTTTTATGAAAACATTGCGGTTTGCGGCGGCGCTGAGCGCGGCCTGTCTGACTTTTTCCGGAATCGGCGTACTGCCGGTCGGCGCGGACACCTGTTTGAAGGCAGAAGCACAGGAGGAAAAGACTCTGCGCGGCGATGTGAATCTTGACGGCGTTGTCAATTATAAGGATGCCGATTTTATAACAGAGTGGTATAAAGCAGCGCGAGAAGGCAACGCACCGGCACTGACACAGCAGCAGGCAGAAAACGGCGACATCAACGGAGACGGACTGATTGATGCTGTAGATAGCAGCGAGATAGAATTTTATCTGAAATACCGTATCTGGAGTGATACGTCATCCGGCTCAAAATTACGCGGTGATGTGAACCTTGACGGCGTTGTCGATCAGAAAGACTATGATTTCATAATGACTTTTTACGAAGAAACTATGGCAGGTATAGACCGTGCGCTGCTGGAAGACCAGTTTGAAAACGGTGACATCACCGGAAACGGCATAGTCAATGTGAAAGATGCAGCATTATTAAAGGAGTATCTTGACAACGGAAAATGGCCATGGGAGCAGGCGGAAACGACCTTGCCTCCCGTCACTACGACCAAAGCTCCGGCAACAACAACTACCACCACAACAACTACTACCACTACTACAACAACAACTACAACTACCACTACTACAACTACCACTACCACTACTACAACTACAACAACTACTACGGAAACAACCACGACTGCCGCAGCGATGGATGTTTTAGCGGCCATCAAAGCGGCGGATAAAAAGAGCGAGCGCTATCAGATCACCGCAAAGAAGCTCGGCATTCAGGCGACTTCTGTTTTAATGCAGGATGAGGGATACTGTTCGCTGAAATATGAAGTCGTAAAAGATGAATACGGTTATTTGCCCCCTGAAAAGTATTCTGAAAGAAAAATCGCGCTGATTGATAAGACAGGCAAATTTCTGTTCCCGTACAGAGAATCTTTTTACTATGAATATGTCTACCGCGACAAAGTGGTGTCCAAGACAGATGAAGGATTCTGCCGCAATTTTGTGAGTGAAAACGATAAAGACAAAACCGGAGTAGAATTCTATTCAATTGACGGCAAGCCGCTGTTTGAACATGAAGAATACGTCAGCAGCCGCGGAATGAGTGAAAATATCACAGTAGTCTGGCCTTATAGATATGAAGACTTAGGAGAATGGGGCGAAATTCACCGCGATGCCTATTTAATCAACAGTTCAGGCGAGATCATCAAAGAATTACCGGCAGCCTTTTGTCCCGACGTATCACTAGACGGCGCTGTGACAGGCTTTGGCTTTGGCGAGTTCGGCTGGTATCGTGAAGGAATCATCCCCTTCTACTCCAGTTACCGCTTTTATGAGAATAACAATATTTTTGAGCCAAGAGTTTATAAGGAGGATGAAAATCCATATTCCGGTGCTACTTGGTATAACAGCAGACTGGGCGGCTATATGGATCTGGAAGGCAACATCATCATTCCGCAGCAGTTTGATGACTGCTGGCCGTTCTATGGCGGTATCGCAATGGTGAAAAAGGACGGCCAGTACGGCTACATTGACAAAACCGGAAGCTATGTCATTGACCTGCAATATGAAAAAGCAGAGGGCTTTCTCGGCGAATACGCAGATGTGAAGAAAGACGGCAAATGCGGTGTTATCAACAAAAAGAATGAGACTGTGATCCCGTTTGAATACGATCTCACGGATGCGGGCATCGGAAACTATTTCTCTGTCGGCAGCAAGACCGATGACGGCATGAAATGCGGCGTTGTCGATCTCGAAAACAATATGATCGTGCCGGAAGTCTTCGATACAATCTCAGACACCTACAACGGCCTTGTCTACGGCATTGCGGACGGCGAGGTTTATGCAGTCGAGATCACCGACACGCAGGCACCGGCCGTTCCCGCACTGGAGCCCACGCTCCGCGGCGATCTGGATGAATCCGGCGATATCGATGTCTCTGATGCGGTGATTCTTGCGCGCTTCCTGAGCGGCGACACAATCATCGTCAGCGATCAAGGGCTTGCAAACGCCGATGCAAATGCATCCGGCAAAACCGATCAGGACGACGTGATCCACATTGTCCGCATGATCGCGGGTGTTGTCTGAATAACCGGCGCACCGGCCGCATATTCTGGAAACGGAATATGCGGCCTTTTTTGCGCCGCAGGGAAAGGAGCCGTGTCATGTATCCGCGCATCCGCAATCAGATTCTCCCCGCCGCCCTGACCGCGGCGCTGCTCTGTCTCCTCGCATGGCTCGCGGGACAATCCGCCGCCGTCACGCAAATGCTTCAGGCGCGGACGGTTCTCTGCCTGCAAACACTGATTCCGTCGCTGTTCGGCTGCATGGCGCTCTGCGACCTGCTGACCGCCTCCGGTGCAGCGGCGTGGCTCGGCACAAAGCTGCGTCACCCCGCGAAGCTGCTGCGCATCCCGCCGGAGGTGCTCTGTATTTTTCTCGTTTCGCAGATCGCGGGCTATCCGGTCGGCACCGTGCTGCTCCGCCGCATGACCGAGCAGGGGCGCCTTTCCGGTGCGGCCGCTGCAAAGCTCTCCTGCGTCTGCTTCGGCGGCGGGCCGGCATTTCTGGTCGGGCTGGCCGGCGTACAGCTTTTCGGCAGTGCAGCGGCCGGCTGGCTGATGCTCGGCGCCTGCGTTCTCGCAAACTGCATTCTGCTTGTCCTCACCTGCCGCTCGCAGGATTCCGTCTCCAACGAAGAAAGCGCCGCAGCTGCCGTCCGCCTGAATGCAGAATGCATCACCAGCGCAGTCTCCCGCACAATGCGCAGTCTTGCCGGCATCTGCGGCATGGTGCTGCTCTTCGGCATCCTGACGCTGCTGTGTGATTTTCTGGGCATTATTGCGCTGTCGGTCAGGCTCGGCGGCGCCGCGGGCATCTCCGAACAAACCGTCCGTGCATTTTTTGCAGCGTTCATGGATGTGACCGCCCTGCAAGGATTGTTTTTCTGCGGATTACCCTTCCGGCCGCTGCTCGCGATCTCGGCGGGAATGCTCTCCTTCGGCGGCATCTGCGTTCACTGGCAATGTCTTGCGCTCGGCAGCGGTACCGTTTCCGCCCGCAGACTGCTCTGTATCCGGCTGTCTGCCGCACTGCTCACCGCCCTCATCACCTATGCCGCAGCCGGCGCAATTACTCTGCCGGAGGCCGCAGAAGTCTTTGCACACAGCACAAAGCTCACAGAAAACGGCTCCGTTTTGCCCGCTTTGATGATTTTTTTGACCGGATTTCCGTTTCTTATAAAAAAGGACTAGACAAACTCAAAAAAATATGTTATAATGGAGAAAACAGATGACAGGATACGCAATTCACACGGAATCTGCGGTTCTGCCGGATTAACGAGGTGACCGATATGGGACTTTTTGATGTATTCTCCAAAGGCGGAAAGTACTTTGGAAAGGCAATTGAGCCGAAATGTGAGTATTGCGAGCACGGAAAGCGCTCCAGTGACGGCAATAAGGTGCTCTGCACCAAAAAAGGTATGGTTGATGCCAGTTTCCACTGTCCGAAATTCCAGTACTCCCCGCTGAAGCGTATTCCGGTGAAGCAGCTTGAGCGCGTCGGCTGGCTGGAAGGCGACTATGACGAGAAAGAGTTTGCGGAAACACCGAAGGCTGCAAATGCAGCAAAGCCTGCCGCACCGGCTGCTGCACCTGCACCCGCAGCAACAGCACCTGCTCCGGCAGCAGTACCTGCGCCGGCACCGGCTCCCGCTGCAGCACCCGCACCGGCACCGGCTCCCGCTGCACCGGTCGGCGGCGGTGATCTCGCTGCACTTGCCGCAATGGCAGAGGCCGCCGGCGATTATCAGCCGGAGGAGGCAAAGACCCCCGATGAGGCACAGAATACCGACGGGGATAACAATAATGGCATGAATGCGTTGAGCAGCATGTAAAAGAGGGATGAAACGGTTGTCAGCCTGAGCGCTTCGTGCGTTCAGGCTGATGCCGTATCTGCATCAATTTTCAAGAAGATAAAAAAAGTCTACTATAAAAATTGTGCTCCTGCAATAATCCGGAATTTAGCGGACGGGAAGTGCCCCATTTGCGGGAGAAGCGAGAATAGAGACGGGCACTGCCCGCAAATTACGATTTACCGCAGGAATTCTTTATTTTAATCAAGAGAAAAAACAATCAGAAAATATGAATGATGTTGGAGGCTGAATATGGCAGCATTTCATATGGGTGAATGCATCCGCAAAACAAAAGAAGGGCGTCCTCTCTCAACCGACGAGATCCGGCAGCTCGTCAAAGGCATCACAGCCGAAACACCGATCCCTGATTATCAGCTTGCGGCATGGCTGATGGCCGTCTGCTTTTCCGGACTCAGCGACCGCGAAACAGCCGATCTGACTATGGCCATGCGCGATTCCGGCCAGACACTGCACTGGGAGCTGGACGGACCTGTTGCGGATAAACACAGCACAGGCGGTGTCGGTGACAAAACCACGCTCATTCTCGCACCGATTGTCGCTTCCTGCGGCGTATATATGCCGAAAATGTCCGGACGCGGACTCGGCCACACCGGCGGCACGATCGACAAGCTTGAAAGCATCCCCGGCTTTTCCACCGCGCTGGAGCCGGATGCATTTCTCAGGCAGGTGCGCGAGATTCGCTGTGCAGTTGCCATGCAGACCGGCGACCTTGCACCCGCCGACAAAAAGCTCTATGCGCTGCGCGATGTCACAGAAACCGTGGACAGCATCCCTCTGATCTGCGCAAGCATCATGAGCAAAAAGCTCGCAACCGGCGCTGACCATATCCTGCTGGATGTCAAAGTCGGAAGCGGCGCTTTCATGAAAAATGACGCTGACGCTGCGGAGCTGGCACGGCTTATGCTCGCAGCAGCCAAGGCCGACGGCCGCGACTGCACCTGCGTACTGACCGACATGGATCGCCCGCTCGGAATGTGCATCGGCAATGCGCTGGAGGTACGCGAGGCGATTGAAGTGCTGCGCGGCGATGCAGAAAGCGAGCTTGGCGTATTCTGCATCCGGCTCGCAGCAGAGCTGCTCCGCATGGCCGGAAAAGGTACGCCCGCACAATGCCTCGCAATGGCTGAAAATGCCGTCAAAAGCGGGAATGCGATGAAATTCTTTGCTAAGATGATTGAAAAGCAGGGCGGCGATGCCTCTGTGACAGAGCATCCGGAAAAGCTGCTGCTTTCACGCTGCTCCCGCACACTGAAAGCTCCGGCCGCAGGCTGGATCCGTTCCATGCACAGCGAGGAGATCGGACGCGCTTCGGTACTGCTCGGTGCCGGAAAAATGACGAAAACAGACAGCATTGATTTCGGTGCCGGCATCCGGCTGCACGCAAAATACGGCGATGAAGTCAGAACGGGCGATCCGATGATGACGCTGTATGCTGCATCCGAATCACAGCTCGACGAAGCAGAGGCGAAGCTGCAAAGCGCCGTGGAGATTGCAGAAGAGCATCCGGAGGAACGCCCGCTGATCCGGAAAACCTACAGTACGGGAGATTGAAACAATGGATATTCAGAACAAAAGTATTGACGGCGGAAAAGCCTTTGACTGGGGCAAAACCTCCGAGGATTATGCAAAATTCCGTGATATTTACCCCGCAGAATTTTATGATGCACTGCTCAGCCGCGGTTTCTGCAAAAAAGGACAGCGCGTACTGGATCTCGGAACGGGAACCGGCGTTTTGCCGCGCAATTTGTATCACGCAGGCGCGGAATGGTGCGGCACAGATATTTCGCCGGAGCAGATTGAACAGGCAAAAAAGCTCGCGGAGAGTGCCGGTATGAAAATCGACTTCCGCACAGCCTCCGCCGAAACAACTGATTATCCGGATGCGTGCTTCGACATCGTGACCGCCTGCCAGTGCTACTGGTATTTCGATGCGGAAAAGGCATATCCGAATATCGCACGAATGCTGAAAAAAGACGGTGTTCTCGTGCTGCTTTACATGGGCTGGCTCGCAGATGAGGATCCGATTGCGGACGCGAGCGAAAAGCTCGTGCTGCAATATAATCCTGCATGGACGGGCGCCGGTGACAGACGGCATCTGATCGTTCCGCCTGATGAGGCGCTTACCGCATTCACGGTCACGGAACAGACCTTGTTTGATCTGAACGTGCATTTCACACGCGAAAGCTGGCACGGCAGAATGCGTGCCTGCCGCGGCGTCGGCGCTTCGCTGACACCCGATCAGCTCTCTGCATGGGACCGCGATCACCGCGCAATGCTGGAACGGCAGGCTCCGGAGGCATTTGATATTCAGCACTATGCCGCAATCACTGTCCTCACGAAAAATGCGTAAATACGCAATATGTCCGAGGTGAATACCATGTTCAGAAAAAGAATCACGGCGCTGCTGCTCGGCGCTGCCGCACTGCTGGGAATCACCGGCTGTGAAAAGACAGATGCACCTGCACCGTCTGACGGACAGAGCACCGTTGCAGTCAGTCCGCTCACGGTCACGGCCTTTGACATCGGAAAAGCAGATGCGCTCGTTTTGCAGACTGCCAATACCGTCACGGTCATCGACACCGGCAATAAGGGCGACGGCAAAACCATCGAAAAATTCCTGACAGGACAAGGCATCGGCCGGATTGACACGCTCATTATCTCGCATTTTGACAAAGACCATGTCGGCGGGGCGGCGCGGCTCATCAACCGTATGGAGATCGGTCAGATCTATGTGCCGGATTATTCTGCCGAATCGGAGGAATATGACAGCTTTCTTGAGAAAACGCAGGAGATGCAAAGCAATGTCACAGTGCTCCCGACTGCCGAAAGCATCGCATGGACAGACGATGAAGCTGCATTTACACTTTATGCGCCGAATCAGGCAGACTACGGAAAGAATGAAGCAAACGATTTTTCACTCTGTCTT
>JAFYBM010000259.1 GCA_017540225.1 Oscillospiraceae bacterium | reverse complement strand
TTCTCAGGCTTTGTCAGGTTGATACCACAGGCGGTTTTTTTGCCGTTTTCGGTACCGTTAATGATTTTCGCAGCACCTTTATTTGTTGTGGTAATCAGGTCTACGTGCATATGAACATAACCTCCGATGGCCATATATTTTTATACAAATATCATTATACTACATTTGAAAAAAAAAATCAACACTTTTGCGAAGATAATTTGAAGTTTGTTCAGGTTTTTGTGCATTACGGAAAAAACGCTTACACTTTTGGGCACTCCTGACAATTTTTTTGCCGCTTCGACTGTTTTTCGCCGGATGCGGCACGGTCTGCTTTGCCGATCAGTTCCGGCAGGCATCTTTTTTTCTGTCTGTGCGAAGCCGTCAGGGAATCTCACGCTTGTTTTATCAGAATCAGCATAAAAAAGTGAGAATCGGACAGTATCTAAGCATAATTGATACTTGACAAATCACACAAATAATACTATATTAGCTATATATAATGCCATAAAAAGGCAGCCGTATTCTGGGGGGAATCTTTCAAATTTTCAAACAAAATATAGGAAAATGGGAGGATTCTGTTAAATGAAAAAAATGCATATCAGCAAACTGCTCGCGTGCGTGACTGCCGCAGCCTCTGCGGCGGCTGTACTGAGCGGGATGCCTGCGATCACTGCCTCTGCCGCAAAGCTGCTCGGTGCTGAATTTGAAACATCCAATGACAGCTTTACCGGCCGCGGCGGCGCAAGTGTGCAGTGGACATCCGATCAGGCATATCAGGTGAATTGCAGCCTGTTTGTCAGCGAGCGTACACATGAATGGTGCGGCGCAATGCGCAGCGCGGATTCTCTGATGAAGCCCGGCGGGACCTACAAGATCTCTGCGGCGGTTTATCAGGCCAGCGGTGCTCCGGTTGTAATGAAGCTGTCGCTGGAGTATAAGCTCGGCGACGAAACCAAATATGAGGATATTGCCAAGGGCAGCGCAGAAAGTGAGCAATGGCTCGTGCTCTCGGAAGATGCATTCAAGGTTCCGGAAGGCGCGACCAATCTGTCGATCTATGCGGAAACCGCGGAAGCAAAGGATGCAGCATCCTATATTGACTTCTATCTGGATTCCGTTGAGATTCACGGCGCGCCGTCCACGATCAAGAAGGGCGATGTCAACGGTGACCTCAGCGTCAACAATGACGATGTCTTTGATCTGGTCAAGGCGCTGACGACCGAATCCGACGAGTTTGAAGCAGGAGCCGATCTCAATGAGGACGGCATTGTGAATTCCGCAGACCTCACGCTTCTGAAAAATATGATTCTGTTCCCGCCTCCGAAGCCGCAGACCGAGATTGTCGGTGACTGGGACAACTATCAGGAAACAGCCTCCGGACAGATGCTCAATGCCTATAAGGGCAGTCTGCTCCGTATGGGCAACACGAGCCGTATCCGCGAAAAGATTGCCAAGGCACAGCGCGGCGAGCAGGTCACGATCGGCTATATCGGCGGTTCGATCACACAGGACGGCTCTGCGACCTCGCATGACAAATGCATTTCAAGCCTCACCTGCAACTATTTTAAGGATACCTTCGGCACCGGAAACAATGTGACCTATGTGAACGCGGGTAAGGCCGGCACATCGTCTGTCGTCGGCAATATGCGTGTGGAAAATGATATTTTCGCAAAGAACTGCGATGTGATCTTCATTGAATTTGCCGTGAACGATCAGGGCGATGCCCGTTTCCAGAAATCCTATGAGGCACTTGTGAAGAAGTGCCTGACGCAGGAAAACGAACCGGCAGTCATCCTCATCACGCTCTGCCAGAAATCCCTCGGCACCAATGAGGAATGGATGGCAAAGATCGGCGAGAAGTACGATCTTGCGGTTATCAGCGGCAAGGGCGCGATTCAGGGCGGCAGCCTTAACTGGGATCAGCAGTACGGCAGCGGTGATACGATTCACCCCGGCAACGGCGGCCACCAGATCATCGCAGACTGCATCGGCTACTATTACCGTCAGGCGCTGCGCAGCGAAAATGAGACAGAGGAATATGTCGTTCCGGATACCAAGGTTGACCTTGAGAAAAGCCACCTGGTTGCTTTCGATCAGCTTGAGAATTTCAACGCCGGCTCGTGGACGTGGTCGCAGAGAGACAATGCATACACTGCGAGCGGCAATCAGCCGATGACCTTCACGATCAACGGCAAGGGCGTCCTGCTTCTCTTCCAGTCCAATTCCAACAGCGAAATGGGTTCTGTGAATGTTTCGGCAGGCGGCAAGACCAATAAGGTGAACTCCAACCTTCAGTGGACATGGGGCGGACAGGACGGCGACATCGGCTACTATCAGGATTCATCCGGCCAGCTCAATATTTCCATTTCGAGTGCAGGCGGAAAATTTGTC